>JBKJMN010000286.1:0-25991 GCA_046596405.1 Burkholderiales bacterium
CGGCCTTACCGGCATGCCGGCCGCGACCTGCGCGGCGGGTGCGCTGATCGAATATGCGCGCGCAACTCAAGGCAACGCGATCGCGCACGTCACCGCACTGGCCGTCGAACATGCGACTGCCTATCTCGCGATCGATCCGGCAACCCGCCGCAATCTCGAGATTTCCGAAACCATCCGCGGCGAACCCGCGCCCACGCTGTTATCGCTGTTCGACACGTGCGCGACCAGCATGGGCAGCCGGCTGTTGCGCCACACGTTGCATCATCCGCTGCGCGATCACCGGCCGATCGGCGAGCGGCTCGACGCGGTCGCGGTACTCGCCACTGATCGCGGCGCGGCATCCGCCGCGCTGCGCGACGAGCTGAAGGCCTGCGCCGACGTCGAGCGCATCACCGCGCGCATTGCGCTGAAAAGCGCGCGTCCGCGCGATCTTTCCGGCTTGCGCGATACGCTGGCGCGGCTGCCGGCCCTCGGCGCGCAACTGGCGAAACTGGACAGCCCGCGCCTGCGCGAACTGGCGGCAGGCGTGCAGCCGATCGATACCACGGCAACCCTGCTGACCCGCGCCATCCTGGCGGAGCCGGCGGCGATCGTGCGCGAAGGCGGCGTGATCGCCGACGGCTACGATGCCGAGCTCGACGAACTGCGCGCGATCGACCGCAACTGCGGCCAGTTCCTGCTCGATCTCGAAGCGCGCGAGCGCGCGCGCAGCGGTATCGCCACTCTCAAAGTCGAGTACAACCGCGTGCATGGCTTCTATATCGAAGTCACGCGCGCGCAATCCGAAAAAGTACCCGACGATTACCGGCGGCGCCAGACGCTCAAGAACGCCGAACGCTATATCACGCCGGAGCTCAAAACGTTCGAGGACAAAGCGTTGTCCGCGCAGGAGCGCGCGCTCGCGCGCGAGAAGCTGCTGTACGACCGGTTGCTCGACGAGCTCGCGCCCGCCATCCCGGGATTACAGCGCGTGGCGAGCGCGCTCGCCGAAATCGATTTACTGGCGACGTTCGCCGAGCGCGCGCATTCACTCGACTTGTCGATACCCGAACTTGCCGCCGAGCCGCTGATCGAGATCGAAGGCGGGCGCCATCCGGTCGTCGAGGCGCAAGTTGACAATTTCATCGCGAACGACGCCCGCCTCAGTGTCTCGCGGCAGATGCTGCTCGTCACCGGACCCAATATGGGCGGCAAATCGACTTACATGCGGCAGGTCGCGCTGATCGCGCTACTCGCGCACTGCGGCTCGTTCGTGCCGGCGCGGCGCGCTAAAATCGGCGCGCTCGACCAGATCTTTACGCGCATCGGCGCCGCCGACGACCTTGCCGGCGGCCGTTCGACCTTCATGGTAGAGATGACGGAAGCCGCGTACATCCTGCATCACGCGACGCCGGCGAGCCTCGTGCTGATGGACGAGATCGGCCGCGGCACGTCGACCTTCGACGGGCTCGCGCTCGCGTGGGCGATCGCGCGCCATTTGCTCGACGCCAATAAATGTCTGACTCTCTTCGCGACGCACTACTTCGAATTGACGCGCCTCGCGCAGGAATTCAGGCAGCTCGCCAACGTGCATCTCGACGCGGTCGAGCACAAGGATCACATCGTATTTCTGCACAGCGTGGAAGACGGCCCCGCCAACCAGAGCTACGGTCTGCAGGTGGCGCAGCTTGCGGGGGTGCCGGCCGGCGTCATCCGCGCCGCCAAAAAACATCTGCAGCAATTGGAGCAGGACGGCGTGGCGCGCGGCCGTCAACCGGACCTGTTCTCCTTACCCGCCGCGCCCGCGCCACCCGCCGACTCCGCGCTGCTTGCAAAGCTGCGCGAGCTCGTGCCCGACGCGTTGACGCCCAAGCAGGCGCTGGAAGCGCTTTACGTCCTGAAAAGCATGCTCGAGAAATAGCCGCGCGCGAATGCGCGCTTTAATGTGGCGTGCGTGTGGCGTGCGGCGACGGCGCGTCAGTGATGGTGGTGGCCGTGGGCGCCATGCACATGCCCGTGCTCGAGTTCCTCCGTGGTCGCCGCGCGCACCGCGTTGACCGTGCATTGAAAGCGCAGCGCCATGCCGGCCAGCGGGTGATTGCCGTCGACGACAACCTTGTCGTCCGCGATATCAGTCACCGTATAAACCATGGTCTCGCCCGAATCCCCGGCCTCGCCTTCGAAACGCATGCCGACTTCGATCGTGGGCGGAAATTTCGCGCGCGCCTCGATCTGCACGAGCTTCTCGTCGTACTCGCCGAACGCATCGTCCGGCTGCAGGTAAACCTCGCAAGTTTCGCCGGCGGTCTTGCCGTTCAGCGCCTCCTCGACGCGCGAAAAGATGCCGTCGTAGCCGCCGTGCAGATATTCGATCGGCTCCTCCGTCTTCTCGATCATCTCCCCTTCGGAATTCAACAGCTCGTAATTCAGCGATACCACTGTGTCCTGCGCTACTTGCATTTTCGAATGTCCCTTATGAGTTGCAGTACTTGCGCCGCATGGCCGCGCGCGCTCACCCCGTACAGCGCATGCTTGACCACGCCATCCTTGCCGATTATGAAAGTCGACCGCTGGATGCAGGTCTTCTTGCGGCCGTCGTGCTCCTTCTCGTGCAGCACGCCGTAATTATTACAGACCTCGCCGTCCACGTCCGCGAGCAATTGCACCGCGAGTCCGTGCTTGTCGAGAAACGCGCTGTGGCTCAGGCAATCATCCATGTTGACGCCGACCACCACTGCGTCGACGCGCGCGAAATCGTCCTGCAAATCGCTGAATTCGATCGCCTCCTGCGTACAGCCCGGCGTATCGTCGCGCGGATAAAAATACAGCACGACCGTCTTGTGACCGCGGAACCCGGCAAGGCTCACCGCTTCCATTTCGGCGTCAGGCAAATCGAAACCCGGGGCCGACTGACCGGCCTGGAGCTTCAGCGTTCCGCATTCCGTGTGAATCGTCACGGATTAATTGTAGCAAAGTACCGCGCGTGTCCATACGCCGCAGTTCACGAACAACCTGGCCATTCGCGCAGCGCGCATCAGTGCGCGCGCGGACAATTATAATCAGGACGTTATAATCGAAACATGACGGACAATCTACCTAAGTGCGGAGCTGACACACGAGCGTTCCTGGCGGAATTCTGGCAGAAAAAACCGCTGTTCGCGCGCGCCGCACTGCCTGCCTATGCCGGTGCGCTGGATCGTGCGCGCATGCTGGAGCTCGCGTGCCGCGACGATGTCGAGTCGCGTCTCGTCATCGGTGCGCGTAGGTCCTGGCGGGTGGAGCGCGGGCCATTCCGCAAGCGTGATCTGCTGCGACTGCCGCGGCGCGACTGGACGCTGCTCGTCAATGGGCTCGAATCGGTGCTGCCCGCGGCGCGCGCACTGCAGCAGGCGTTCGATTTCATACCCTACGCGCGCCACGACGACGTGATGGCGAGCTATGCAGCGCCCGGCGGCAGCGTCGGCCCGCATTTCGACAGCTACGACGTATTCCTGGTGCAGGGCAGCGGCGAGCGGCGCTGGGAATTGGGCGCACAACGCGATCTCGAGCTCATCCCCGGCGCGCCACTCAAGATACTGCGCCGCTTCCGCCCGCAGCGCGCGTGCTCTGCGCAGCCCGGTGACGTCCTGTATCTGCCGCCGCGCTATGCGCATCACGGCGTCGCGGTCGACGAGTGCATTACATGGTCGGTGGGCTTTCGCGCGCCCGGCCGGCGCGAGATCACCGAGCGCTTTCTCGATTTCCTGCGCGACGAAGCGCGCGCCGACCACGCCTATCGCGATCCGAAGTTGCGACCCCAGCGCCGGCCGGCGGCGATCGGCCAGGACATGCTGCGAAAAATCAGGACGATGGTGAATTCAATCCAGTGGAGCGACGCCGACATCGAGCGTTGTCTCGGCGAATACCTGACCGAGCCGCGTGCCGGTGTCGTCTTCCGGCGCGCGCGGCGCGTTTCCGCGCAGCGCTTCGCCGAGCTTGCGCACGCGCGCGGCGTGCGCCTCGCTCTGGCGACACGCATGCTGACATCCGGCGCGCAAATCTTCGTTAATAGCGAGACCACCCGCGTTGCGGCAGGGTCCGCGCAGGTCCTGCACCGCCTCGCCGACGAGCGCAGCCTGCCGGCGCGCACGCGCACCAATACGGCGACGCGCGCATTGCTTTACGAGTGGTACCGGTCGGGCTATATTGAAGTAGCCGATTAACTCCCGCGTGTTCCATGCAGCCCGTTCCGCCAGACCGCATGCCCGGCGAGCGCAAACTCGAGGGGCTCTCCGCGTACGACGCGGCGCTCGATGAGCTGCTCGCCAACGCGACCCACACCATACGAATTTTCGACCAGTCCATCGGCCGCAGCTTCAACTCGCCGGCGCGTTACGAATTGCTGAGCCGGTTTTTGCTCGCGCGACGTACCAACCGCGTCAGGATCGTGCTGCACGAAACGTCGAACGTCGTGCGCGACTGCCCGCGCCTCATAATTTTGCTCAAGCGCTTCAGCCACGGCCTCGCTGTGCATCAGACCTTGCGCGCTGCGCGGCGCGTGTACGATCCGTTCGCAGTGGCCGACGATACGCGCTTCGTGCGGCGCTTTCATTACACCGACATGCGCGGCGTAGCGACCGTCGGCGACGTCGCGGCAACCAGCCTGCTGATCAAGCGCTTCGACGAAATCTGGCAGGCATCGGCCGCCGCCGTAGCGGCCACCACGATCGGACTCTGACGCGCAGCGCTCTGGAAATGACGGGTGAATGCGACTACAATTCCCCCCGTGAATGGCCCGCGTATTGGCCGTCCATCCCGGCGGCCGTCCATCCCGGCCAGTTACGCCAACATCATATTTACTTTCAAGTTAAAGGGAAAACCATGAATCGCACATTTCTGATTGCCGCTTTGCTGGCGGTCGGCTTGACCGCCTGCGGCGAAAAACCCGCGCCGGCGCCTAAACAACCGGCGCCCGCGCCGGCACCTGCGGCCACGCCGGCACCTCCGCCGGCCCCTGCACCGGTTCCGGATGCCATGAAGTCGGATGCGCCAAAAGCAGACGCCAAGGGAATGAGCGCGCCCCCCTCCACCTCGCCGTCGGGCGACACGAAGAAGGATCCGAAGCAGCCTGGTTAAACAGGTTCGGATCAAAAAAAGCCGGCTTTAGAGCCGGCTTTTTTATTGGCAGATCGTCATTGTCAGCTCAATTGGCGCCAGCCGAAGCCCTCGCCCTGGGTTGCAACGCCAATCCACTCGCGCGTGCAATTCAGCGCCTGCGCGAGCGCCGCGCTCGCGAGCTCGGCTGTATTATTTTGCTTGCTCAAATGCGCGGCCACCACGTGCTGGAGGCGGCTGCAATCGATCAATCCAAGCAATTGGGCGGCGGTCTGGTTGTCGAGATGCCCAAACCTGCCCGCGATGCGTTCCTTCAGGCGTTGCGGGTAACCGCTGCCCCACAACAGGTCGAGGTCGTGATTGCATTCGAGCACCAGCGCGTCGAGCCCGCTCAGCACGGCCTGCATGTGCGCGGTCAGGGAGCCCGCGTCGGTCAACAACCCGATGCGGCTCGCGCCATCGCTGAAGACGAATTGCGACGGCTCGCGCGCGTCGTGGGGCACCGTGTATGGCTCAATCTCGATGTCGCCGATCGCGAAACGCTGGTGGCAGTCAAAAACCTGCATTGTTTCGATCTTTGCCAGCGCCTTGCCGGATGCTTGCAGCGTGCCGTGCGTAAGCCATACCGGGATACCGAATTTGCGCGCGAGCCGCGCCGCCCCGCCCACGTGGTCGTCGTGTTCGTGCGTGATCAGAATAGCGGCCAGCGATTCGCCCGTCACGTCCAGGCGCGCGAGGCGCGCGAGCGTGTCGCCAAGAGAAAATCCACAGTCGGCGAGGATCCGGGTGCTGGCGACCTCAATCAGCAGGCCGTTGCCTTCACTGCCGCTGCCGAGGGACGCGAACCGCATCATCCGCGCAGCCGCGCGCGCATCGCGCGCACGGGGAGATAAAATCTGGCGGGTCTGCGGCTGGCGGTGCGCGGGTGCTCGTACCTGCGCACCCGCATTACTTCAGCTGCTCGTAGAGCAGCGACAATATGCGGTTGGCGGTGTCCGATTTTTCCTCGGCGCCGTCCTTGTTGAGGACGCTGACCTCGCTGGTCGTACTCACGTCCTTGACCTGGATGCGGAATTGCTCTTTCGAGGTCGGCTTCTCGGTTTTGCTGAAAGGGTTGAGCTTCGACAAGAAGCCGCCTTTCGCCGGGGTGCTTTTGTTATCGGCGTCCGGATCGACATAGCGCACGAAATAAAGACCTTTCGAGCGGTCGCGGTCTTCGACGGTGAAACCGACCCGGTCGAGCGCGAGGCCGATACGCCGCCAGGCGCGGTCGAACTGGTCGTTTACCGACAGCATGCTGCCGCCCTGCCCCTTGACCAGCGTCGCGCGCGCGGGGCCCTGCGGTTGTTTGGCTTGCGCGACCTCGATCTTGGCGCGCTCCTGCTGCACCCCGAAGCGCGCCATCATCCGCCGCAGCATTTCGGCTTCGAGGTCGGGATCCGGCGGGCGCGGCTGCCAGCGCGTGTCGCTCTTGCCCTCATTGATGTAGACCTCTTCCATGCCGCGGTGGCTCACGTAAATTTCGGTGCTGCCCGGCTCCGTGCCGCGCTCCAGCCGGGTGCGAAACTTGTCGCGCTCCGCGGTCGAGGAAATGCTGTCGAGTATCTTGCCGAGGAAGTTGCGAACGACGCCGGCGTCGAGCTTCGCGCGGCTTTCGGCGTAATCCGTTTCCATGACGCCGGCCTCGGGCGTTTCGACGGCGATGACGAACCCCAATTCCTGCCAGAACTCCCTGGCGACGTTCCATACCGCATCCGGTTCGCTCTGTACGACCAGCCAGCGCTGGTTGCCCGAGCGCTCGACCCGTGCGTTCGTCTGCGCCGGCAACACCACGGTTTTAGCCGGGTCGGGAGCCGCGCGCCGTTCCTTGTCGTAATCGGACAGCAGCGCGCCCCCCTTCGCGTCGGGAACCGCGTAGCGGTCGTCCGCAGTCGGCTTGGTGAGATCGGGCGGCACGCGCAAATCCGGCAGCCGGTTTTTAGACGCCGACTTGTATTCAATACTGTCGCTTTCGAGCTTGGGCAAAGCGCTGCACGCGCCGAGCAGTGCCGCAACGCACACCATGGTCGCCGTCTTCCATCGCGGTGACAGGATCATTGCAGTTCCTTTTTCAGTTCCTTTATGCATCGATGCCCGCCTGCCGCATAGCCGCGCGCACCGGTTCATGAAAATTTGGCGACAACGTCGTCAACGGCAGCCGGATGCCGGCCTGAATCAGCTTCAGATGGCTCACTGCCCACTTGACCGGAATCGGATTGGCTTCCACAAACAGGTTGCGATGCAGACCCATCAGCCGGTTATTAAGTTCCCGGGCAAGGGCGGGATCGGGCTTCAAGGCGGCCGCGCACATCTCATGCATGAGTCGTGGCGCGACGTTCGCCGTTACGGAAATGACGCCACGGCCGCCCAACAGCATCAACGCGATCCCCGTCGCGTCGTCGCCGCTAAATACCGAGACGTGCGATGGCAGCTGGCGCAATAATTCGGCCCCGCGCTCCAGGTTAGCCGTCGCATCCTTGAGCCCGATGATATTGGGCACCTGCGCCAGCCGCACCATCGTTTCGGTCTGCAGATCCGCGACCGTGCGCCCCGGCACGTTGTAGACGATTTGCGGAATGTCGACCGCTTCGGCAATCGCGCGGAAATGCCGGTACAGCCCTTCCTGGGTGGGCTTATTGTAGTAAGGGACCACGGAAAGACTCGCGTCCGCGCCGGCCTGTTTCGCATACGCCGACAGCTCGATTGCTTCGCGGGTCGAATTGGCGCCGGTGCCGGCAATGATCGGCACGCGGCCGCGCGCATGCTCGACCGCGGTCTTGATCAATAAATGATGCTCGTCGAAATCGACCGTCGGCGATTCGCCAGTGGTGCCGACGACCACAATGCCGTCGGTGCCCTCCGCGACATGCCAGTCGAGCAGTTTGCGAAATGCATCGAAATCCAGACTGCCGTCCTCATGCATCGGCGTGACAATCGCGACCATGCTGCCGGTGAGTTGTGCCATCGTGCGGATTTTCCTGAAATTACTGCTTGAGCGTCAAGATAGACCGGGGATTTTACCGCATCTGAGCGGCGCCCTGAACATCCTTCGGAGCGCGCGGTTATGCCGGTTCCGGGCACGGGCGCGGGACCGGAGTAGCGCCGCGCGCGCAGGCGGTTCAGGCCTGCTGGCAGGAATACAGGCGGGCGAGAAAATCCTCCGCCTCGACGGCGTCGAGCGCGGTCTTGGGCACGCGTACCAGCGGCTCGGCGAGCATCAGCACCAGCGGATGCCAGTTCGCGCACAGCACTTCGTCAGCGTAAGCAACGAGTGACTGCTGTTTGTCCTTCTCCGATTCCATGTTCGGGCCGCCGTCATTCAACGGGCGCGAATTGCGCCTATCAATTACCAACGCGCAGGCCGCCCAAAAGTTTCAGCCGCGGCACGACTTTCGTCTATCCGCGGCGCGCGGACTCGCCATTGACCGCGCACATGCGCTGCACTACCGCCGGCCGCGGACCGGTGATCGTCAGGTTTTCATAGGCGATGACCTCGAGATGCCCATGCGCCGCCTGCAAAAGTTCGCCCGGCTTCAGCAGGAAATCGGGATTGCGTGGCCGGCCATAACGCTCGTTGCCCGCGGCAAAAGTCTCATAGATAAGCACGCCGCCGGGCGCCAGACCGCGCACCAGCAGCGGCAACAGCGGACGATGTAGATAATTGGCGACGACAATTCCCGCGAAACACGCGCCCGCGTAGGGCCACGCGCCACCCTCCAGATCCGCGACCCGGGTGTGAATTCCCGCGATGCCGGCCAGCGCCCCGCACGCCTGCGCATCAAGATCGACCGCTTCGACGCGGTAGCCGCGCGCCGCGAGCCAGCGCGCATGCCGTCCGCCGCCGCAGGCGACATCGAGCACGGTTCCGCCGGCGGGTATGCGCGGGGCCCAGCGCTCGACCCACGCCGACGGCTGATCCATCGGCGAATGCGTGCCCTCATGCATGGGTCTACCTCTCGTTGAGCGGGTAAAGCGTCGACCGGGTAAAGCGTTGACCGGGCAAAGCGTTGAAGGGGGAAACCGCTATATTATAGGCAGCACCACGCGACACTTCGCCACCTTCCGGACGTCTGCAATGAAAATAGAGCAGTTGACGATTTACCGCCTGCGGGTGCCGTTGCGCACGCCATACCGGCTGTCGTTCGGCCCGGTTCATGCGTTCGATACGTTGCTCGTCGAGGTACGCGACAAGGATGGGCGCACCGGACTCGGCGAAGCGACTTATCTCACCGGCTACACCGACGAAACCCTCGCCGGCGGCTGGCAGCTCGCGCAACAGCTCGCGCAAGAGTATGCGGGCCTCGATACGGATGATATCGCGGCCCGCCTCAATGCGCATTTCACGCCCGCCCCATTCACTGCGACGGCGTTCAACACCGCGCTGGAAATGGCGGCTAACCATCGTCTGCTCGCCGTTGCGCAGCCCACGCGGGCTCTGGTCCTTGGCCTGTTGCACGCCACGGAAACCGCGGCGATCGAAGTGGAATCGCAGCAATTGTTCGCGCAGGGCTTCACGACGCTAAAAGTCAAAGTCGGATTCGATGCCGGGCGCGATACCGAAATGGTGAAGCGCGTGCAGCGCGTCGTCGGCGCGCGCGCGCGCATCCGGCTTGATGCGAACCAGGGTTACACGCGCGACGATGCGTGCCGGTTTGTCGCCGCGCTCGATCCGCAGGGTATCGAACTGTTCGAGCAACCCTGCGCGGCCGGCGATTGGGAGTCCGCGTGCGCAGTGGCGTGCGTCGCGCCGGTGCCGATGATGCTCGACGAATCGATTTACGGCCTTGACGACATCCGCCGCGCCGCCGATCTCAAGGCCGCGCGCTTTATCAAGGTCAAGCTCATGAAGCTGGGCGGCCTCGACCGCCTCGCGCGCGCGATCGATACGATCCGCGACTGCGGCATGGAACCGGTGCTTGGCAATGGCGTCGCGTGCGAAATCGGCTGCTGGATGGAAGCGTGCGTGGCGCGGGCGCGCATCAACAACGCAGGCGAAATGAACGGGTTTCTCAAGCCCGTCTCGCCGCTGCTCGCACGTCCGCTTAAATTCGACGATGGCGCGATCGTGCTCGAGCCCGGCTTTCTCCCCGCCCTCGACAGTACGGCGCTCGCACGCTGCACACTCGAACGGCTGGTGTTCGGCACTTAAGCGCCGCCGCGCAATGCACCGCGTAGTTTCTGATAGGATGGATCACTCGTAATCACGGAGGAGCCTGTGATGACAGGGACGACCAACAGCAAGGCGGACAAATACGACGGCGGTCATGCAGTCGAAGTCCATCCGCTGACCGCGGCGGTCGGCGCGGAAATTCGCGGCGTCGATCTTGCGCGCATCAGCGCGGCTCAGTTTGCCGAAATAGAAAGCGCGTGGAACTGCCATTCGGCGCTGCTCTTTCGCGGCCAGCAGCTGGACCACGACGCGCTGCTCGGATTCAGTCGCCGTTTCGGCGAACTCGATCCGCCGCCGGTCAACGAGAACGGCAAGAAGTTCGTTGAAGGCTATCCCGAGATTTACGTGGTATCGAATATCCTCGGCGCCGACGGCACACCGGTCGGCAGCCTCGGCGCGGGCGAGGCGGTTTGGCACACCGATATGTCTTATCTGCCCGAGCCGCCGGATGCGTCTTTGCTCTACGCGGTCGAGATTCCGCCGGCCGGCGGCGATACCTGGTTATGCGGGATGATCGCGGCGTGCGCGGCGTTGCCCGGGGCGCTGCGCGCCGCGGTGGCCGGCCGCAGCATCAAGCATGACGGCACTTACAATTCGGGCGGCTACCTGCGCGCCGGGCTCACGGAATCGGCCGACCCGGTCAATTCGGTCGGCACTGCGCACCCGGTCATTTGCGTGCATCCGCCGAGCGGCAAACCGACCCTGTACCTCGGGCGCCGGCGCAACGCTTATATCGTCGGCCTGCCGCTCGCCGAGTCGGAAACGCTGCTCGACGAGTTGTGGGCGCACGTCGCGCAGCCCGAGCATGCATACGCGCATCGTTGGCGTATCGGCGACGTGCTCATGTGGGACAACCGCACGACCATGCACCGGCGCGATCCGTTCGACTCGGCGGCGCGGCGGCTCATGTATCGCACGCAGATCAAAGGCCGGGTGCGCCCGCAACGCGCACTTTGACGGCCGGTCCACGCCTAAATGACGCGGAAATTCTTGAACTGCCACGGATCGGATGTATCGACGTCCTCGGGAAACAGTCCGCCGCGATCGTTGAGGGGCGTCCAATCGGTGTAGGTGCCGACGACGTTGCCGAGGTACGGATTGGCGATTTCGAGCACGCGCTGAAAATCCAGATCGTCCGGATCGCACACGCCGCGCTGCGGATTTTCCATCGCCCAAATGACACCGGCCATCACGCCGGCAGCGACTTGCAGGCTGGTCGCATTGTTGAAAGGTGCGAGTTTCCTCGCCTCGTGGATCGACAGTCGCGAGCCGTACCAGTAAGCGCCTTTGGCGTGTCCCATCAGCAGCGCGCCGAGCTCGTCGGTGCCATCGAAAATTTCGTCCATCATGACGCGCTTGTTCTCCGGCAGCGCCCAGTTCTTGCCTGCGTATTCATGCAGGGAAAGTATGGTGTTGTCGCTGGGATGGTAGGCATAGTGACAGGTCGGCCGGTAAACGACTTTCTTGCCGGCGCGCACCGTGTAGTAATCCGAAATCGAAATCGCCTCGCCGTGGGTAATCAGAAAGCCGTGGAAATTGCCTTCCACAGGCGTCCACGTGCGCACGCGCACCGATGCGCCGGGACGCGTCAGGTAGATCGCCGCCTTGCCGCCAAACGTGTGCTGCTTGGCGTCGCGCGGAAAATGCTTTTCGTGCGAACCCCAGCCGAGTTCGCACGGCTGCGAGCCCTCGCCGACGAAGCCGTCAACCGACCAGGTGTTGACGAACTCAAGGCGCCGCTTGCCGGGACTCGCGACCTGCGTGTCGCGCTCGGAGCAATGAATCACCTTCACACCCAGTTCCATCGCCAGCCGCGCCCAATCGGCCTTGGACTCGGGTTTGGCGGCGCGCTTGCGGATGTCGCGCGAGAGGTTGATCAACGCCTGCTTGACCCAGTGCGAAATAAGACCAGGATTCGCGCCATGCGTCGGGATCACGGTCGGCCCGCCTTCCGGGTGCCTGGTGCGCAGCTTCATGACCTCCTCGCGCAGGCCGTAGTTCGACCGGCGCGACGCCGATACGTGCGTATCGGTATAGCCACCCAGCCACGGCTCTATGCAGGTATCGAGATACATCACGCCGCGCTTGAAGCAAAACTCGATAAGTTCGACGCTCGACACCTCGACCGATAGATTGAGCAGGAAATCGCCTTTGTTCACCAGCGGCTCGAGCACGGCGCGGTAATTCTCGCGCGTCAACGGCTTGACGGTAAATCTGATGCCGAAAAGTTTCGCCTCCTCGACGCCGCGGGTGTCGCCCGTAACGATACGGATGCGCTCGAGCGGCATGTCGATGTGGCGCAGCAGCAGCGGCAAAGTCCCCTGCCCGACCGAGCCGAAGCCGACTATGACCAGTCGCCCCTGAAACTTTACGTGCTTTTTTTCGTTCATTGTTTGCTTCCCGGCAGCGCAAAATTTGGGCTGTGGAGTTTAGCATTTTACGTGCGGCGCTTTCCAAATACGCGCGCGCGCGAGCGCCTGGCCGTCAGATTTTCAGCAGGATCTTGCCCTTCGACTGGCCCGCTTCCAGATAGCGGTGCGCGTCCGCCGCCTGTGCGAGGTCGAATACGCGGTCAATCGCGGGCTTGAGCGTGCCCTCGCCGTAGCACCCGAACAGATCGGCGGCGCGCGCCCGCAACTCGTCGGCGTTCGAAATATAATCGGCGAGATGCGGCCGCGTGAAAAAAACCGAGCCCGCTTCGGCGAGCTCGAGCGGCTCGATCGACGCGACGAGCCCGGACGCGCCGCCGTAGTTGACGCACAAGCCGCGTTTTTTGAGGCTGCGTATGCTTTGATGGATCGTGTCCTTGCCTACCGCGTCGTAAACGACGTCAACGCCCTGCCCGCCAGTTATCGCCATCACCGCGGCGCGAAAATCGGTGTCGCGATACAAAATCACGTGATCCGCGCCGCACGCGGTGGCAATCGCCGCCTTCTCCTTGCTGCCCGCGGTGGCGAGCACGGTCGCGCCGCGCAAATGCGCGAGCTGGGTCAGCAATTGGCCGACCCCGCCGCCCGCCGCATGGACCAGACAGCTGGTGCCCGGCGCGAGCGTAAAGGCCGAGTGCGACAGATAGTGCGCGGTGCATCCCTGCAGCATCAGCGCGGTCGCAATGGTGAGCGGCACGTGCGCCGGCACCGGCACCAGGCGCGCCGCCGGCACCACCGCATACTCCGCATAGCTGCCGCGCACTATGCAGTAGGCGACGCGATCGCCCGCCTTGAAACCAGTGACGCCCGCCCCGGTTTCGGCGACAGTGCCGGCGCCCTCCATGCCGAGGGTCATCGGCAACGGCGTCGCGTAGGTCTGCGAGCGCGCATAGTGTCCGCTGCGCATGTAGACGTCGATGAAGTTAAGTCCCGCGTACTCGAGCTTGACCAGCACCTCGCCCGCCTCCGGCTGCGGACGCGGCAGCTCCAGGGGCTGCAATTGCTCGGGACCGCCGAAGGCAGGGATCGAAATCGTTTTCATCTTGGCCTCTTATTGGATGCACGCGCCGCCGCCAGTCTACGGCAGACGCGCAGTACGTTATTATTTGCCCCGAGAGTTTATGACTGCCCCCTCCCCCATGGCAATTGAATCGACGTCCACCCGCGCCGCGGTGGCGGCGCTGATCGCGCGCGCGCGCGCCGCGCAGAGCATTTTTCAGCATTACGCGCAGGCCCAGATAGACGAAGTGGCGACCGCGGCGGCATGGGCGATCATGGAGCCCGCCCGCAATCGCGCGCTCGCCGAACTCGCGGTCAAGGACACGGGGCTGGGCAACGTTGCCGACAAAATCGTCAAGAACCACCGCAAGACGCTCGGGCTCATGCGCGATCTCGCTGCCGCGAAAACCACCGGCATCATCGCGGAAAGCGCGGCGACCGGCATCACGGAAATCGCGCGCCCGGTCGGGGTCGTCGCGGCGGTCGTGCCGTCGACCAATCCCGGCGCAACACCCGCCAATAACATCATCAATGCGCTGAAGTGCGGCAACGCGGTCATCCTGTCGCCCTCACCCAAGGGGTACACGACCTGCGCTGCGCTCGTCGGCTATATCCACGCGGAACTGCAGCGCGTCGGCGCGCCGCTCGACCTCGTGCAAATGCTGCCCGCGCCGGTAACCAAGGAATCGTCGACCGAACTCATGCGCGAAGCCGATCTCGTGGTCGTGACCGGCTCGCGTGCGAACGTGCGCGCCGGCTACTCGAGCGGCAAGCCCGCGCTCGGCGTCGGGGCCGGCAACGTCGCCGTGATCGTCGATGACAGCGCGGATGTCGACGACGCGGCGAAAAAAATCATGGCGTCGAAGATTTTCGACAACGCGACGAGCTGCTCGTCCGAAAACAGCGTGATCGTGCACGCCGCCGTCTATGCGGCGATGCTCGCGGCGCTCGTCAAGCAGGGCGGCATGCTGTTGACCCCGGCGGAAAAAGCGACGCTGCAGCAAGCGATGTTCCCGGGCGGCCACCTGTCATCCGCCGTCACCGCGCAGGCAGTCGGCCGAATCTGCGCGATCGCCGGTCTCACGCGCCCTGAACTCGCGACCGCCAAGTGCCTGTTGGTCGAGGAGACCGGCACGGGGCCCGATTATCCGTTTTCCGGCGAGAAGCTCTCGCCGGTGCTCACCGTTTATCGCGCCGACAGCTTCGATCACGCATTCGCCACGCTGCGCGATATCTACGCTTACATGGGCAACGGTCACTCGTGCGGCATCTACAGCGAAAACGACGCGCATATCCGGCGCCTGGGTCTCGAGATGACGGTGTGCCGCGTCATCGTCAAGCAGGCGCATACGTTCGCCACCGGCGGCAGTTTCGACAACGGCCTGCCGTTTTCGCTGTCGATGGGATGCGGCACGTGGGGCGGCAACAGCTTTTCCGAAAACCTGCATTACAAGCATTTTCTCAACATCACGCGCATCGTGCGTACTATACCCGCGCGCGAACCGGCTCCCGACGACATCTTCGGCACCTACCGCCAGAAATTCAAAATCTAAGGCTCTCACCACAAAGGACGCGAAGGTTTTTTTTCAAAGCTTGGAGTTTTTCCTTGGCGTACCCCTCAAGGGGGTATTGAAAAAAATCCTTCGCGACCATCGCGGTTATCGAATTTTTCATGCGCACCATCCGGCACTACGTCGACTTGCAGGCGCGCGAGCAGCCGGCCGCGGCGTACCTGATCGCGGCCGAAACGGGCCATGTGCTCACCTATGCACAGCTCAAGGCCGATTCGCTGGAGCTTGGCCGCTATCTCGCTACGCAGGGGCTCGCCAAAGGCGACAAGGTCGCGCTCATGCTGCACAACGGCTATCAGACCGGCCGCCTGCTGATCGGCGTCATGTACGCGGGCTTTACGGTCGCGCCGCTCAACCTGCTCGCGCAGCCGTCGCAGCTCGCATACGTGCTCGAGCACTCGGACACGCGCCTGGTATTCACGAGCGCCGAACTCGCCGACCGGGTGCATGCGGCGCTCAAGGACATTCGACGCGACATCAGCGTCGTCGTCATCGATCCCGACGCGCTGCAAATTCCCGCGCTCGCATCCGCCGGCTCTGCAGAGCTTGCGCCGGTCGCCGAAGACGATGATGCCCTGCTCATGTACACGTCGGGCACCACCGGCCAGCCCAAGGGCGTCGTGTTGTCGCACAAAAGCGTGGCCGCCGGCGGCGAATTCACGAGCCGCGCGCATCAACTGACGGCGACAGACCGCGTGCTGTGCGCGCTGCCGCTATATCACATCAACGGCCAGATCGTTACCGCGGTCGCGCCCATTGTGCATGGCGGGTCGGTCGTCATGCCGCATCGCTTCAGCGTAACCAACTACTGGGAAACGGTCGTCGCGCAACGCTGCACCTGGATCAACGTCGTGCCGACCATCATCGCGTATCTCCTGAATGCGCCCGATCCGCGCGCGAGCGGGCTTGATCTATCCGCGGTGAAGTTCTGCCGCTCCGCATCGGCCCCGCTGCCGCCGGAGTTGCACCGCGCCTTTGAGGAAAAATTCGGCATCAGCATCATTGAAACGTTCGGCATGACGGAAACCAACGCGCCGTGCTTCACCAATCCGTACGAGCGCGCCCGGCGCAAAATCGGCAGTCCCGGCCGCGCGTTCGGCAACGAAGGCAAGGTCATCGATCCGGCGAGCGGCAAGGATCTGCCGGCGGGACAGGTTGGGGAGTTGATGGTGCGCGGCGACAATGTGATGAAAGGCTATTACAAGGATCCGGCAACGACCGCGCGGACGCTGCGGCCCGACGGCTGGATGCATACCGGCGATCTCGGCTATATGGATGCCGACGGCTTCGTGTTCATCACCGGGCGCATCAAGGAACTCATCATCAAAGGCGGCGAGAACATCGCGCCGCGCGAGATCGACGAGGCGCTGCTCAAGCATCCCGCGGTGCTCGAAGCCGCCGCCGTCGGCATGCCCGACCCGCAGTACGGGCAGGAAATCATGGCGTGCGTCGTGCTCAAACCCGGCGCAAGCTGTTCGCTCGCCGAGCTTTATGAGTTTTCGCAACGGGAACTGGGGCGCTACAAGACGCCGAAGCTCATCAAGCTGGTCGACGCGCTGCCCAAAGGTCCGTCGGGCAAGGTGCAGCGGCTCAAGCTGCTCGAAGCTTGAATGCACTGACAGGATTTCCATGGAAATTATTGGCAACGATTTCGCAGGCGCCGGCGCGAGCCTGTTGCTGCTGGTCGCCTATTACGTCTTTTTGCGCTTAAAACTGCGCGCCGATCCGCTGTACACGATACAGGCGGTCAATGCGCTGGCGCGCGCGGCGTGGGTGGAATCGGTGATGACCGCCGGCAACAAGGACGTGCTCGCGGTGCAGACGCTGCGCAATTCGATCATGGGCGCGACGTTTCTGTCCTCGACCGCGGTGCTGCTGATCATCGGCGTGCTGACATTGACCGGACAGGGCGAGCATCTCGGCGCGACGTGGCAGTCGCTCAACCTGCTGGGCGCAACCCATGCGGAACTATGGCTCACCAAGCTGCTGGCGCTGCTGCTCGCCATGCTGGTCGCCTTCTTCAGCTTCGCGCAGGCGATCCGGCTTTTTCACCACGTCGGTTACATGATCAACGTGCCTATGACGTTCAAGCACCGCGCGTTCACGCCCGCACACGTCGCGCTGCATCTGAACCGGGCCGGCGCCTTCTACGCCGCGGGTATGCGCGCCTACTACGTGGCGGTGCCGCTCGTCTTCTGGCTGTTCGGGCCGCATTTCATGCTGCTCTCGACGGTGATCCTGCTGCCGATCCTGTTTTATCTCGATCGCGCGCCCCGGGCGCTTGCCGACGATTGCCGTTAGGAGCGCGGGCGCCGGCCCTGTCAGGAGCGCGGACGCCGGCCCTGTCGCAAACTGCTTTGCTGTGGTAACTTTTCTTCTCCGCGACCGGAGGTAAAACCATGAATCTGCATCGTCTGCTGCAGCAGCGCGCCGCCGCCCGCGAACCGCTGCGCGTGGCGCTGATCGGGGCCGGCAAATTCGGCTCGATGTTCCTGTCGCAAGTGCGGCGCACGCCCGGACTGCAGCTCGTCGCGGTTTGCGATCTCGCGCCTGCACGCGCGCGGCAAAGCCTGGCACGCGTCGGCTGGCCCGCCGAGCAATACGCGGCGCCCTCGCTCGCAGCTGCGCGCAAAAGCGGCGCCACTTTCATCACCGACGACGCTCTCGCCGTCATCTCGTCCGACGCAATCGAAATCGTGATCGATGCGACGGGCAATCCCGCCGCGGGCATCCGCCATGTGCTCGCCTGCTGCGAGTATGGCAAGCACATCGTGATGGTGAACGTCGAAGCCGATGCCCTCGCCGGCCCGTTGCTGGCGCGGCGCGCAGCCGAGGCGGGAATCGTCTATTCGCTCGCGTACGGCGATCAACCGGCGTTGATCTGTGAAATGGTCGACTGGGCGCGCGCGGCGGGCTTCGACGTGGTCGCCGCGGGCAAAGGCACCAAGTACCTGCCCGCCTATCACGACTCCACGCCGGCCACGGTATGGGGACACTACGGATTCACGCCGGAGATGGTCGCGGGCGGCGACTTCAACGCGCAGATGTTCAATTCTTTCTTGGACGGCACCAAGTCCGCGATCGAAATGGCCGCGGTTGCCAATGCGACGGGGCTCACGCCCGCACCGCAAGGTCTCGACTTTCCGCCGTGCGGCGTCGACGATCTCGCGCGTTGCCTGCGCCCGCGCGCCGCTGGCGGACTGCTGCACCACGCGGGACAGGTCGAGGTCGTCTCGAGCCTGGAGCGCGACGGACGTCCGGTGTTCCGCGATTTGCGCTGGGGCGTCTATGTGACTTTCGCCGCCGACAGTGAGTACGTGCGGCGCTGTTTTCACGAGTACGGCCTCCTCACCGATGCCACCGGCAATTATTCGGCGATGTACAAGCCTTACCACCTGATCGGACTCGAGCTCGGCATCAGCGTGGCGTCGGTCGGGCTGCGGCGTGAAGCCACCGGGGCGGCGACCGGATTTCGCGGCGACGTGGTAGCGACCGCCAAGCGCGACCTCAAGGCCGGCGAAACGCTCGATGGCGAAGGCGGCTATACGGTCTATGGCAAGCTCATGCCGGCGACGGATTCGCTCGCATGCGGCGGTTTGCCGCTGGGCCTCGCTCACGGTGTCGCGGTGAAGCGCGCGGTCGCCAAAGGCCAGACGGTTGGATGGTCCGACGTCGCCGCGATCGACACCGAAGCGGCGCGCTTCCGGCGCGAAATGGAACAGTTGTTCGCGACTGAACCGTCCAGTGCGGGCGCACCTCGCGCGCGCCTCGCCTGAAACGCGATGGACCGCCGCGACTTCATCGGCGTTTGCGCGGCCGGCGTGACACTCGGAATCAGTCCCGCGCACGCGGCGAATCTGCGGCCGCGCTTTTATGCGCGCACGCGGCTCGTCGATGCGGCGCGCCAACCGCTGCGCGCGGCGAGCCTGGCGATCGGCCGCAATTACATCTTCCATTATCCGTTTGCGGCCACGCCCTGCTTTCTGCTCAACCTCGGCCGGCCGACGCAGCGCGCGGTGACGCTCAAAACCGAAACGGGCGGCGACTATGAATGGCCGGGCGGCGTCGGCCCGCAAAATGCAATCGTCGGCTTCTCGGCGATCTGCGCCCACCGCCTGTCGTATCCGACGCGGCAGATCAGTTTCATCAGTTACCGCGCCGCGGCCGGCCCGTCCAAACTTACGCACAACAACGTGATCCATTGCTGCTCGGAGCACAGCGAATACGACCCGGCGACCGGCGCGCGCGTGCTTGGCGGGCCGGCGGCGCAGCCGCTATCGGCGATATTGCTCGAGCACGACCAGGCGAACGACCATCTCTACGCCGTCGGGACGCTCGGCGGCGAAATGTTCGAAGCGTTTTTTGCCAAGTACGAATTCAAGCTCGCGCTCGAATACGGCGACCGCCGTGCGCGCCTGCCCGTCGCCGGCAGCGCGGTCGTCACGGAATTGCAGCATTACTGCCGCCAGCAGGTGCAATGTTGACAGCGCCTGCCTAATCGGAGACGATGAACCCGTCGTGCGGCAAAGACCGGGCGGCGCGGAATTTCACCCAGGAGGATGGTCCCGATGAAAAACGTCTTCGCAGCGGCAGGTTGCGCATTATTCGTGACGGCGTGCGCGACCGTCGAGCCGGATGGCCCGAGCGCGATCGCGGTGGTGCGCCCCGCCAGCGGCTCGCAGGTCCACGGCGACGCCAGATTCACGCAGGTCGGCAGCCGCGTGCGCGTTAAAGCGGAAATTGCGGGTCTGTCTCCCGGCGCGCACGGGTTCCACATCCACGAGAAAGGCGATTGCAGCGCGGCCGACGGTATGAGCACCGGTGGCCACTTCAACCCACAGGCAAAGAAACACGGCGCGCCGAACACGCCCGATCGCCACGCCGGCGACCTCGGCAATCTGAACGCCGACGAATACGGCAAGGCGACCCTCACGCTGATGATCGACGGCATTTCTGTCGGCAAAGGCGCCGACGGCATCGTCGGGCGCGGATTAATCGTGCACGCCAACGCGGACGATCTCAAGACCGACCCGACCGGCAACGCCGGTGGACGCTACGGTTGCGGCGTAATCGAATAACGAAGCCGTCGTCAGGCACGATAAGTAAAAACCTGCGTGCCGCATACAGACGTATCTGACAACACTATCAGGAGGAGTCGTCGATGAAACTATCACTGCCAGTTCTTGTGGTTGCCTCGTTGCTCGCCGCCTGCGCGTCGGCTCCACAGCCGGGCGGCCCTGCCGCGACTGCCGTCATGCGCCCTGCCAGCGGCAGCCAGGTCCACGGCAATGTCACATTCGCCCAAGCGGGCAATGCGGTGCGCGTGAATGCCGAGCTCGCCGCGCTGCCGCGGGGCCTGGTCACGCTGCGAGTTTATGAAAAAGGCGATTGCAGCGCCGCTGATGCAGCAAGCGCCGGCATCTTCGAGCGCGAGCTCGGCCCCCTGCAACCCGACGAGTACGGCAAGGCCGTCGTCGCTTACACGATGACCGGCACTTCCCTGAGCAAAAATTCAGGCGGGCTGCTCGGCAAAGGGCTGGTTGTCCAACAGGGCAAAGAACGCATTGCCTGCGGGTCGATCGAATAACCCGCCAGAAACTCGCCGCCGGTTGACGGCGGACCACCCGCGCTCGCCGCCGGTTGACGGTGGACCACGCGCGTCTGAAGTCGTTACTACGCAACGCGGCCGCCCGCGCGGCTTAGCGGGTGCGTAAAATCATTGCATGATCCGCTGGCTGCAACCTGGACATCCTTTCCCGCCTGTCACCGACGCACTCGCCGAGCCCAACGGCCTGCTTGCCGCCGGCGGCGAGCTGTCGCCTGCGTGCCTGATCGACGCCTACCGCCACGGCATCTTTCCATGGTTCAGCGCGGACCAACCGGTCTTGTGGTGGAGTCCTGATCCGCGCATGGTGTTGATGACTGACGAGCTGAAAATAGCGCGTTCGCTCGCCAAAGTGCTGCGCCATCGCGCTTACGAAGCGCGCGCCGATACGGCGTTTGAGCGCGTCATCACGGCGTGCGCCGCACCGCGCGCAACGCAGAACGGCACCTGGCTCGGCGCCGATATGATCGATGCTTATTGCACGCTGCACGAGCGCGGAATGGCGCATTCGATAGAGATCTGGATCGACGACGAACTTGCCGGCGGGCTGTATGGCGTCGCGCTCGGGCGCATGTTTTACGGGGAGTCGATGTTCACGCGCGTGCCGGACGCATCGAAAATCGCGCTCGTGCACCTCGCGCGCCAGCTCGCGCGCTGGCGCTTTCGCATGATCGATTGCCAGATGCACACCCCGCACCTGGCTTCGATGGGCGCGCGCGAGATCCCGCGCACCGGCTTTATGCGTATGCTGCAGGAGTTGGTAAACTATTCGCCTGTGCCCGGCCCATGGAAACTGGATCTTGACCTTATTGACTGACCTGCCGCTGTCGGTGCTGCAGTTCTATGCGACCGCGCCGTATCCATGCAGCTATCTGCCTGAGCGCATGGCGCGCTCGCAAGTGGCGACGCCGAGCCATCTGATCGATGCCCCGGTCTACAGCGAACTCGTGAAAGCGGGGTTTCGCCGCAGCGGCGCGTTTACGTACCGGCCCTATTGCGATCATTGCCGCGCGTGCGTGCCCGTGCGGGTGGTCGCGGCGGATTTCGCGCCGAATCGCACCCAGCGCCGCATCAGCAAGAAGCACTCAGGCTTGACCGCGAGCCTGCTCGATCTCAAATACAGCCACGAGCACTATTCGCTGTATTTGCGCTATCAGGCGACGCGGCATGCCGGTGGCGGTATGGATCAGGACAGCCGCGAGCAGTACCGGCATTTCCTGCTGCAGAGCAATGTCGAGTCGCGGCTCGTGGAATTCCGCGAAAACGGCGTGCTGCGCATGGTGAGCATCGTCGACGAACTCGAAGACGGGCTGTCTTCAGTCTATACGTTTTTCGACCCCGAGATTCCGGCGGCAAGTTACGGCACCTTCAATATCCTGTGGCAGATCGACCGTTGCGTAAAGAACGACCGGCCCTATCTCTATCTCGGCTACTGGATCGCGCAAAGCCGCAAAATGGCGTACAAGGTCAAGTTCCAGCCGATGCAGGGCCTGATCGACGGGCACTGGCAAGCATTGCCAGCCGCGCCCGCCGACGCAGCGCCGCTGCCGGCGTAAATCCCGGACACTGCCCAGGCCTCGAAACTGCCCGCATTGTCTTCCGCAAAAGTTCATCGCAGTCAGTGCCACGACCCCGCTCACGCGTACAGAGAGAACCGGCATGCAAATCGGCATACCGCGCGAAATCAAGGACCATGAATACCGGGTCGGCCTGACTCCGGCCGGCGCGCGCTCGCTCGTGGCGAACGGGCACCGCGTGCAGGTCGAACGCAATGCAGGCGCGGCGGTGGGATTCGATGACGCGGAGTATGGAGCCGCCGGCGCGACCGTGGTCGCAACTGCGGCTCAAGCGTACGCTTGCGATCTCGTCATCAAGGTGAAGGAACTGCAACCTGCCGAATTTGCGTTAACCCGGCCGGCGCAAATTATTTTTTGCTACCAGCATCTGGCGCCCGCTCCGGCGCTACTCGCGGCGATGCTCGAACGCAAGGTCAGCTGTGTGGCTTACGAAACGGTGACCGCGCCCGACGGCAGCCTGCCGCTGCTCGCGCCGATGTCCGAAATCGCCGGCCGCCTTGCAATCCAGGTCGGCGCATGGGCGCTGCAAATGGCCAACGGCGGCAGCGGCGTGCTGCTCGCGGGAGTACCGGGAGTCGCACCGGGCCAAGTCGTGATCATCGGCGGCGGCAACGTCGGTAGGAACGCGGCGCACATTGCGTGCGGTCTCGGTGCGGACGTCACGCTGCTCGATCCGGAGCCACGCCGCTTGCGCGCTCTCGAGCAATTATTCGGCGCGCGGCTGAAGACCCGTATCGCCGAGCCGCAGGCGATTCGCGAATCGATCCGCGACGCCGATCTGATCATAGGCGCGGTGCTGTTGCCGGGAAAATTGTCGCCCAAGCTGATTTCGCGCGACGATCTCGCGATGATGCGCCAAGGCTCCGTGATCGTCGATGTCGGCATCGACCAGGGCGGCATCGCCGAAACCTCGCGGCCGACGTCGCACTCCGATCCTTTTTACACCGTCGCGGGCATCGTGCACTACTGCGTGCCGAATATGCCCTCGGCAGTAGCGCGAACCGCGACCCTCGCCCTCACGCAGGCGACACTGCCGTACGCGCAACAAATCGCCGACCTGGGATTGCGCCGCGCGCTCGCCGCCGATGCCGGGCTGCGTGGGGGCCTGCAGACGCATGCCGGACACCTGACGCATCGCGAACTCGCCGCCGATGTGAACCGCCCGTGCATCGACCCGGCAGAGGCGCTCGCTTGAGCCGCACGGCTGCGCAGGCGCCGGCGGTGGCGATCGTCGACGAATCGATCTGTATCGGGTGCACGCTGTGCATCGAAGCCTGCCCGGTCGACGCGATCGTCGGCGCATCAAAGTTAATGCATACCGTGATCGCCCGCGCGTGCACGGGTTGCGAACTCTGCATTGCACCATGCCCCGTCGACTGCATCAGCATGCGGCCGGCGGACGGACGGCCTACGCGTGAAGAGCGCCGCGAGGCCGCCACGCAGGCGCGGGTCCGGTTTGAGCGGCGCAAAAAACGCCTCGCCAGCGAGCGTGATGCCGTGGCGGTCGCGGCCGGCCGCGAAGTCGGGGTGAATGCTGCAGTGGTGCAGCGGGCGATGGTGCGCGCGCGCCGGCGTCTTGCCGAACGGGGGCCTTCGCGCAAATAACTGGCGGCCAGCCGCTCAGCCGTGAAAGACCTCCTGCTTGATCGCACCCTTGCTGGTGTTCTTGACCGCATACATGAGCTTGTCCGCCTGACGGATCATGTCTTCGATCGACGCCGGCATGCGCAAAAAGGTCGCGATGCCGATGCTGAACGTGACCGGCCAGTCATGCTCTTTCATTGCGTGCACCAACCGCTGCTGCAGCATTTCGATGACCATGCGGCACGCTTCGGCGTTGGTTTCCGGCAGCATCACGGCGAACTCGTCGCCGCCCAGCCTGCCGGCGAGGTCGGACGAGCGCAGCTTGCGCAACATGGTTTTTGAAATCACGCGCAGCAGTTCATCGCCGACGTGATGCCCGAATTTGTCGTTGACCGTCTTGAAGTTATCGCAATCGATGTAGGCGATCGACAGCGTGCGTTTGTAGCGCCGGCAGACCTCGATCTCGGAACCAACGACCTGGTAGAAGCCGCCCTTGTTGACGAGACCGGTCAAAGAATCCTTGCGCGACTGAAAGTGCGCGTACTCAAGTGCCTTGCGCAGTTCCGTGAGCGCGACCACCATGATCACGAAACCGCACAGCACGCTACCCCAATCCCAATACAGGAGCGACGGATTGTCGATATAGCGGCCGCTCACCGCTTCCGTATAAGCCCACAACGTGCATGCGCCGATCGATATCAAGATACCGCACAGACGCCCCATCACCCACGTCAATACGAGCAGAGCCACCAGGTACAGCTCGGTCAGCCGCAGCTTGAAACCCGTGGCATAGTCGATCGCCGTGACCAGCAACAGCAATACGAAGCCGAACGCGATCCACTGGCCGCGGTGCTGGTTCACGAAGTACGAACCGATTTCGGACTTTCCCTTGGACCTGCTGCTCATCGTTATGCCTTCGCCGGCCGGCGCCTCGCGGACGCCGCCTCTGATACTGTTGCCGCAATTAGCGTGCCATTCGTTGTCCGCGTGACTTATTGCTTGCGCGCTGCGTTATGCCGAGCCCCAGCGCTGCACGCGCCACATCGAATGTGACATTGTTGGCACCTGCAAGCAGCGGCGTACTGTCTATATTCTGCCGTCATATCAGCGGCTTTCGTCATCGTGCGTGCAGGCGTGCCAGCGACCCGACAGCCGGCGACCCGGCGGTTGTCTTTTGGGGCGCGCCCGTTTACGCTGGCTCTTTTCGCAAATTGCGGGCCCTGAATGAATCCGTCGAAACGCAGCGCCATCTTCGAGCGGCTGCGCGCGGCCAATCCCGCGCCGCGCGGAGAGCTCGCATACGGCAATGCGTTCGAACTGCTGGTGGCGGTCATACTGTCGGCGCAAGCGACCGACAAAAGCGTCAACCTCGCGACGCGCGAGCTCTATGCTGTCGCCAATTCGCCGGCGGCAATCCTCAAACTCGGCGCGACCGGGCTCGAAACGCACATCAAACGCATCGGGCTCTATCGCACCAAGGCAAAAAACATCCTGGCGACATGCAGACTGCTGCTGGATGAGCATGCCGGCGCAGTGCCGGACACCCGCGAAGAACTGGAGCGCCTGCCCGGTGTCGGCCGTAAAACCGCGAACGTGGTGCTCAATATCGCATTCGGCCATCCGACCATCGCAGTCGACACGCATATTTTTCGGGTGTCCAACCGCACCGGTATCGCGCCCGGCAAGGACGTGGCCGCGGTCGAAAAGAAACTGATGAAGCTGGTGCCCGATGAATTCAAGCTGCACGCGCATCATTGGCTGATCCTGCACGGGCGTTACGTCTGCAAGGCGCGCACGCCGAACTGTCCGGCCTGCATCATCAACGACCTGTGCGAATACAGGCACAAAGTCAGGAGAGAGGGGAGAGGAGAGAAGAGAGAGGGGTAAACGCATTCCCGCCTCTCGCCTCTCGCCTCTCGCCTCTCGCCTCACTTTCCAGCATGT
>JBKJMN010000345.1:0-7079 GCA_046596405.1 Burkholderiales bacterium
AGACCGTGAAAGGCCGGGACTATTGGTACTTTCAGTACACGGACCTTGGCGGGGTGCTGCGCCAGGTTTATGTCGGTCCGGATTCCGAGCAGGTCGCCGCGCTCGTTGCGCAGTCCAAGTCCCGCAAAACGGAACCCATTGCCCCGCTTGCCCGCTCGGCGATTGCGCTCGGCTGTACTCCGGTGCTGGCACGCCACTTCCGCGTGATCCGGCGGCTGTCCGATTATGGCTTCTTCAAAGCCGGCGGCGTGCTTATCGGCACACATGCTTTTCTTGCCTACGGCAACATGCTCGGCGTGCGGTGGGGCGATGCGTCGAGGACCCAGGATGTCGATTTCGCTCACGCCGGCAAAAATCTCTCGATCGCATTGCCCGCCAATATCCACGCCGACACTCACGGCGCGATCGAGTCTCTGCAAATGGGATTGCTGCCGGTCACCGGGCTGGCGAACAAGGCCGGCGCCACGTATCTGAATCCGAAAAATCCGGAGTTCCGCCTGGATTTCCTCACGACCATGCATCGCGGCGGCGAAAAACCTTACGAGCACCCGCAGCTTGGCGTGGCGCTGCAACCGCTCAAGTTCATGGAGTACTCGCTTGAGCACGTCGTGCAGAGTGCGCTGTTCTGCGAAGAAGGCGCGGTGATTGTCAACGTGCCGCATCCGGCGCGCTATGCTCTGCACAAGCTGCTGGTCTACGGGGAGCGCAAAGGTTCATTTTTGCAGAAGGCCCAGAAAGATTTAAACCAGGCGGCGGCGCTGCTGGCTTTTTTCAAAGAGCATCGCGCATGGGAAATCGAGGAAGCCTGGACCAATCTTGTAGACCGGGGCAAAGGGTGGGTGACGCGCGCTAGACAGGGATTGGCCGTGCTCGCGAAGACAGCGCCGGAACTCGACGTTCAGCACTGGCTCGCGCTGCCAAAAAAGAAATCTACCGGTTAGCGGCCAACCAGCGGATCACTTCCCCCGCATTCCGGTCCGATGGAAACACCGGATAAAACACTTTCACGATTTTCCCCTCGCGCACGATCAACGTGATGCGCTTGATGAGCTGCATACCGTCGACTTCAAACGTCGGCAGCTTCAGCGCTTTGGCGAATTCCAGCTTCTCGTCGCTCAGTATCTCGAACGGCAGGTGCAGCCGCTCGACGGCTTCGCGCTGATAGGCAGTGTCCTGGGTGGACAGGCCGAACAATTCTGAGACGCCTAGGTCTTTCAGTTCCTGATAGTGATCACGGAACGCGCAGGATTGCGGCGTGCAGCCGCGCGCGCCGGGGATCGCGTTCCAGCCGGTCGGCAGTTCCTGGTCGGGGCGGCCGGTGCGCGGGTAAATATAGACGACCGTCGTGCCTTTCAGACTGGACAAATCCACCGCGCGGCCGCCTGTCGAACGCAACACGACTGGCGGTGAATCCATGCCGGTCAAATGATCGCAGGCGCCGTCGTCCTGCGGCACCGGGAGGTCCTGCGGCAATTCCATTACGTTGTCGGTGCGCGCCATTTTTTCCTCCTGCTAAAGGTCCCTACCTCCACCCTAGCCCCGCCGGAGCGGGGGAGGGAATTTTTCCCCTCACTCTTTCACTTATTCACTTATTCACTCGTTCACTTGATCAGCAGATTCTTGAGCGTATGCAAGTAAATCTGCGGCAGTTGCTCTAGTTCTTCAAGCTGGATGCACTCGTTGAGCTTATGGATCGTCGCGTTGGTCGGGCCGCACTCGACGACCTGCCCGCAAATGTCGGCGATGAAGCGCCCGTCGGAGGTGCCGCCGGTCGTCGACAACTGAGTCGTGAGGCCGGTCACGGTCTTGATCGCTTTGGCCACCGCCGCGACCAGATCGCCCTTCGGGGTCAGAAACGGCCGCCCGTCGTAGCGCCATTCGAGGTCGTACGGCACGCCATGCTTGTCGAGAATGCCGTGCACGCGCGTTTGCAGGGATTCCAGTGTGCTCGCGGTTGCAAAGCGGAAATTGAACCGCACGTGCGCTTCGCCGGGCACCACGTTGTTGGCGCCGGTGCCCGAGTTGAAGTTGGAAATCTGCCAGCTCGTCGGCGGGAAGTATTCGTTGCCGTTGTCCCACGTCGTTTCGGCCATCTCGGCGATGGCGGCGGCCACCAGGTGGATCGGATTCTTCACCTGCTCCGGATAGGCGACGTGCCCTTGCACGCCCTTGACCGTCAACACACCCGAGAGCGACCCGCGGCGCCCGTTCTTGATCATGTCACCGAGCTTTGAAACCGCGGTCGGCTCGCCGACGATGCAGTAATCGAGCTTTTCGCCGCGCTCTTTCAGCGCTTCGCACACGCGCACCGTGCCGTCGACCGCCGGGCCTTCCTCGTCGGACGTGAACATCACGGCAATGGAGCCGGGATGATCGGGATGCTGGCGCACGAATTCCTCGATCGCGACGACAAACGCCGCCAGCGAGCTTTTCATGTCTGACGCGCCGCGCCCATACAACACGCCATCGCGGATGGTCGGGGTGAATGGGTCGCTTTGCCATTGCTCCAGCGGCCCGGTAGGCACGACGTCGGTATGGCCGGCAAAGCACACGAGGGGACTGGCCGCGCCGCGCCGCGCCCATAAGTTGTCGACGCCACCCGTGCTGATTTTCTCGCACTCGAAGCCGAGCGGCTCGAGATAACCGCACAGGAGATCGATGCAACCCGCATCGTTGGGCGTCACGGAATTGCGGGAGATCAGGTCTTTGGCGAGTTCGAGAACGTTGGCGGTCACGGCGTGGGCCTTCCATTGACGCGTAAGGCCCGCATCTTAACAAATCGCCCGCGGCGGCAGCGCCGATTACCCGCTAAAATACGGAAAAACTCGGCCGTCGCGCATAGCTATCTTGAAGACGGCGCCCCATCGAAACGCAGAGGAATCCCAAGCGTGCCCGGCCTGCTCGTGTCGCATCAGTTCAACGCCCGATACGGCGCGGACTTTGTCGCCGCCGGCAAACGCGACGGCGTCGCCATCGAGCTGCTCGTGCTGCCGCCCGATCCCGAGGCGCGCATCGCCGAGACCGACGCCGCGCGCGCGCGCGTCGCCTACTTCAGTAGCGACATCTTCCCGCACCATACCAAGCAGTTTTTCTCGGCGACACGCAAAGCGCCCGCGCTTGAATGGATGCAGGTGTTCAACGCCGGCGTCGACCACCCGGTGTTCGCGAGCGTCGTCGAGCGCGGTGTGCGGCTGACCACGGCGTCGGGCACCGCCGCCGAGCCGATTGCGCAGACGGCGATTGCGGGCATGCTGATGCTCGCGCGCAATTTTCCGCATTGGCTCACCGGCCAGCGCGAGCGCCGCTGGGACCCGATGGCGCCCGCGGACTTTCCACGCGATCTGCGCGGGCAGACGATGCTCGTCTACGGCTTGGGCGCGATCGGCATCGAAATCGCGCGGCTCGCGGGGCTGCTCGGGCTCAAGATCATCGGCGTGCGGCGCAGCCCGGCGCGCGCCGAGCACGTCGATGAAATGCATACCCCCGACAAGCTCGGCGAGTTGCTGCCGCGCTGCGACTGGCTCACGATCGCGTGCCCGCTGACCAGCGAGACGCGCGGCCTGGTGAATGCGGATCTGCTCGCGAAACTGCCGCGCGGCGCGCGCTTCATCAACATCAGCCGCGGCGAAGTCGTGGACGAGCCGGCATTGATTGCAGCCCTCGCCAGCGGCCAGCTCGGCGGCGCGTATCTCGACGTTTTCATGCAGGAGCCGCTGCCCGCGTCGTCTCCCCTGTGGGATCTGCCCAACGTGATCGTCACCCCGCACAATTCGGTGGCGTCGGCCGGCAATGAGTCGCGCATCAACGCGTTATTCCTCGACAACCTCAAGCGGTTTCAAGACAACCGGCCGCTCATCAACGAAGTAAAAAAACCATGAGAATCCCGCTTTTGATCGTCTGCTTCGTTGCCAGCGCCGCGGTTGGCGCGCAGACCGCTTCGACAAGCTCAGGACAGGGCTACCCGACGCGTACGGTGCGCATCGTCGTGCCCTATGCGCCGGGGGGCAACACCGATTTCACCGCGCGCGTGATCGCGACCAAGCTGACCGAAGTGTTCGGCCAACAGGTGGTGGTCGAGAACCGGGCCGGCGGCGCGACCAACATCGGCTCGGACCTCGTCGCGAAAGCCGTGCCCGACGGCTACACGATATTGATGGGCGGCGCCTCGAATGCGATCAACATGAGCCTGTATCAGAAGCTGCCGTACGACACGCTGCGCGACTTCGCGCCGATCAGCCTGTGCGTAAAGGGCGCCAACGTTCTGGCCGTGCATCCGTCTTTACCGGTGAAAACTGTCAAAGAGCTGATCGCAATCGCGAAAGTGCGCCCGGGCAAACTCAATTACGCGTCGTCGGGTCTCGGCAGCTCGAACCAGATGGCGGGCGAACTCTTCAAGCTGATGGCCGGCGTCAACATCGTGCACGTCCCATACAAAGGCAATTCGCCGGCGCTGACCGACACGATCGGCGGCCAGGTCGAAATGATATTCAGCGGCGTGCCTCTCCTGGTGCCGCACATCGAAGCCGGCCGCATCCGCGCGATCGGCATTGGCAGCCTCAAGCGCTTTTCAGCGCTGCCGAAAGTGCCGACGATAGACGAATCGGGCCTGAAAGGTTACGAGGCGACGACGTGGTTCGGCCTCATGGCGCCCGTTAAAGTGCCGCGGGAAATCGTCACGCGCCTGAACGTCGAGGTTGGTAAGGTACTCGCGAGCAGCGAGGTCAGCTCGCGCTTCCTCAACGAAGGCGTCGAGCCAATCGGCGGCACGCCGGAATTCTTCACCGCCTTCATTCGCGACGAAATCGCGAAGTATGCGAAGGTCGTCAAAGCCGCGGACCTCAAAGGCGAATGAGTGGTGAATGACGGCGGATCGAGCAGTGGCGCGGTGACGCCGCAACGCGGTTTCGCGCGGCTCTTCAACCCGCGCGCGATCGCGGTCATCGGCGCGTCGCCCGACATCACGCGCATCGGCGGCCAGCCGATTCCGATCCTGCGCGACTGCGGGTACGGCGGCGGCATCTACCCCGTCAATCCGAAATATCCGAAGATTGGCGATCTTGCGTGTTACGCGAGCGTTGCCGAGGTCCCCAAACCCTGTGATCTCGCGCTGGTCGCGGTCGCCGGCCGCCTGGTGCCCGAGGTGATCCGCCAATGCGGCCAGGCCGGCATCGCGTTCGCAACCGTGTTCAGTGCCGGCTTCCGCGAAGTCGGCGCGGAGGGCGCCGCGCTCGAAGCCGAACTCAAAGCGGCGGTCGCCGCGAGCGGCGTGCGCGTGATCGGCCCCAATTGCATCGGCACCATGAATCTCGTCGATCGCGTTTACTGCGGGTTCGGCGTCGGCTTCAAGAACCCCAACCTTAAAAAAGGGCCGGTCGCGTTCGTTTCGCAAAGCGGGGGCTTTGCTTACAGCGTAGTCGCGCTCGCCGATGCGGAAGGCATGGGCTTCAACTACGTGGTGTCCGCCGGCAACGAAGCCGACATCACGACGCTCGAGCTGGCGGCGGATTTCCTCGAGCGCGACGAAGTCGAAGTGCTGGTGCTCTACCTGGAAGGCGTCGCCGACGGCCGGAAGTTGCGCGCGCTGGGCGCCCGCGCGCTCGCACTCGGCAAGCCGATCTTGACGTGGAAAGCCGGCAACAGCGCGATCGGCCGGGCGGCCGCCGAATCGCACACCGCGAGCATGACCGCGGATTACGAGCTTTACCGCGCCGCGTTTCGTGAAGGCGGCTTCATCGAAGTGCGCGACGTGCACGAAGTCGTCGACCTCACGCGCGTGTTCCTGGGCCGGCGCATGCCGCGCGGCAACCGCATCGGCATCATTACGACGTCCGGCGGCTCGGCGGTGCTGATGGCAGACGAATGCGACCGCCACGGCCTCACGCTGCCGCATTTCGACGAGGCGACCGTGCAAGCCATAGAAGCGATCGCGCCCAAGCACTGCGCGCTTGGCAACCCCGTCGATCTCACGGCGCAGATCAGCGGCAACAACGCGGATTTCAACCGCATTGTCGAGATCGCGCTGCAAGATCCCAACATGGACCAGATGATCGTGCGCTACGGCACGGTGCAGGGCGCCCACGGCGCGGCGTGGGCGACGGATATTGCCGCTATCGCGCACCGCGCGGGCAAGCCTTTGATCGTATCGCTCGGGCGGGTCGCGGCATCCGCGACGGCGGCGACTGAAGTATTCGATGCGCAACGCATTCCGTGGGTACTGACGCCGACGCGCACGGCCGTCGCCGCTGGCGCACTGAGCCAATACGCGCAGAAGCAGCGCCGGTATCTGGCGGCCCAGGCGCGCGGCGCGCGGCGTGTCGTCGGGCTCCAGCAACTCGAATTAGCGCCGAATGCCCACCGCCTGAGCGAAGCGGAGTCAAAAAAAGCCCTCGCCGCTTACGGCATACCGGTCGCGCGCGAACTCGTGCTGGCGCCGGCGGCCGTCGCCGCGCTCACCGCGGCGCCGCTCAAGTTTCCGCTCGCGGTCAAAGTCGATTCGCCGGACATCCCGCACAAAACGGAAGCCGGCGCGGTACGACTCAACGTGCGCACCCTGGCTGAACTCCAGGAGGCGGCAGCGGCGGTCGTCGCCAATGCCCGGCGCTACAAGCCCGGCGCGCATATCAACGGCGTGCTGATCGCGGAAATGCCCGCCGGCACCGAAGTCATCATCGGTGCGGTGAACGACCCGTTTTTCGGGCCGGTCGTCATGTTCGGCCTCGGCGGCGTGTTCGCCGAGCTGCTCAAAGACGTGACTTACCGATTTGCGCCGTTCGACGTCGAGACCGCGCGCGAGATGGTCACCGAAATCAAGGCGGCACAACTGTTGACGGGTTACCGCGGCAGCGCGCCGCTCGCGATCGAGGCGCTCGCTGACGTGTTGTCGCGCATCTCGCTGCTCGCCGCCGATCACGCCGACCGCATCGCCGAAATCGACGTCAACCCGCTGTTCGTCAATGCGCATGGCGTCGTTGCGGCGGACGCATTGATCGTCGTTAAAACCTGACGTGCCAACCAATGTATGACAAATCGCCCACAGGCAGATAATCGACAATAGCCATTCAGCGGGAGTGAATCATGAC
>JBKJMN010000060.1:0-42756 GCA_046596405.1 Burkholderiales bacterium
CGACGGGCGCGTTCATGATCCGTCACGGCAAATACAAGTACGTGCATTACGTCGCGTACCCGCCGCAATTGTTCGATCTCGATGCCGACCCGGAAGAACTCGTCGATCTCGCGCCGAATCCGCAATACGCGGCCGCCGTCGCCGAATGCCGCGAGCGGCTGTATCAAATCTGCGACCCGACAGAAGTCGATGCGCGCGCGAAGCGCCGGCAGGCCGAGTTGCTCGAGGAAAATGGCGGGCGCGCCGCGGTAATCAAGCGCGGCGACTTAGGCTTTTCGCCGCCGCCCGGGTACCCGATCGTACTCGGTTGACCGTTAGCACTCGGAGGTGACGCATGAAGAACCGACGGAACGTAATGCAGGCAGTGTGCGCAGGCGTACTCTTCGCGGCGGGCGTTGCGGGAGCAGCTACCCCGGTTTACCCGGATAAATCGATACGCATGCTGTTGCCGTATCCGCCGGGCGGCAACACCGACATACTCGCGCGCTCGGTGGCGCAACGCATGACGGAAAGCTGGGACAAGCCGGTGGTCGTCGACGCGCGCGGCGGAGGCAACGGCATCATCGCCACGGAAATCGCCGCCAGATCCGCACCCGACGGCTACACGATATTCGTCGGCTCGACGCGCGAGATGTCGGTGATACCCATCCTTACGCCGGACGTGTCGTACAACGTGCAGCGCGATTTCGCGCCGATTACCCAGGGAACCATTACGCCCATACTGCTCGCCGGTCATCCATCGTTTCCCGCGAAAAGCGTCAAGGACGTCGTCGACTATGCGAAGGCGAATCCCGGCGCCTTGTTGTATGGAACGCCGGGTGTCGGCACCCCGATGCATCTGTCGGGGGAACTGCTCAACATGCTGGCGGGTGTGAAAACCGTGCATGTGGCTTACAAGGGTGGCGGCCCGGCCGTGCTGGCCGTGATCGCGGGGCAGGAAGTGAAATTCGGCTATGTTGGCATGGGACCGGCAATCCCGCATGTGAAATCGGGCAGGCTGCGGCCCTTGGCCCTCACGGTCGCTACCCGGTCGCCCCTGCTGCCCGACGTGCCCACCATGATGGAATCGGGCTACCCGGATTTCGATACCAGCATCTGGTTTGCGTTCTTCGCGCCCGCGAAGACGCCGAAACACATCATCGCCAAGCTCAACACGGAGCTCAATCGTATCCTGCGTAGCAAGGAGGTCAACGATTTCCTGATAAGCACCGGCGTCAACGTCGCGCCCGGAACGCCGGAGGAACTGGCGCGCGACGTCAAGAACGACGCGTTGAGGTACGGAAAAATCATCAAGGCCGCGAATATCAAGGGCGAGTGAACGTGATGCGCAGGCGGATATGAGAAAATCAACGCGCGGCCGAGCCGGCTGAGGCGGCGTGGCAAACGGCCCGTTATAAATTAGGAGAGCGGCATGAAGCTGGCGTTTCTAGGACTCGGCGTGATGGGTTACCCTATGGCGGGACACCTCGCGCGCGCGGGTCATGACTTGACGGTCTACAACCGCACGCACGCGAAGGCCGACCGTTGGCTCGAGGAATACGGCGGACGCGTCGCCGCGACGCCGCGCGAAGCGGCGCATGGCGCGGATATCGTCTTTTCGTGCGTCGGCAACGACAACGACTTGCGTGCCATCGCGCTTGGCGCCGACGGCGCGTTCGCCGGCATGAAGAAGGGCGCGATTTACGTCGACCACTCGACGGTATCGGCGAACGTCGCCCGGGAACTGGAGAAGACTGCGCGCGCCGCGGAATTCCAATTTCTCGACGCGCCGGTGTCGGGCGGGCAGGCGGGCGCGGAGAAAGGCATTCTCACTGTCATGGTCGGCGGCGATGCGGCCGCGTTCGCGAAAGCGCATCCGGTGATGGCGCATTACGGCCGCGCCGTGACTCTGATGGGTGCGGCCGGCGCAGGCCAACTCACGAAAATGGTCAATCAGATTACGATTACCGGCCTGCTGCAGGCGCTCGCCGAGGGCATGAACTTCGCGATGCGGGCCGGACTCGATGCCAAGAAAGTCGTCGATGTGATTTCGAAGGGGGCCGCGCAATCGTGGCAGCTCGAAAACCGCGGGCCGACGATGGTGGAAGACAAGTTCGATTTTGGTTTTGCAGTCGACTGGATGCGCAAGGACTTGCAAATCTGTCTCGATGAAGGCCGCCGCAATGGCGCGCTGCTGCCGGTGACCGCGCTGGTCGAGCAGTCGTACGGCCGTCTGCAGGAGCAAGGCCACGGCCGGCTCGACTCGTCCAGCCTCATGAAGTTGCTGACTGAAAAATAGACCCGATCGTCATAAAAAAAACCCCGCCGAAGCGGGGGTTTGTGCGCGTCGCGATGCTGGAATCAGCCCGCTACTTTGTGCCTGCGCCGGGTCGCGAATCCGACCAGCCCAAGGCCTGCCAACAACATCGCATAAGTTTCGGGTTCAGGGATCGCGGCGGCGGCCGCACCATACTGGAGGTGATCGACCTCCATCCCGCCGCTGGCGTTGCTCATGAAAATCGCCGAAATGCCGCCGGTATAAGTAGCGCCGAAGAAGCGGTCTTCCGCGGTTTCGCCGTTGTTTGAGCCGTCGGCAAAGCCACTCTGGGTCGTCGTGAAAACCTGCTGGCCGTTCTCGCCGAAAACCGTGAAAGTCACCGAGGTGCCGCCGCCGCCATCGGTCCAGACCAGCCCCGCACTCGTAGGCAGCGAGCCCAAAACGGAGGCGCTGAACGTGAATCTGACGCCGGCGGCGCCGTTGCCCGTAAAGTAAGAGTCCCCGAGCAAGCCGCTGCCATTGATGGCGCCGTCATCAGCATCGACTGAATCGTGGATGCTGGGTCCGAACACTACGCTGGTGACGCCGCCCGCATTGGCGGTGACGCCCGGCGTGTTGAGTAAGTGATCTTCGAAAGTTTCGAGGTGAAAGTAACTGAAGCTGCCGCCGGCAAACACGCTGTCCGCAAAGCTTAAGTACGGCGTGGGGCCGAAAGTGGCCAGCGCGGCGGATGCCGGGCCGGTGAAACCGGTCAGCGCGCATAGTGCGCCGGCGACAATCAGGCGAGAAAATAATCTGATGTTCATGGAATTTCCTTTCAGGATCATGCAGGATAGTCGGGCACTTCTGGCGGAAAAATACGCTCGTGTGGACCCTGCCGGACTGAACTCTGACGGGGCGCCTTCGCTGGGACAGCCTATACCGGGCACGCGCCCGGCGCTATAGTCCTAGTCCTACCGTCCTAAAATCTTCCAGTGTCTAAACACGCCGCAGGCCACCCCATCGATGTCTGACCCCAGATGTTCGTAAGACAAATGCTGACGTGCCTGTAGACTGGCCGATGAGTTCAACACAATTTAATTATCAGCCTGTGCTTCTGCGGCACCTTTTGGCGGGCGCTCGACGATGGCCCAGCGCAATTCTGGTAATTGAACATTTCCTCATGGCGGCAAAAATGCGCGTGCTCGCGATGACGCTGCTGTTGGTGATGCATGGTTATTGCGCCGCGCAGTCGGAGTCGCTCGCTGCGTGCCTAGCCAAGCTGGCTTCCGAGGCTGGGTTTGCAGCCATCGCGAACAAAGTTTCGCTGGGCATGGCGGCCACCATGACGCCCTCGATGCTCGCCGATACCTCCGTGGCGGGCAATCACGAGCGCCCGGTCATTTCCAAGTGGGCGGCGGCGCGGGCCGAGTGCCTAAAGGCCGATGCCAAATTCGGAACTGAAGTCTATCGTCCGCCGATGCAGGCGTTCGGCATCGACGCGGAGCACAAAGTCATGGCGTCGGCTGTCGATCTCTATGACAAAAAAATTTCGTTCGGCGAATTCAACCGGCGGCGTGAGACGGTCGCAGTGGAATTGCGCGGCAAGGCAGCGCAATTGAACCGGCAGATTCAGCAGCAGAGCATGGCGTTCGAGCAGGCTGACCGGCAAACACGCGAGCGCGAGCAGATGCAGCGCGAAATCGACGAGGCAGGCCGGCAGGCTTCGATAGCGCGCCAGCAGGCCGAGGCGGCGCAGCAGGCGGCGGCGCGCCGCAGCGTTAGACCCAACGCCCCCTCTGGTGCGCGCCCTTATCAGCCCCCACCTTTCATGGCGGCGCGCAACTGCTTTCGCTTCGGCAACCGGATCGCATGCACCGGATGGTGACGGGTGTGACGGCGGCAAACAGGCTAAACTTGCCGCTGGAATACCCCGTCAATGCGAAAACGCTCACGGAAAACGTAATGGCCGAACTCACGCCGCTGGCTGCTGCGACCGTCACGCTGGTGCGTGATGGCGCACAGGGTCTCGAAGTGCTCATGATGAAGCGCAACATGCAGTCGGCTTTCGTGCCCGGCCGCTATTTGTTTCCCGGCGGTTCGGTCGATCAGGCCGACGGGCTCGCCGACGTTTACGCGCATTGCACCGGATTGACCGACGAGGCCGCGAGCAGCAGGCTCGGAGTCGAATCCGGCGGGCTCGCTTACTGGGTGGCGGCAATCCGCGAATCGTTCGAGGAATCGGGTTTGCTGTTGGCGCACCGCGAGAACGGCGCACCGATCGCGCATGAGCACGCCGCGGAACTCGCGCAGTATCGCAAAGCGGTCGCGACGGGCGAACTGCCGTTCGATACGCTGCTGCGCGACGAGGGACTGACGCTCGAAGTTGCGGCGCTCGTGTACTTCGCGCACTGGATCACGCCGCGCGGCGCGCCGCGCCGTTACGACACGCGCTTTTTCGTCGCGCATGCGCCGGCCGGCCAGGAGCCCGTGCACGACAACGAGGAAATGACCGAAAGCGTATGGATTAGTCCGCGCGAAGCCGTCGAGCGCCATGGCGCCGGCACGTTTAAATTGATGACGCCGACCATCCACACGCTGCGCCTGTTCGCGAAATATGACAGGGCGGATGCGCTGCTCGCCGCGATGCGCGCGTTGCCGGACGTGCCAACGATGGCACCGCGCATCGGCAGGGACGGGCGCCGCTTGCTGCCGGGCGAGCCCGGATACGACGAACTGCCGCCCGGTTAACCATGGAAAACCATCCTATCGTTCCCGGTGAACTCGTCGAGGTGTCGCCATTGGTGCGGCGTCTGACCGCACCTAACCCCGGCATGATGACGGGTCCCGGTACCAATACCTACCTCGTTGGCGCGTCACAACTCGCGCTGATCGACCCGGGACCGGACGACGCTGCGCATCTCGCCGCGATGCTCGGCGCGGTCGGCGACCGCCTGCGCTGGATCCTGTGTACGCATACGCACCGCGACCATTCTCCCGGCGCTCGTGCGTTGAAAGCTGCGACCGGGGCCGAGGTCATCGGCATGCGCGCGCCGCCGCACGACAACCAGGACACGGCGTTCGCCCCCGACCGCGAATTTGCACACGAAGATGTGCTCGACTGCGGCGAATTCACGCTGCGTGCGATCCACACGCCCGGTCACGCGTCGAACCACCTGTGCTATCTGCTCGACGGCGAGAAGCTGCTCTTCACCGGCGACCACATCATGCAGGGCTCGACGGTCGTGATCAATCCGCCCGACGGCGACATGGTCGCTTACCTCAAATCACTCGAGTCCCTGCTCGCGCTCGACATTGCGCGCGTCGCGCCCGGACACGGTCATCCGATCGAGGCACCGCACGCGGAGGCGCAGCGCCTGATTACGCACCGGCTGGCGCGCGAGCAGAAAGTCGTCGACGCATTTTCCGCAAAGAATCCGGCGACTATGGATGAGCTGCTGCCGATAGTCTATGCGGACGTTTCACCGCGTTTGCATCAGGTTGCGCGGCGGTCGCTGCATGCGCATCTTCTTAAGCTCGCGCATGACGGGCGAGTCTCGCAGGATGGTGAGTTTTGGAAATTGAGGGCTTAGCATCGCCGTAGCGATTCCAGTGCCTTCGACCGCAGCAGCGCTTTCCCGGTCATTTCCTCAGCTATGCCGAAGTCATTTATGTTTCCACGCGGTCGTCTAACGAATAGGATTTTATCTGTCGTGCGACAGCGCGGTAGATAAAATCCTATTCGTTCGGCTTCATGGCGGACCGATTAGGCTCTGACTTGACACACATATTTATTGTAGCTACATTAAAGAATGCGTTTCGAGTTCGACCCAACCAAAGATAGAGCGAACCTGGCGACGCATGGTATCTCTCTGGTCTTGGCGATCGAACTCGACTGGGAAGCTGCGTTGGTCTGGATCGATGACCGGTTCGAATACAGTGAGACGCGCATGATCGCACTCGCGCCAAAAACCGGGATTCTGTACTACGTTGCATTTGTGGATCGAGGCGAGGTGCGAAGGATCATCAGCCTGCGCCGCGCTAATCGTCGTGAGGTGAAACACTATGTCCAAAGTTAATAAGCGGCCTTCGGTGGCAATGCCCACCATCGAAGAAGACAGAGTCATTACCAAGGCCGCGAAGAGCGACCCCGACGCGCCCCCGCTTACGCCAAAGCAGCTGAAGGCTATGGTGCCCATCCGGGCGTTGCGCGGGCGCCCGAGGTCAGAGAACAAAAAGTTGCTGGTTTCGGTTCGTTACAGTCCCGAGGTCGTCGCGTATTTCAAGTCTACAGGCGAAGGTTGGCAATCTCGAATGGATGGTGTGCTTCGCAAGTACGTGGAGCGGCATTCGCGAAGGGCGTGATCATGAAGCCGAACCCTTTGTTGCTGCGGACGGAAAGCGAGCATGCCGCGGATTTTGGCATCCTTATGGCCCGCCGCAGAACAACACGTTGGGCGTCACAAAGCCACGCAGTTCAGCTAGCATTCATCGCTTGTGTCGCGATTGGTAGTTCTCGCCACGCCGGCAGTACCATTCCAATGTTTCGGATCAACAACACGCTTCCTTGGGGGCATTGATGAAAGAGAAGATAGGTACGCCGCAGATATTGAGGAACTGGGCGAAGCTTGCCGTGATAGTTGGAATACTTCCCTGGTCCTACTACTACATTACACATCTCGCCCCAATAGTCAGCCATGCGCTGGGTGTCGACAAAATGCGATTCATTCAGGTGGGCTTCTACATATTCCCGATTGTGCTTCCGCCTCTCTTGCTGTTCTCCTGGCTGTCAAAATATGACAAGGGCACCGATGCCTAGCCTCGTAAATGCGGCCAATCACCTCATCTTCTATTGTTGCAGCATCTCCGCATGCGACTAACGCTTCTATCGAGCGGAAGTTTCAAAGGCCGCTTCGCGCCCTTTGGCCTGCCGCTCATGTCAAACGTTGGGCGTAGCGCCTCGGAAGTACGACGATGACTATTCCGAAATGTATGCATAGTTCTGGCCTAGTGGATGTCATGTTAAAAGTATTGGTTGTGTGTCTGCTTATGGCGCATCCGCTCACAGCGTGGCCGGAGGATTCCGAAAAGCTGAAGGCCGCCAAAGCCGACGTGGATCGGGAGTTGCCCGCACGTTGCGAGCGCGTTGGGCTTATCCGAGAAATGCATCGATGGAAGCCAGGCTCTGCGGAATGGCTTGATGCCAAACAGAAGATGGATCAGAACATCGCGAAGACTGACGCCAAGCGGATAGCGCGAGACAAAACTTTGATCGGGGGAGACCTGGACGCGGCAGAGACCAAAGCGTTCCAAACGTACTACTACGAGGCGACGAAGCGTTGTCCAGCAAATGGAAAAAAGTGATGTTTCCTCATTCTTCGCCGCAGAAGATTAAGCGCTTGGGAATTCGCGTCAAGCAAGCGAGTTCGCCCGATGTGCGGCGTTTTCATCTTGATCGCATCCGGTATTGGGTCTACTAACGTGTTCGGGGAAGTCGCCTCGAAGTCTTGTCAGTGTGGCATTCAAGTCGCGGCAACGACCCGGCGGTATAGTGAGCTGACGCCGAACTTCAGGTGCAGAGGATGCGTGACAGCGCGCTGTTCACCAAAACGTTCATCATGAAAAAAGCCCGCATCAGCGGGCTTTTTTTGTCGTGCAATACTGAAACTTACTTGCGCTTCTGCGCGTCGTGCTTCTGACGGTAGATCGCCTTGCTGTCGCGGTTCGCTTCGTGCTGCAGTTTCGCGCGCTCTTTCTTCGTAACCACGCCGTCGGCTTTGGCTTTTTGCTTGTTGGCTTCCAGCTTGGCTTCGCGTTTTTCCAGGCGCGCGGCTTCTTTCTTCGTGAGCTCGCCGGATTTGACGCCTTGCTCGATGCGCTTTTCCTGGTTGGCCTGGCGCTTGTCGAGATTAGGCGTCGCGGTCTGTGCGTAAGCACTGCCCGCGAAAACCAGCGTGATCGCGATTGCTATTCCCTTGACGTTCAACATGGTGCTCTCCTTTAATTGAATGGGCGCGCACGTATCGCGCACACCTTCAAAAACGTTCGCCGCCTCACAATGTTGACCTATGACAGCGGTCTTTTGTATCAAATTGTTTCGCACCGCCAGCTGCTACCTGCGGCTATTGAATCGATTTGATGTTGGCGTCCTTGACCACTTTCGTCCATTTCGGCACATCTCGTTTGAGGGTTTCGCCGAATACGGAGGGCGGTCCACCGACGGGATCGAGGCCCTCGCTCGCCATGCGTTCTTTCATTTCCGGCGTCGAGATGGCTTTGTTGATCTCGGCGTTCAGCAGCGTGACGGCGTCTTTTGGCAGATTTTTGGGGCCGAAGAATGCGTACCACAGAATCGCCTCGTAACCGGGGACCGTTTCGGCCACCGTCGGAACGTCCGGCACCGCGCCGTTGCGTTTGCTGGTGGTCACGGCTATCCCGCGCACCTTGCCGGATTTGTGCTGCGGCACCATGGCGGGCAATGCGCCGACCATCATCTGGACCTGTCCGCCCAGCAGATCGATCAGCGCGGGACCGGTGCCTTTGTAAGGGATGTGCGTCATCTTCACGTCGGCCATGACGGCGAAGAGCTCGGTGGCGAGATGCGTGATGCCGCCGGTGCCGGTGGAAGCGTAGTTGATGCCGCCCGGCTTGGCCTTGGCGAGCGCGATAAACTCCTTGATGTTTTTGGCCGCTACGCTCGGGTGCAGTGACACCAGGAACCCGGTTTGTCCGACCAGAGAGATCGGGGTTACATCGTTGACCGGGTCGTAAGGCAGCTTGAACAGCGCGGCGTTCGCCGCGTAACTGCCCGATACCATCGCGAGCGTGTAGCCGTCGGGCACCGAGCGCACCGCGGTTTCGGCGCCTATTGTGCCGCCGGCGCCGGCGCGGTTGTCGACAATCACCGATTGGCCGAGCGACTCCGTGAGCTTCTGCGCCATCGCGCGCGCCACGATGTCGGTGCCGCCGCCCGGCGCGAACGGCACGATCATGCGGATTGGCTTGGTCGGATACGCTGCGGGTTTTTTCTGCGCCGACGCGTGGCCCGCCGCCAGTGCGATGGCGACGGCGGCTGTGATGGTGACGCAGTGATGGCTGGGGTTCATGATGCTCCTCCGGGTAAGGCCGGCGCGGATGCGCCTTGCAGTAGTCTGGATCAGGTGCAGCTCAGTTATGCAGCAACGCCAGCAGTTCGCGCACGGTGTGATGCTCGATATCGAGCGCGACGGCGGCGATCTGGTCGGCCGGCAGTTGCGGATTGATGCCGCGGAACTTCGCGGTGATGCCTTTGGCGTCGATCGGCGAGTGCACCGAGCCCGTCGGGTTCAGGATGTCGACGCGTTCCCACTTGCCGTCGCGCGAGGCGGCGACCCAGCCCGCAAAATCCTTCGGATAGAGCTTGTCGAGTTCCGGGTCGGGCACGAGCTCGAGCTTGTTCGCGAGCGCACCGAGCGCGGGGTCGGCCATGCGCGCCTCGTCAAATTGCGCCGGCAAGACCTGGCCGTCGAGCAGCGCTGCCGCGACGACATAGCGCAAACTCATTTGCGCATTAAGCGCGGACGACGGGGCATAGTCAAAACCGCATTGTACGTCGACCACTTTGCTGGTGCCCACGCGAACCGGCGTTTGCGCGGTCAGCGCAGGGCCGAATTTCCGGCGCAGCGCGAGCGCCGCGTCGATATACGAATGGGTGCTGCCGCAGCACGAGTACGGCTTGATCGACGTGTTGTCGAGGTGGTAAACACTGCCGAGGTCCTGCGTGAGCGGGGCGGGGTCCGAAGCGTCGGAAAATGCTTTCAATACGCCGCCGTCGCCGTATTCGTAAATCTGGGTGGGACCGCTGAAGCCCAATTCCGCAAGTTCGGCCGCGAGCACGCCTGAGTGCGCCGCTTTCCCCGCGTGCAATCGTTTGCTCATCGTGCCGTCGGCGTTGAACGCCCACAGCCCCGCGCCCTGCGTGCCCGCGAGACCGAGCGCCCATGCGCACTGCTCTTCGTCGAGCTTCATCAGCGACGCGCACGCAGCGGCGGCACCGAACGGACCGCACACGCCGGTCAGGTGCCAGCCGCGCAGACGCGTGGCCGATGGATTGAGCGCCAGGCTGGTGCGTATCATGACTTCATAGCCGGCCGCGATCGCGGTCACGAGCTGCGTGCCGGTACTGTTCAGCCGCTCCGCCACGGCCAGCGCTGCCGGCACCACGACGGCGCCCGGATGGAGCTTCGCGTTGTGATAGTCGTCAAGTTCGAAGGCGTGGGCTGCGGTGCCGTTCACCAGCGCAGCATCGGCCGCACGCAATGAGGGCCCGGCATTACCCCACACTGTTGCTTCAGACGCGCTGCCGCCGCGCCGCGCCCACGCGAGGAGTTTTTGCGCCCACGGTGTTTGATAACCGTAGACACCAGCGCCGACAGTATCGAGGATTGCGATATGCACGACTTCGCGCGTGCGCGGCGGCAGATCTTCGTACCGCAAAGCGGCGATCCAGTTCGCGATTTCGCGAGTCGGTGCAGCAACGGCGCGGCGATCGAAGTTCATGCGAATACTCCTCAGTTGATTATGGCGTCATAGCGTCACATTAACGACCGCTGCGAACGCTGCGTGGCGATCCGGTGCGGGCAGCGGCGGCTATTGTAAGTTGGCCCCGAGCGCTTGTCATGCGCGGTCAGTGCACTGCCCGGCGGCTTGACACTCGCGCGCGCGCAACGGCATACTCGGCGGCACTTTCCCGTGCGACGGATGCTCGCGATAATTCGACAACGCGATCACTATTTTGTTCAGCCTGCCGCGCCGCCGTCCCAATCATTCGGCGTAAATTCAACCCGTATTCAAGGATCGTTCCATGAACAACTTCGACGTAATCGTGGTGGGCGGCGGCAATGCGGCTTTTGCAGCGGCGGTGTCGGCCAGAGAGCATGGCGCGAAGCGCGTCGTGGTGCTCGAAAAAGCGCCCAAGGCGCAACGTGGCGGCAACACCCATTTCAGCGGCGCGATCTTCCGGCATTATTTTAACGACGTGAAAGAGCTCGACCGGTTCGTGCCGGACGCCGAAGAAAAATATGCGGGCTTCCACGCCGGCTGCGAACCTTATACCAAGGAGGATTTTCACGCGGATCTGATGCGCGTCACCAACGGGCGCAGCGATCCTGAGTTGGCGAAAATTCTGATCGACGAGTCGTACGATACGCTGTGCTGGGTTCAGGAAAAAGGGCGCATGAAGTTCGAGCTCGCCCATTCCGTTATGGGCGTGCGCATCGGCGGCAAAATCAAGTGGCCGAAAGGCGCGCTCGTGCGCACCGTCCACGAAGGCGTGGGCCTGTCCAAAACTTGGTTCGAGACCGCCGAGGCGATGGGCATCGATATCCGTTACGACACCAGCGCCACGCGCCTCACGCAAGGCGAGTCCGGCCGCATCGACGGGGTGGTCGCGCGCGGTCCGGACGGCATGATTACGCTGAACGCGAAAGCAGTCGTGCTCGCGGCCGGCGGCTTCGAGACCAATCCGGCGTGGCGCCGGCTGTATCTGGGCGACCCGTGGGATCACGCGAAAGTGCGCGGCTCCAATTTCAACTACGGCGAAGGCCTCAAGATGGCGATGGACCTGGGCGCGATGCCGTGGGGTCATTGGGGCGGCTGTCATGCCACACCGATCAATGCCGAAGCGCCCGATTACGGCCGCCGCGACATGACCGACAAGACCAACCGGCTCTCCTATACCTATGGAGTGATGATCAACACGGAAGGCAAGCGCTGGGTCGACGAGGGTGCGGATTTCAATTCGTACACGTACGCGAAATACGGCGGGGCCATTCTCAAGCAGCCGGGCAGCCTGATTTACCAGATCTTCGACAGCAAAGTCCTGGAGATGCTGGAGCCGCGGTATTCCACCAGCGTGCCGTTCAAGTCCGATACGCTGGAAGGGCTGGTAAAGCAATTGAAGGTCGACCACGTGCAGGGCGTCAAGACGCTGAACGAGTACAACGCCGCGGCGGGGCACGGCACGTTCAATCCGATCGCGCTCGACGGCCAGCATACCGTGGGCATAGAGCCGGCCAAGACCAACTGGGCGCAGAAGCTCGACAAGCCGCCTTACGTCGCCTACCCGGTGACCGGCGGCATCACGTTCACGTTCGGCGGCCTCAAAATCACCAAGGATGCGCAGGTTGTTGGAACCGACTGGAAGCCGATGCCCGGCCTGTATACGTGCGGTGAGATGGTCGGCGGATTGTTTCATTACAATTATCCGCTCGGCACCGGGCTCATGTCAGGCGCCGTATTCGGCCGCATCGCCGGGCGCAGCGCCGCCGCCGCTTAAAGCAGGCGGGCGCAGCCGCGCCCGAGATAAGATGCGAACCGGCGCGCGGGCGTAGTATTATTTGTCCGTCGTGGCGCGGCGAAAAATCAGCCCCGCGCCTGTGCGGTCAACAATGCCAGAACAAAACGCCAATTTATCCATCCTGTTCGTCGACGTCAGCGACAGCGTGCGCCTTTATGAGTCGCTCGGGGACGCCGCCGCTTTTCGCGAGGTGAACGACTATCTGAACGTCTTCAAGGACGTCGCCGTGGAAAACGGGGGGCGCGTGGTCAAAACCATTGGCGACGGCGCGCTGTGCGCATTCGAGAAGCCGGACGAGGCGGTGTTCGCGGCATGCGAAATGCATGCGCGGGTCCAGGAAAAGCAGGCGGTCCAGCAGCGCAAGATCGCGATCAGGATCGGCTTGCATCACGGCCCGGTGCTGCTCACGGACGACGACGTGTTCGGCGACACCGTGAACATCGCCGCACGCATGGCGCAATTGGCACTCGCCGGCCAGATCATCAGCACCTCCGAAACCATCGAAAAATTGTCACCCCAGCAGCGCAACGCGACCCGCCGCCTGGACGCACTGCCCGTGAAAGGCAAGCACGAAGCCGTCACCGTCTTTGAGGTGCTGTGGCAGTCCGGCAGCGATCACACGCTAATGCCGGGGAGGCTCGACACGCTGCTCAGCGACGCCGGGATTGCGCGTTTGCGCCTGGTCCACAACGCAAATGAGCTGATCGTCGTAACCTCCGTCAGCATCGGTCGTCACGGCAGTCATGGCATCGCGCTCAAGGACCCGATGGCGTCGCGCCATCACGCAAACATCGAGCGTCGCAAGGACAAGTTCGTGCTGACCGACCTGAGCTCGAACGGAACTTTCGTGTGCATGCAAAGCGGCGAGGAATTCAAGCTGCGACGCGAGGAAATGTTGCTGCACGGCAGCGGCGCGATCGCATTCGGCCACGGTCCGCGCAATCCGAGCGCGGAGGTTCTCCATTTCTGGTGCATCTCGAACAGCGACGCTCCGGCCTGAGCACGCCTGCCGCGGTCACGCGGGCGGCGGCGGTTCTACACTACAACGCAGCGCGCTTGACCGTGGCGCTCAGATAGCCGCTGACGCCCAGCACGGCGGCAATCATCACGAACACCGGCGTCATCCCGAACGCCGACCCGAGCCCGCCGGCGACCACCGGTACCACCGTGTGCGTAAAGTGATTAAGCGTCATGCGTACCCCTGTGACTTCCCCGGTGCGCCCCTCGGGCGAGCGGTTGTAGGCCATCAACAGAGTGATCGGCTGACCGCAGCCCAGCGCCAAGCCGATACCAAACGACAGCAGGCCAATCAGCCACGCATTGCCGGCGAACGGAAACAGGGTGAACACGAGGGCGCCGAAATACATCGATACGGCGAGCACGCGCCGCGCCGTGAAGCGTGCATTGAGCTGCGGCAGGCTGAAGCGCACGACGAACGTGGCGACGGCGAAAGTGCCGAGGATGATCCCGATGGTGGACGGCGCCAGGCCGATAGAATGGCCGTAGAGCGGCAGGTAGAACATGTAAAGATCCCAGCCGGTGACGATCATCGCGCCGGTAATCAGCACCTTGCGCAACTCGGGCTGACGCAGCAGAGAGAACGCGCTCTGTGTATGTTCCGCGGCGCGCGGCGTGCGCACTTCGCGCAGCTTGCGAAAGCTCAGCAGCATTGCGACCGCGACCAATGTGGACAGGCTCAGGTATAGATATGCGTGCGCGTGGTCCGAATATTCGATGATGTAACCCACTGCCAGCGGCCCGATGAAACTCGAGATCGAGTAGCCGAGCGACAGCGTGCTGAAATTCTTGGCGCGGTCTTCGCGCGGCCCCCATGCGCCGGTCAGGTTCTGCACGGCGACGTTGTAAATCACGAAGGCGGCGCCGATCACTGTCGCCGAAACATATAGCGCGGCCACCTGCGGCCACAGATACGGCAGGATCAAGCCGACCCCGCACAGCACGGCGCCGAACACCATCGGCGGCTGCACGCCGTAGCGGTCGGTCGCGCGACCCGCGGAAACCCCGAGCAGCAGCGGGGTCAGCGAGTACAGCGCGACCATGATGCCGATCGAAAACGCGTTTACTCCCAGCTCGATCGCAAACAGCGCCATCACCACGCGGCTGCCGGTGAGGCAGCCGTGGATGATCACATTGAGAATGACGAGCAGGTACATGGTTTGGACGGGCGGTGGACTCGCGGTTGCTACGGTTGTATCACGGCTGGCGCGCGCGACGCGCTGTTTACTCGCATGGTGCAACCGGAATTGGGGCAGCGGTCTAGTCGGCTTTCGCGCCGGACGCTTTTACGACCTTCGCGTATTTCGCGATCTCGGCTTTGACGAACGCCGCGAACTCCTCCGGCTTGTTGCCGACGGGTTCGGCGCCCAGCAGGGCGAGCCGCTCGCGCATTTCAGGCGTGCGCAGCACTCGCACCACTTCGCTGTTGAGTTTGTTGACGATCTCGATCGGGGTGCCGGCCGGCGCGAAAATGCCGAACCAGGTGCTGACATCGAAGCCGTGCAGGCCGCCTTCATTGATGGTCGGCAGATCGGGCACCAGCGGCGAGCGCTTGAGGGTCGTTACCGCCAGCGCGCGCACGCGCGCCGCCTTGATATGGGGCAGCGCGGAGGCCAGGTTGTCGAACATCAGCGACACGTGGCCCGCGATCAGATCGATGACCGCGGGTGCTGCGCCCTTGTAGGGAATATGCGTCATCTGCACGCCGGCCAGGCTGTTGAAGAGCTCGCCGGCAAGATGGCCGGCGCTGCCGGTGCTGCCCGAGGCAAAGTTAAGCTGGCCCGGCCGCGCTTTGGCAAAGGCAATCAAATCTTTGACACTCTTCGCCGGCAGCGACGGATGCACGACCAGCACGTTCGGCACCGAGGTGATCAGCGTGACCGGCGCGAAATCCTTGAGCGGGTCGTAGGGCAGCTTGCTGTAGAGCGTCACGTTGATCGCATGCGTGCTGACCGCGCCCATCAGGATCGTATAGCCGTCGGGCGGCGCTTTGGCGACGAGATCCGCGCCGATATTGCCGCCGGCGCCGGGACGATTGTCGATGATGACGGGCTGGCTCCAGGACACGGTCAGTTCCTGGCCGACCGCGCGCGCGACGATATCGAGCGGTCCGCCGGCGGGGAAGGGCACGACGTAACGGATCGCCTTCGCTGGATAGTTCGCCTGCGCCGCGGCCACGCCGGCCGCGCAACTGAAAAGCGCCGCGAGAGCGGCGCGTCCGGTCCACCTCAACATCGGATCAAACCGCGTAACCGGGATCGACCCGATCGAGTTTCCTCACCATCGCGGCCCACACGAGCCTGCCGCCTTCCGCCTGGCCGCCGGTGGAATAAATCTCGCGACCCTGATCGATTGCGTGAGTGACGACTTCGCGCGGCAGCTCATTCAGTTCCGCGCCGCCCGTCATCGCGTGGATCTGGAATTTGCACGCGCGCTCGAGCCGGTACATGCGATGGAACATCTCGCCGATCGTCGCGCCTACCGTCAGCGTGCCGTGGTTGCGCAGAATCAACATGCCGCCGTCGCCGAGCGATTTGACGAGACGCTCACGCTCATCGAGGTTGAATGCGACGCCTTCATAGTCGTGATAGCGCACGAGGCCGAGGGCAGTCAGGGACATCTGCGTAACGGGCAGCAGTCCCGCCTTCTGGGTCGACACGCCCACGCCGTAGGCGGTGTGCAGATGCATGACCGCGTCCGCGTTGTGATTGCCCATGTGAATGGCGCTGTGGATGGTGAAGCCCGCCTTGTTCACGTCGTAGGGGGACTCGGACAGCTTGTTGCCCTCGACGTCGACTTTGATCAGCGACGACGCCGTGATTTCCTCGAACAGCAGGCCATACGGATTCAGCAAAAACTGGTCGTGAGTGCCGGGAACGCGGCACGAGATGTGAGTGCCGAGCATGTCGGTCCAGCCCATCAGCGCGGTCAGCCGGTACGCGGCGGCGAGCTCGACGCGCGCATTCCATTCGGTCGCATCGATACGATTGCGCACGGCCTTTAGTTTCGGCCCGGACGCCGGACGCAGGCGCGTGACATTGGATTTTCTGCTGACGGATTTCATGCGGGAGACTCCTGAGAGCTGAACCCGCATTGTAGCGGACTCTCCCGCGACTGGCCACGCGCGCGGGCGCCGCTTACGCTTTTGTTATACTGCGCGCTCATTCCAGCGGAGTCCCGCCGCCATGTCATACCGCGCCGCGCTGAATATCGAAGACCTGCACAGAATCGCGAAAAAGCGCTTGCCGCGCGTTGCGTACGAATTTCTGGCGGGCGGCGTCGAAGACGACGTCACGCTCGCGAACAATCGCGCGGTGTTCGAGCGCATACGGTTTCGCCCGCAGACTCTGGTCAACGTAGCCGCGCGCACGCAATCGGTCGACATGTTCGGCCGCACGTTCAATTGCCCCTTTGGGATTGCGCCGACGGGGGCTGCCGGGCTTTATGGATTCGCGGCCGATATTGCGCTGGCGCGCGCCGCACGCGACGCCGGTATTCCGTTCGTGCTGTCGACCGCCTCGTTCGAGCCACTCGAAAAAGTCGCTAAAGAAGCCGCGGGCGGCGCACTGTGGTTTCAACTCTACATGTCGAAGGACCGCGACGCCGCCAAGTCCTTGGTGATGCGCGCGCTCAACGCGGGCTATGAGGCGCTGGTCATGACGAGCGACGTCGTGGTGCAGGCGAACCGCGAATACAACACCAGAAACGGCTTTACGATTCCGTTCCGCATGAATCTGTCGAACATGATCGACGGCGCGCTGCATCCGCGCTGGCTCGTTGAAGTGTTTCTGCGCACGCTACTCGATTCCGGCGTGCCGCGCTTCCAGAACCTCGACACCAACGTCGGCGGACGCATCATCGCCAAGCCGATCGAGGAATTCCGTACCCAGCGCGAAACGCTCAACTGGGACGACGTGCGCTGGCTGCGCGAAATCTGGCCGCGAAAATTATTCGTCAAAGGCGTCCTGCGCGCCGACGACGCGTTGCGCGCGGCCGAGAGCGGCGCCGATGGCATTTTCATTTCCAATCACGGCGGGCGCCAGCTCGATGGCGCGATCTCGCCGATAGAAGCGTTACCGGCGATACGCGCTGCAGTCGGCCGTAGATTGACGCTCATGGTAGACAGCGGATTCCGCCGCGGGTCCGATATCGTCAAGGCGCTGGCGCTCGGCGCGGACATGGTTTTTGTCGGCCGCGCGACGTTATATGGCATCGCTGCCGGCGGCGAAGCGGGCGCGGCCCACGCAATCAACATCCTGCGCACGGAAATTCACCGAGTGATGGCGCTGCTCGGCTGCTCGTCGGTGCACGAGCTGACCCCGGACGTGCTGGCGTTTCCCGAACTTGAGCAGTTGCTGCGCGCGCATGCGGGCGAGGCCGCCGAGGCGAAGCGCATGCGGGTTATAGCGCCCTGATGCGAACAGCAGCAGACACCCGGGAATACTACCAATGAAGTCGTTGTTGATCGCGCTCGCGGGCATGCTTGCAATGTGCTGGACGGCAACGTGCAGTGCGCAGGTGACGGTGAGCGATGCGTGGGCGCGCGCGACCGCGCCCGGCCAGAAAATCGCCGGCGCGTACCTGAAAATCACCAGCGCCACTCCCGCGTATCTGGTCGGCGGCAGCTCCCCGGCCGCGCGGGTGGTCGAGGTTCACCAGATGACGATGGCAAACAACGTGATGAAAATGCGTCCGGTGGCACGGCTCGAATTGCCGGCCGGAACTGCGGTTGAACTCAAGCCCGGCGGCTACCATTTGATGCTGGTTGACGTGGTGCGGCCGTTAGTCAAAGGCGATAGCGTGCCGCTCACTTTGAAAGTGGAAGACAAGCACGGCCGCCGGCATGATGTCGAGGTAAAGGCCGTGGTCGGCGACCTGGTGGCTGCGGGCGGCCACGGCGCGAAGTAAACCCGGATTACGGTTTAAAATCCGCTTTTGGCGCGGTGTATCGCGGCTTTTTTCCAGTGAGGCAATCGACATGAAACAACTCAAAATTCCCGCGGTCTTCATGCGCGGCGGCACCAGCAATGCTATCGTGCTGCACGAGCGCGACCTGCCGCGCGACCGCGCGCAGTGGGACGAGATTTTTCTGGCCGCGATCGGCAGCCCCGATCCTTATGGGCGCCAGCTCGACGGAATGGGCGGCGGTATCTCTTCGCTGTCGAAGGTATGCATCGTCGGGGCGCCGACGCGGCCCGATGCGGACATCGACTACACGTTCGCGCAGGTGCAGGTGAAGGAAGCGAAAGTCGACTACAGCGGCAATTGCGGCAACATGTCGTCGGCGATGGGCCCGTTCGCGGTTGATGAAGGTCTCATCAAAGTAAGCGGCAAGGAAGCGCTCGTGCGCGTGCATAACACCAACACGAAAAAAATAATTCACGCGCGCTTCGCGCTCGACGACGGCTCGTCCGCCGTCGATGGCGATCTGGCGATCCCGGGCGTTTCCGGCACCGGCTCGCCGGTCAAGCTGGAGTTTCGCGATCCCGGCGGCGCCACGACCGGACAATTGCTGCCGACCGGCAACGTCGTCGATACGCTGGATGTGCCCGGCGTCGGCAAGATACGCGCGTCGCTCATCGATGCGGCGAACGCGTGTTGTTTCCTCAGTGCAGCCGATCTCGGGCTGACCGGCATCGAAATGCCGGAGGCTCTCGATGCATCGGCGGAACTGCTGGCCAAGCTCGGCAAGATACGCATCGCCGCCTCGATTGCGATGGGCATAGGCAAGGATGCGGCCGACGCCGCGCAAAAGCGCGTGGTGCCTTTCGTCGGTTTCGTGTCGGGGCCGCAAGATGCTCCATCGTTGTCGGGCGAAACGATCAATGGTGACAGCGTCGATCTCACCGGGCGGATGCTGTCGAACGGCCAGCCGCATCGCGCGCTGCCGCTGACCGTGTCGCTGTGCATGGCGGTCGCTGCGCGCATCGAAGGCAGCCTCGTGCATGCCGTTACGCGCGCCACGACCGACGCAGATGCGCCGATCAGGATTGCGATGCCGTCGGGTATTCTGGTCGTCGGCGCATCGGTGCAGAAGGTGAACGGCGCGTGGCACGCGGAGCAGGGCGCGTTCTTCCGCACCCAGCGCCGCATGTTCGACGGCTTCGTATACGTGCGCGCTTCGCGCGTGCCGGGGCTGATAGCCGCGCGCGGCGGCAAGCTCAAAGCGGCCTGAGCGCGACCCAGCGCGGCCGCCGGCAAACGCGTCTAGCGCTGCGCCACGCGGGCGGTCTGCGGAATCACCTCGATGACGCGGTTGGTGGCGGTCTGGTGTATGAGGAGCGTGCCCTGCCGCGTCTTGCGCGCGTTGCGCAGGATGCCTGAATAGACGTTGCCGGATTTGATCGCCCAGCTCTGGAATTTTTCGGTCGCGATGTCGAAGCGCACCAGCGGGTCGGGCCGCATGCCCGATTCGTTGTACCAGACGCCGCCGTCGAGCACGACGATGCCGTACGGATGCGAGCGCGGGCCCGACGGTGATTCGTATTCGGTGATGTCGCCGGTTTTCGGGTTTAAGCGACCGAGCCGGCCGGCGCCCGAGTTTACATACCAGATGATGCCGTCCGGCGCGATGTCGAAGCGGCGCACGGTGGTGGCGCCCGCAGGCAGCTTGACCTCTATGATGTCGAGCGTGTCGGGATTGACCTTGAGCAGGCAGGGACGCGCGTTGCACGAGACCCAAAGCGTGCCTTCCTGATCGAATTTGATGTCGTACGGCTGCGAGCGCTCCGCGGCGACTTTGACGAGCTTGATGTCGCCGCTCTCCGGGTTGAGCCTGCCGATCATGTTGGCCCACTGAAGCGTGAAGTACACGAGGCCTTTTTTGTCGAACGCGATCGTATGCACATCGACCGCCGCGGGGTCGGGCATCTTGTAGACGGTCGTCTTGCCGGTTGCAGGCTCGAGCCAGCCAATCGAGCCGTTCTTGTTGCCGGAGAACCACGGCCTGCCTGTCGGATCGAGTTGCACGGTGTGCGGCATCGAGTTGGGGGGCAGGTCGTACTCCTTCGCGTCGCCCGTTTTCGGATCGAGCCGTCCGATAAGATTGCCGAACTGGCCCGCGTACCAGATCGTGCCGTCGGCGGCCTGGATCGGATCGCGCGTGCGCTGGCCCAGGCGCGGGACAACCCACTCTTTGAATGTGACCTCCATTTTGCCGGGCACGAGTTTCGGCGTGCGCCGCGTATTGGGCGGGAAATTTGCCGCGAGGTAGTCGAGGATCTCATCCTGCGCGGCTTTATTATTGGAGAGGTCGATCATGTAGCCGGTGAGTTCCTTCCAGTGCTCGCGCGTGTAGCCCGAGCTGCTGGTGATCTGGTTCAGCGCGTGGCACGACGCGCAGAGGCCCTCCACCAGTTGCTTGCCTTTGCCGTTCGGCAGCGGTGGCGGGCCCTTGGCGGCGGGCGCCTGCGCGTAGGCAATACAGTTAATCAGCGCGACGACGGCGGCAAGCAGGATTGCCGGGAACGTTTTCAACATGGCGCTACCTCGGATAGTTTGTGCGCCACAAGTATCCCACGCTCAAGGCCGCCCGGCCATCGTCCGTCAGTGCTTGCGCAAAAACGCCAGCACCGTGCGATTGAATTCCGCGGGACTTTCCCAGTACGATGAATGCCCGGTCTCGGAAATGACCGCTGTTTCGGCGTGCGGCATGCGTGCGCTGAACATGCGCAATACCGCAGGCGGCGTATAGAGGTCGGCGTCGCCCGTCATCAGCAGCGTGGGTACTTTAAGATTTTCCAGTTTCGCCCACGTAACTTCGATGTTGTCGCCGCCTTTGACGGCCGCGCCGGCGCTTGCCTGCTGCTGTTCCGACAATGCGAGCCAGCGCGCCGCGCCCGCGGGTTCGGCAGCCCGATACGACGGGCCCAGTTCGCGAAATTCCACCGGCAATTGATTGAAAAACTGCGGCGGACGCAGGCGGCTGCTCATCTCCAGGTATTCGCTGTCGAGCACAAAGCCGATGCTGTTGGCGACGATGAGGCTGCGCAATTTTTGCGGTTGTGCGAGTGCAAACTGCAATGCGGCGCCGCCGCCGGCGGCAGTGCCGAGCAAATGGCAGCGATCGACTTGGAGATGTGCAAGCACGCCATCGATCAGTGCAGTGGAATTGCTGCCGCGCGCGGTGGCGCGATGGTCGACGGCGATAAAACGGAAACCCGCGCGGGTGAGCGCGGGTATTTGATGTTCCCAGAGCAGGCTGTTGCCCGACGCCGCATGCAGGCAAACGACCGGCACACCCGTGCCGCCCGAGTCGCGATAAAAAACCTTGCCGGCGGGTGCTTCGATCGTGGCGTCGGCAATGTGCACGCTAGGCGGCGTTCTTATTGGGCGTGGCCTTCTTGTTCGCCCAATAGTCGGGCGACGCTTTCGATTTGGCCAGTGCTTCCGGCGTCTCGAAGCCGGGCGCCATCGATGCGCCGGTGCCGGGCATCACCTGATGATGTTCGATGTTGAGCAGGCGTAGCCAGCTTTGCTGCCCGAGCGTGAGGCCGATCGCACAGCCGAGCTCGACCAGCTCCGGCTCGTTGAAGTGCTTGTACATGCGTTCCCAGAACGCGTCGTCGGTGTCGAGTCGCCACACGATTGCCTCGGCGTAGGCGAGGGCCGCTTTCTGGCGTTCGTCGTATTGGGCCGACTTCTCGAAATTGATCAGGTCGTCGTAATGCGTTTCCTGGAGGCCCTCGTTCGCGCCCCTGATCGAGCGCTGGTTGCCGCAGAACTCGCAAATGACAGAACGCGAGACGTAGACGCGGCACAGTTCCTTCAGTGGATGGTCGAGGATGCCGTTGCGGAAGACATCGTTCCACGAATTGGCGAAAAACCAGAAGCACGCCGGCACGTGCGCGCGCACGGCGGTGCTTTCGGGGCGCGGCGTGCCTTCGCGCGCGCAGCGCTCCATTTCGGCGCGTTGCGCGTCATCCATCTTGTCGAGCGGTACGTAACTGATGCGTTGCTTGGCCATGGGTATCTCCTCGGGATAGCATGAAAGTCGCTATTCTGCCTGTTGCAGGAATATTTGGTATCCTGTCTCAATCGAACAGTTTGTTGCAAAAATATGACTACCGATTCGAGCCTGCTCTACCTGATGTCGAGTTTTGCCGCCGTAGTTAAAGCCGGCAGCTTCACGAAGGCGGCGGCGCGCCTGGATTTGTCCAAGTCGGTGGTCAGCCGGCACGTGTCGGCGCTCGAAAAATCGCTCGGTGTGCAGCTTCTGTATCGTTCGACGCACCGGCTGAGCCTGACCGAGGCAGGCGAGCGCTTTCAACTGCACTGCCGCGACCTCGAACATGTTGCCGGGCAGGCGGCCGCATTTGCGACATCATCGCGAGCGCAGCCGCATGGCTTGTTGCGACTCACGCTGCCGCAAACGCTGGTGGTGTCGCCCGTCGGCATGCTGATCACGCGATTTCAGAAATTGCATCCGGGCATCCAACTCGACGTGCGCGTGACCAGCCTGCAGGTCGATCCCGTGGAGGAAGGATTCGATCTCGCGCTGCGCATTGGCAGTCTGCGGGATTCGAACCTGATCTGCCGCAAGCTGCGCGACGTGCGGATGCTCGCGGTCGCCGCGCCCGCTTACCTCAAGAAACACGGCCAACCGCGCACGGCGGCGGAACTGAAGCAGCATGACTGCCTCAATTACTCGGAGTTCGAATCGCGCGCGCGCTGGCCGGCTGCACGCCGCGATAAGGGCGCTCGGCCGGTGGCGCTCGCCGGAAGCTTGAACACCAATAGCGGCGTGCTGCTGCTCAATGCCGTGCTCGCGGGTCAGGGCATAGTCATCGGGCCAGATCTTATGTTCGAGCCCTACCTGAAGCGGCGGCAGTTGCGAGTCGTGCTTGCGGACGAGTCGCGCGAGCCATCGGGGCTTTACGCGGTTTACCCGCAGGGACGCTATGCGTCGGTGAACCGAAGCGCGCTGGTCGATTTCCTGAGTGCGGAACTGGCGGCGCTCAGCAAGCCATCGAGCTGATCACTTGCCCTTGGCGCCGAGAGCGCGCGCGAGCGTGAAGCACAAAGGCAGCGTCGCAAATGCGAGTATCCCGCAGATTGCAATCGACGCGGCGACGCCGAACGCATCGCCGATGAAACCGAATACGAGCGGCACGATCAACCCGCACACGGAATTGATGGTGTAGAAGAGCCCGAACGCGCGCGGCAGGCGGTCCGGGTCGATGACGTCGCCGATCGTCGCGTAGAGCACCGACGATGTGCCGTTCAGGGCGATGCCGAGCAGCGGCAGCACGAGGTAGGCGGCGACGTCGGGCAGCACCAGCATGAGCAGGATGCCGGCGCCGGTGCCGATTTCGGTGATGACGACAGTGCGCACGATGCCGAAACGCTCGGCGAGATGGCCGCACGCGAGCTTGCCCGCCATGCCGCCGATCAGGATCAATGGCACGGACAATGCAGCCCAGCCGGCGGGCAGATTTTTCGCGAGCATCAGGAACGCGATGAAGGTGAGGAATCCCGTGCGCACGCTGGTATCGATGACTTCGATCAGGCATAACGCGGTAAAGCCCGCGCGGTTGCGAATCCCCCAGCCGGCAGGCACGGCGGTGGCGCCTGCGGGAATCCTGACCGGCGCGCTGCGGCCGGCGGTCGCGTCGAGCGCAACCAGCACCAGCAGCGCGCAAGCGAGCGCCAGCGCGCCGAAGACGGTGATCGGCACCTGCCACGGAATGCCGGCGACGAACAGCAGGCTGACCGCGCCGCCAAACGCAAACTTGCCGACGTCCCCGAAGAAATTGTACGTGCCCAGCGCGGCGCGCCGGCCGGCGCCCGGGTACGCCTGCGATATGAGGGTCGAGCACAGCGGGTGCTGGAATGCGGAGCCGAAGCCCGCGCAGAACAGCGCCGCGAGGATCGCCGCAAATCCCCCCGACTGGCCGAGCGCGATGAAGGCGAGTCCGCTCGCGGCGGTGCCGACGGCGAGCAAATTGCGCGCGCCGAGGCGTTCGGCCGCCATGCCCACCGGCGTCTGGAATATCGCCGTTGCCGCGCGCCACGCCGAACGGATCACGCCGACCTGCACGAGCGACAGATTGAATGACTGCGCAAGTATCGGCAGTAGCACGTAGCTCACATCGGACAGGCCGTCGTGCAGAATGTGCGCAGTGCAGCAGGTCGAAAGCGTGCGCTTGGGCGTGATTCTCGACACTTTAGGCTCCCAATTTATTATCGTCGCATCATAGCAGGCGGGAATTGAGGGTGCACCGGGGCCGCGCGGTGCTGGTGTAAAATCGGACGATTCAGGAGCCGTTGCAATGCAAATCATTATTTATGTTTTCGCCGCGTCATTCGTTTTCATGGCCGTGGCGCTCATGCTTACCTATAAGCGCACGCGCCACTACGGCGTCTTTCTGCTCGGGCTCACGTACGCGGCTTCCGCGGTTCTGGCCGTAATTCTCACGCACTGGTGGCCGCTCGTAGCCGGCTTTGCGATCGTATGGGTGCTGCGGTTCCTCGGCCTCGATCCGGACGTGCGAAAGACTGACAACGAACCATCCGTTAAGGAGTAGGCCATGGACAGGGGAAGCAATGCGATCAGCACGGACGAGGAGGTCATCACGGGGGCCAGCGGCTGGGTCATGCTCGCAGTGCTGCTGGCGGCCGCGGCATGCGGGTTTTTTCTGATCGTGGTGGGAGGCGGTGCGCCGGTCAAATTTGTTGTCGGCGTGCTGGTGTTGGGCGTGTCAGCGTTCTGCCTGAAGGGCCTCTTCACGCTCGAGCCGAATCAGGCCGCGGTGATGATCTTTTTCGGCAGCTACGCGGGCACCCTGCGCGAAAGCGGCTTCTTCTGGGTGAACCCTTTTTACGCGAAAACGCGCGTATCGCTGCGCATCAACAACTGGAACACGCCGGTGCTGAAGGTCAATGACGAGCGCGGCAGTCCGATCGAAATTGCCGCGGTGATCGCGTGGCGGGTGCAGGACACGGCAAAGGCGGTCTTCGACGTCGAAAGTTGCGTCAACTACCTGCAAATTCAAAGTGAGTCTGCGGTGCGCCAGGTCGCGAGCGGCCATGCGTACGACATCGCGGACGGCGGCGGTGACAACCGCAAAAGCCTGCGCACCGATCTGGCCGCGATTGCCGAACTGCTGCGTGAATCGATCCAGTCGCACGTCGCTGTCGCGGGCATCGTGATCGAGGAAGCGAAGATCGCGCATCTCGCGTATGCGCCGGAGATCGCGGGCGCCATGTTGCGGCGGCAGCAGGCGGAAGCTGTGGTCATGGCGCGTCAGCGCCTGGTCGAGGGCGCGGTCGGCATGGTCGATGGGGCGTTGAAGCAGCTCGAGGAGCGAAAAATCGTCGCGCTCACGTCCGATCAGCGCGCCGTGCTCGTCACCAACATGATGACCGTGTTGCTGTCGGAGTCGGGCGCGCAGCCTGTCATCCAGATGGCACAGGCGTCACAGTAACTCGGGGTCATTACCAGCCGCGCAGCGGCATTGCCACTGCAACGCGAAATGCTACGCGGGTGCGCCGGGCCCGCGTTTGCGCTTCTTGAAGAAACGCTGGCCGGGTTTCGGACGCGCACCGGGGTCCTGACGACGCGCTTGCTGTTGCTGCTCGGGGCGGCGCCCTTGCTGCTGGCGGCCGCCACCACCGGAATCCTGTTGGCGTCCACCTTCCTGTTGCGGCGAAACGGCGCGGTTGCCCGGCGCGGTCTCGATTTCCAGGCTGATGATCTCATCCCAGACCGGATCGGTGCGATCGCGTTCGGGTATCGCGAGCAATTCGCGCAGGCGGCGGCGCGGATCGTTCGCCGGCGGCGCCGGGCGTTCGTTACGTTGCGCTTCGACGGGCGGCGCTTCGACGGGTTGTTCCATAGACGGCTGTTCATCGTTCATGCCGGTATTATCCTCCGAATGGGAATTTCATGCATCCCCCGCATACGCCTGCCGCAAAACGGCGCGGCGGCGGGCTCGAGGCCATGGCCAGCCCGCGGGCGGTGGGCCCTGGCGTGACCGCGGCTGTTCACGCGGTTGCTCCTGCAAATAATTTGTCGTAGGCCGCGAGCAGCGTCTCCGGAATGAAGGTTTCGTTCGACATCCGGGTTTAAAGCTTCAGGCCGTGCAGAAAGTTCGCGCGGTCGCGCGCGCCGGCCATCAGGAAGCTCATATCGCCGCCGCTCAGGATGAAGCGCATGCCATAGCCGATGTATTTTTCCATCAGCTTCTGATCGTAGACGCCGCCCATGCCGGGATGAATCTTGTGCTTGCGGCACGCCTCGATGACTTTGCGGTAAGCGTCCTCGATACGCGGCTCGCCGAACTGCCCCGGAATGCCCATTTCGGCACACAAATCGTTAGTGCCGATCAGGATCGCGTCGAGCCCGGGCACCGCGGCGATGGCATCGGCTTGGGCGATCGCGGCGGGCGTCTCCAGCATCACGCACACGAAAGTTTCGCGATTCGCGATTGTCGTCGATTCGGCGACGGGCAGGCTTTGGTACGCAAACTGCGGGAGTATGCCCATGACGGAACGATGGCCCACGGGCGGGTATTTGCAATAAGCGACTGCGCGTTCGGTCTCTTCGACCGTATCGACGTGCGGCACGACGATGCCCTGGGCGCCGGCGTCGAGCAGGCGCGACGCATGATGATGCTCTTTGCCGGGCACGCGCACGATGGGCGTGATGCCGACCGGCAGCGCCGCCATCGCGATTTGCGCCGCGGTATCAACGTCCATCGAGTTGTGCTCCATGTCGATGAACAGCCAGTCGTAGCCGCACGTCTTGCCGATGGTGGCGATATCGACGGTACGCGCGAGGCGCAGCCCCATGCCGATCGCGATCTTGCCCGCCGCCAGCTGCTGCTTGGTGTGATTCGGATATGCGCTCACTTGATTGCCTTTCGCGTTGAGAGATGGACCCGGGACGCTGATTTCGCCGAGGGGCGTATTCTCGCTCGGATTGCGGCCGCTTCCAAGCGCGGTGCGGCGCTTGCGCCCTGCCGCGCGCTTCCATTGGCGGGCTCTCTATAGTATCTTCGCCCCCGCCGGGACGTCCGGCGAGCCGCCAGTCTGCAAACGCAATGAAAAATTCGCCGAAAATTTATCTGATCCACGCCGCCGATGTCGCGATGCCGCCGATCGTCGCGAGTTTTCGCGCCAACTGGCCGCAGGCGCGCATCGTCAACCTGCTCGAAGACGGCTTGATGAACGATCTCGCGGCCGACGGCCGGCTCACCGACGCGATGACGGCGCGCTTCGTGCAGATCGGGCACTACTGTGTGAAGGCGGCGGCCGACGCCATACTCTTCACGTGCTCTGCGTTCGGGCCCGCGATCGAAGAGTGCCGGCGGCAGGTCGCGATCCCGGTGCTGAAACCCAATGAAGCGATGTACGAAGAGCTCGTTGCGAAGAGCGGCACCGTTTGCCTGCTCGCGACTTTTCAGCCGTCGTTGCCTTCGATGCTCGCGGAGATCGCGGCCTGCGCCAAAGAGCAGGGGACAGAAGTCACGGTCAAGGCGCAGCTCGTCGAAGGTGCGCTGGCAGCGTTGCAGGATAATCGGGCGGATGACCACAATCGCCTGATCGCGGAAGCGGCCGCCAATCAGTCCGGCTGCGATGCGATCGCGTTGGCGCAGTTCTCGATGGCGCCGGCCAAGGCGCTTGCGGTAGCGCGCACCGCGACACCGATCCTCACCACCCCCGACAGCGCGGTCGCGAAACTAAAGGCCTTGCTCGCTTAAGCGCCGGCCGCGGCAGCTATTCGGCTTTGATGCCGGCGGCCTTCACAAGCTTCGCCCACTTCGCCATTTCCGTTTTGAGAAAAACGGCGAATTGCTCGGGCGAGCTGCCGACCGGATCGGCGCCCATCGCCGAAAAACGTTCCTGCATCTGCGCGGTCTTGAAGCCTTTCTGAATTTCGGCGCTGATGCGCGACACGCTATCGGCGGGCGTCGCCGCCGGCGCGAGCAGCCCGAACCATGCGGTAACCGAGTAGCCGGGCAGCCCGGCTTCGGCGATGGTCGGCAAGCCGGGCACGGACGCCGAGCGCTGCGCGCCGGTCACCGCGAGCGCGCGCAACCGGCCCGATTTGACATGCGGCAGGGTGATGACCATATCGGCGAAACCGATCATCGTCTCCCCGCCGATCAGCGCGGTAAGCCCCGGCGCGCTGCCTTTGTAAGGAATATGTATCAATTTGACCTTTGACAGGCTGGCAAATAACTCGCCGGCGAGATGCTGCGCGCCACCGGCGCCGCCGGACGCAAAGGTCACCTGCCCGGGTCGTGCCGCCGCGAATGCGATCAACTCCCTGACCGATTTCACGGGCAACGCCGGATGCACCACCAGTAAATTGTTGATGCTCGCCAGCAGGGAAACGGGCGCCAGGTCCCTGACCGGATCGTAGCCGATCTTGCTGTCCATGGCGGGCGACACTGCAAAGGCAATCGTGGACGTGGTCAGCGTATAGCCGTCGGCGGCGGCGCGCGCGGCCGCGGCTATCCCCACGTTGCCGCTGGCGCCCGGGCGATTGTCGATGATAATCGGCTGCCCCCATGCTTCCGTCAGCAACTGGCCGACGGCGCGCGCGAACAGATCGCTGGGGCCGCCGGCAACGTACGGGACGATGATGCGGATCGGCTTCGACGGATAGTTAGTACCCTGCGCTAGAACATTTGTCACAGAGAACACAGAGAGCACAGAGAACTGCCAAAGATTAGGAATTAATCGCATAGTTTGTGTTTGCTTTTCCTCTGTGATCTGTAAGCTCTGTTGCTCTGTTGCTCTGTTGCTCTGTGTTCTTGTGGCCAATGTTTTGCTTTTGAACTTGGCCGCGGTATCGTATTTCAAAATAGGCTAGGGCGCGCCGAACCCGCCGCCGCCCGGCGTTTCGATAACGAACACGTCTCCGGCGTACATCTCGATTTTATCTGCGCCTTTGAGTTCGACGCGCGAGCCGTCCTTGCGCACAACGTAATTGCGCCCCACGGCGCCGGCCATGCCGCCTTGCATGCCATACGGCGGCACGATCCGATGGCCCGACAGGATTGCAGCGGTCATCGGCTCGAGGAAGCGCACGCGCCGCACCGAACCATTGCCGCCGCGCCATTTGCCCGCGCCGCCGCTGCCGGCGCGGATCGCGAAATCTTCGAGCAGCACCGGAAAGCGCCATTCGAGAATTTCCGGATCGGTAAGCCGCGAATTGGTCATGTGCGTCTGCACGACGTCGGTGCCGTCGAAGCCGTTGCCCGCCCCGGAGCCGCCGGAAATCGTCTCGTAGTATTGGTAGCGCTCGTTGCCGAACGTGAAATTGTTCATCGTGCCTTGCGAAGCGCCCATGAGTCCGAGCGCGCCGTACAGCGCATCGGTCACGCACTGCGACGTCTCGACATTGCCCGCGACCACTGCCGCCGGATAACGCGGATTCAGCATCGAGCGCTCGGGGATGATCACTTCGATCGGTTTCAGGCAGCCGGCGTTGAGCGGAATGTCGTCGTCGACCAGCGAGCGGAACACGTAGAGCACTGCGGCCATGCCTACGGCGGACGGCGCATTGAAATTATTTTCGAGCTGCGCGCTGGTGCCCGTGAAATCGATGACGGCGCTGCGCGCTTGCTGGTTGAAGCGGATCGCGACTCTGATAACGGCGCCGTGGTCCATCGCATATGCGAACTCGCCGTCTTTGAGCACGCCGATCACGCGCCGCACCGATTCCTCCGCGTTATCCTGCACGTGGCGCATATACGCGTGCACGACGTCGAGGCCGAAATGCGCGACCATGCGGCGCAGTTCCTGCACGCCTTTTTCGTTCGCTGCGATCATTGCGCGCAGGTCCGCCATGTTCTGCGCGACGTTGCGGCAGGGATATTTGCCTGACGACAGCAGTGCGATCGTTTCCTGCTCGCGCAGGCGGCCGCGCTCGACCAGCAGGAAGTTGTCGATCAGCACGCCCTCTTCCTCGACCACGCGGCTGTCGGGCGGCATCGAGCCCGGCGTGATGCCGCCGATGTCGGCGTGATGTCCGCGCGAACCGACGTAAAATAAAACGCGTGAGGCGTGAGGGGTGAGGGGTGAGGCGGAAGCAGAACCCTGCGCGTCCAAGTCGAATACAGGAGTAATCACTGTCACGTCGGGCAGATGTGTGCCGCCGTTGTACGGTGCGTTCAGCACGTAAACGTCGCCGGGATGCATTCTGCCGGAATTTTCGCGAATGACCGTGCGGATCGATTCCCCCATCGATCCCAGGTGCACCGGCATATGCGGTGCGTTCGCGATCAGCTCGCCATTCTGGTTGAACACCGCGCACGAGAAATCGAGGCGCTCCTTGATGTTGACTGAATAGGCGGTATTTGCGAGCCGCAAGCCCATCTGCTCGGCGATCGACATGTAAAGATTGTTGAAAATCTCGAGCATCACCGGATCGACGCTAGTGCCGATCGCGACCCGCGCTGGACGCGCTTCGATGCGTTCGAGCACGAGGTGATCGAGTTGGGTCACCGTCGCCTGCCAGCCCGGCTCGACGATGGTGGTCGCGTTGGTTTCAGCGACGATTGCCGGACCGCACACCTGGTCGCCGGGCACCAGCATTTCGCGGCGGTACGCCGGGGTGCGGTGCGCGCGGCCGCCCGTATGCATGGTGACGGTTTCCGCAATCGGCGGCGCGCCGCTGCTACGCGCCGGCCGCGCGGGGACCTCAAGCGGTGCATCCGAGCCGCCGATCGCTTCCACCGACACGGCCTCCGCGATGAGCGCGCGGCCCGGCATCAGGAAGCTGTAGCGCATCCGGTACGCGGTCTCGAACTGAGCGACCATTGCGGGGAGTTCGCCGAAATTGACGACCAGCGACGAATCGGTGCCGTCGTAACGCAAATGGATGCGCTTGACGATACGCACGCGCTCAGCGGCGACGCCCTGACGCAAAACTTCGTCGCGCGCGGTTGTCGCGAGTTGGTCGAGCGTCGAATGCAGTTGCGGCAGGTTGGCGGGGGCCAGTTTCGCTTCGACCGCTGCTTCGCGCATCGCGGTGATGTCGGCGAGGCCCATGCCGTAGGCGGATAAGACGCCGGCGAGCGGATGCAGAAACACGCGCGTCATGCCGAGCGCGTCGGCGACGAGGCAGGCGTGCTGGCCGGCCGCGCCGCCGAAACAGCACAACGTGTACTCGGTCACGTCGTGGCCGCGCTGCACGGAAATCTGCTTGATCGCGTTGGCCATGTTGCCGACCGCGATGTCGATGTAGCCTTCGGCAACCTGCTCGGGCGTGCGCGCGTTGCCGGTCTTATGCCGGATTTCATCCGCGAGCACGGCGAATTTCTGTTGCACGATCTGCGCATCGAGCGGCGCATCGCCGTGCGCGCCGAACACCGGCGGAAAAAACTGCGGCTGGATCTTGCCGAGCATCACGTTGCAATCGGTGACGGTGAGCGGACCGTTCTTGCGGTAGCTCGCAGGCCCCGGGTTGGCGCCGGCGGAATCCGGGCCTACGCGATAGCGCGCGCCGTCGAAATGCAGGATCGAGCCGCCGCCCGCGGCCACTGTGTGAATGCTCATCATCGGCGCGCGCATGCGCACGCCCGCAACCTGGGTCTCGAATGCGCGCTCGTATTCACCCGCGTAATGCGAAACGTCGGTCGATGTGCCGCCCATGTCGAAGCCGATGATCTTCTTAAAGCCCGCCGCTTCGGAGGTGCGCACCGCGCCGACGATGCCGCCCGCCGGTCCCGACAATATCGAATCCTTGCCCTGAAAGCGCCGCGCATCGGTGAGCCCGCCATTCGATTGCATGAACATGAGGCGCACGTCGTGCAGGTCGGCGGCGACCGTGTCGACGTAGCGGCGCAGGATGGGCGACAGGTAAGCATCGACGACCGTGGTGTCGCCGCGGCTGACGAGTTTCATCAGCGGACTGACCTCGTGCGATACCGAAACGTGCGTGTAACCGATTTCGTGCGCCATCGCGGCGACGCGCTTTTCATGCTCCTGATAGCGGTAGCCGTGCATCAGCACGATCGCGAGCGAGCGGTAGCCGTCGGCGAACACGGCTTCCAGAGCGCGGCGCGTTTTTTCGGCATCGAGCGCCAGCAGCACGTCGCCGTGCGCGCCGATCCGCTCTTCGACTTCGACGACGCGCGAATACAGGAGCTCGGGCAGTACGATGTGGCGGTCGAAAATGCGCGGCCGGTTCTGGTAGGCGATGCGCAATGCATCGCCAAACCCGCGCGTGATGAAAAGCGCGGTGCGCTCGCCTTTGCGCTCGAGCAGCGCATTGGTCGCGACAGTGGTGCCCATCTTGACCGCCTCGATCTGGTCGCCCGGAATTCGCTCGCCCGGCGCCACGCCGAGCAAATGCCGGATGCCGGCGACCGCCGCGTCGCGATAACGCGCCGGGTTTTCGGACAGCAGCTTGTGCGTGACGAGCGTGCCGTCGGGCTTGCGCGCAACGACGTCAGTGAACGTGCCGCCGCGGTCGATCCAGAATTGCCAGCGGGGCTGAGGTGAGGAAGCCGTCGGGTTCACGTGGGCGCTGGCGTTGCGGCGAATTGCGGAAGGGAAACCGATATTAACATGGGCGACCGCGCGAGGAGGACGGTTTGACAAGCCCCGGCGCGGCGGCAAAAATGCCTGCACCGTGCGCGAAGTCAGCGACCGTTGTTCGGCGGGGAATTGCTCCCGCACTCGTGCTTGAATCAACCAGGGCGGCGATGAAGAAAATCAATATTCTGGTCACGATGGATTGCGAGCCGACGCTGGCAACTACGCACGCACAGGCAACCGGACCGCGCGACTGGGCGCACGGCGAGCGCGCGGTGCGCGGTTATTTCAGCATCGCCCGGCGCTATGGTTTTCCCGCGAGCTATTTCGTGCATCCCGAAACCGTGCTCGGCCAACCCGCCGTATTTGCCGATCTGCAAAATCAGGGCGCATGCCTCGGCCTGCACATGCACCCGTGGAAATACGCGATGTGGCGTTACGGGCAAAAACGCTATCTCGCGAACTACGGCGGCTTGTCCGCCGACGAGCAGCGCGCGTGCCTCGCCGAATCGGCGGCGCTGTGGCGGCAGGCGATGGGCTATCAGCCGCTTTATTTCCGGCCGGGGTCGTTTTCCGCCAACGACGATGTCTTCAGGGTGCTCGCCGAGTCGGGTTTCCGCGGCGGCTCGTGCTCCGTACCCGGGCGCGTATGGGCCGACGTCGAAACGGTCTGGAGCGGCGCCGAGCCGGACCCGCACCGCGCGCATGCGAGTTTCCGCCAGGTGCGGGGCAATCTCGAATTCGCCAACGTGCCGGTCTCGGTCGATTTTTCGAGCACGCTCAGCGGCGCGAAAGGGCGCACCATGCATGCCGATTTGCGACCCGACACGGACTGGCCGGGCAAGCACGGCATCAGTTACGCGACTATCGCGACCAACATACTCGCGCAGACGATTGCGCGCGCGCCGAAAATTCCGGTGATCCTGATCATTTCCCACAATCATTACGAGTACGGCGACGACGGCAATGCCGTGACAAAGCGGCTGGGCGCATCGCTCGATGCTGTGGTCGCGGCGTGCAAGGCGGCTGGCGTCGAGCCCGTCGGCAGGACGATTGGCGACATCGTGGACGAGGTGCTGGCCGTGCCGCATGTGCCGCAGCCTTTCGTGTGTCCCGAGAGCGCGTATTCCGTGAATGCCAAGCCTTAACGGCGCTACCGGGAAAATCTCATGTGGCGTCGTCCAGGTAGTCTGATTGCTGTTTGCTTAGTGCTGCTGACCACCGCGGCAGGCGCCGCGGAGGTTTACCCCGCCAGGCTCGTCAAAATCGTCGTGCCGTTCGCGGCGGGCGGCTCGACGGACTTGCTCACACGCAGCGTCGGCCAGCAGTTGAGCGAGGCGTGGAAGCGCCCGGTCGTGGTCGAAAACCGCGCGGGCGGCGGCGGCATCGTCGGTTCCGAATACGTCGTCAAGTCGCCGCCCGATGGCTATGTGCTGCTGCTCGGCACCAACACGACGCACGCAGCGGCGGCAACTCTGTATGCGAAGTTGCCCTACGACTTGCGCCGCGATTTCGCGCCGATCACCGAAATCGCGTCAATCCCGCTGATTCTGTCGGTGCATCCGTCGATCCCGGTGAAATCGGTCACGGAACTGGTCGCGCTCGCGAAAGCGCAGCCCGGCGCGCTGAATTTCGGCGGCGGCACCGGCGCCGCGGCGCACATGGCGATGGAGCTCTTCGAATCGATGGCCAGGATCAAAATGGTGCACGTGCCTTATAAGGGTTCGGGCCCGGCCATGATCGATCTGCTCGGCGGCCATTTGTCGCTCGGATTCGATGCCGTCATGACCACGCTGCCGTACGCGCAGGCCGGCAAACTGCGCATGCTCGCGGTCAGCAGCCTCAAGCGCGCGGCCGTCGCGCCGCAAGTGCCGACGATAGCCGAATCAGGCTACCCCAGCTATGAAGCCATCCTGTGGTTCGGCCTGTTCGCGCCCGCCGGCACGCCGCCCGACATCATCAAAAAAATCAACGAAGAGACCGCGCGCAGTGTGGCCACGCCCAAAATGCGCGAATTGCTCGCGAGCCAGGGTCTCGAAATCGTCGCGAGCAGTCCGGCGGAGTTCGCCGTGCGCGTCGACCGTGAAATCATCAAGTGGCGCAAGGTCATTCTGGAGGCCGGCATCAAGCTCGAATAAAGCACGGCCGCGGGCTCAGCGTTCGCACCATAATCACGCGCAGCCCAGCGGCGAATGCGCCGTTTGTGAGCGGGCGCGGCGCCCCCGCAAACCCGCCGGCGAGTGTGTTGACAAAGCAGGTAATCCCGACCACCATCAGCGCTGTTGCCGTTCGCAACCAGGGAGAAAAAAATGCGATTTACGACGGTATTTCCGGCGCTGGTCATGGCCTTGGCAATGACGGGTGCGCAGGCCCAGAAGTGGGACATGCCCACGCCATACAGCGACAACGAATTTCACACGCTCAACGTGAAACGCTTCGTCGCGGACGTGAAGAGCGCGACGGACGGCAAGCTCGACATCGTGGTGCATGCGAACGGTTCGCTCATCAAGCACCCCGACATCCTGCGCGCGGTCTCCACCGGCCAGGTCAACATCGCTGAATTCCTGCTCGGCCAGTTCGGGAACGAAGACCCGGTGTTCGCGGCGGACAATCTGCCGTTCGTGGCGGCGGGCTGGGATAACGCGTGGAAGTTCTACCAGGCGCAGAAGCCGCTGCTCGTCAAGAAGCTGCAGGGGCGCGGCCTGAAGCTGCTCTTTTCCGTGGCATGGCCTGGGCAGGGCATCTATACGAAGACTCCGCTCAAGTCCGTCGCCGACCTCAAAGGCACCAAGTTCCGCACTTACAGCCCGCAGACCGCGCGGTTTGCCGAGCTGATCGGCGCGAGCCCGACCGTCATCCAGGTGCCCGAAGTGCCGCAGGCGTTTGCCACGGGAAGCATCAGCGCGATGATCACGTCGTCGGCGACCGGCACCTCGACTAAAGCGTGGGAATTCGTCAAGAACTATTACGTCACCAACGCTTTTCATCCGAAGAACGCCATCGTCGTCAACGAGCGCGCGTTCAACCAGTTGCCGGACAACGTCAAGAAGGCGGTGCTCGCCGCCGCCGCCGACGCGGAAACGCGCGGCTGGGAATTCGCCAAGCAGCGCGAGCAAAGCGCCAACAAAGAACTCGCTGCCAACGGCATGACGCTGCACGAGCCGGATGCGGCCATGAAAGCCGCGTTCAAGAAAGTCGGCGACACCATGCTTGGCGAATGGCAGAAGGCCGCCGGTGCCGACGGCGAAGCCATCATCAAAGCCTACCGCGGCAAATAGCGGTTTGGCCGCGAGCGCACAAGGTTCGCGGCTGCGGCGGGCGCTCGACGGGCTCTACGCCGCGAGCGGCGCCTTCGCCGCTATTTGTCTGGCCGGCATTTGCGCGTTGATGCTGGCGCAGTCGTTTGGCCGCGAAGTGGGGCTGCTCGTGCGCGGCGCCGACGACATCACTGCGTGGCTAACCGCGGCATCCGCCTTCTTCGCGCTCGGCCATACTTTCCGCCACGGCGAGCTCGTGCGCGTGGGCCTGTGGATAGACATGCTCAAGGGCCGCGCGCGGCGCTGGGTCGAAATCATTGCGCTGTCGGTGACGGTAGTGTTTGTCGGCTACATGCTGTGGGCGGTGAGCAAATTCGTCTATGAGAGCTGGAAGTTCCACGAAGTCGCGCAGGGCCTGATCCAGATCCCGATCTGGATTCCGCAATTGAGCTTCCTGCTTGGCGTGCTGATCTTCTTTATCGCCATCGTCGACGATTTCGCGGCCGTGCTGCGCGGCGAGAAGCCCGCTTACCAGATTGCCGAGGACGCGCGGCGGGCGTCCGGCGATTTTTCTGAAATGATGTGACGTGGGCACGCTGGCGATCGCAGGTATTCTGCTCGCGCTCCTGCTGGTGCTGCTTATGGGCGGCGTGTGGATCTCGATTTCGCTGGCGGCGGTGGGCTGGTTTGGCCTGCAATTCTTCACGAATACGCCGCCCGAGGTCAATCTCTTCCAGTCGTTCTGGAGCTCCAACGCCAACTGGACGATAGCCGCGCTGCCGCTCTTCATATGGATGGGCGAGATACTCTTCCGCACCAAGCTGTCCGAGGAAATGTTCGAAGGGCTCGCGCCATGGCTGGGCTGGCTGCCGGGACGCCTGATGCACGTGAACATCATCGCGTGCGGCATTTTCGGCACGGTGTCCGGCTCGTCGGCCGCGACCTGCGCCACTATCGCAAAAGTGGCGCTGCCGGAACTGATCAAGCGCGGCTACGACGAGAAGACCTGCCTCGGCTCGCTGTGCGGCGCGGGCACGCTTGGCATCCTGCTGCCGCCGTCCATCATCATGGTCGTCTACGCCGTCGCCGCCGAAGTATCCATCCTGAAGGTGTTTCTCGCGGGCTTTCTGCCCGGCTTTCTGCTGATGGCGCTGTTCTCCGGCTACATCATCATCTGGGCGCTGCTCAACCCGGACAAGACGCCGCAGGACAACGAGAAGATCTCATTCTCCGAGAAGCTTTATCGCAGCCGCCACCTGATTCCGTGCGTCGTGCTCATCGTCTTCATCGTGTGGGTGATGATCATCGGCTGGGCGACCGCGACCGAGGCCGCCGCCTACGGCGTGCTCGGTTCGCTCGGCATCGCCTGGTGGTCGGGCGGGCTCAACCGTCAGACGTTCTGGCAAAGCCTGATGGGCGCGACACGGCTGTCCTGCATGATCATGTTCATCCTCGCCGGCGCGTCTTTCCTGAGTTCGTGCATGGCGTTTACCGGCATACCGAAGGCGCTCGCCGAATGGGTCGCCATGCTCAATCCGAATCCGTACGGGCTCATCGCGATACTCGCGCTGATTTACATCGTGCTCGGCACCGCGCTCGACGGCGTGTCGATGATAGTGCTGACGACGTCGATCGTGATTCCGATGGTGGTGAAGGCGGGCTTCGATCTGGTGTGGTTCGGCATCTTCATCGTGCTGCTGGTCGAAATCGCCGAGCTGACGCCGCCGCTCGGCTTCAACCTCTTCGTGCTGCAGACCATGAGCGGGCGCGACAGCAATTACGTCGCGTATGCGTCCATCCCGTTTTTCTGCCTGATGGTGCTGTGCATCGTCCTCATCACGATATTTCCCGGCATCGTGACCTGGCTGCCGGATGTGATGTTGTCGAAATAACGGGCGCAGGCGTCGCGGCATGACTCAACTGCGTCATGAGATCAACGCGTGGACTCTATGGAGCCTCGCGGTCGGGCTCGTAATCTCGGGCGAATACTTCGGCTGGAATTACGGCTGGGGCGCCGCGGGCACCGTCGGTTTTCTCATAACGACGCTGATCGTCGCGGTGCTCTATATCGCTTTCATTTTCAGCTTTACCGAGCTGACGACGGCGATACCGCACGCGGGCGGCCCGTTTGCGTACGCGCTGCGCGCGTTCGGTCCCGTCGGCGGCCTGATAGCGGGCTATGCCACGCTGGTCGAATTCGTGTTCGCGCCGCCGGCGATTGCCGCCGCGCTCGGCGGTTACCTGCATTTCCTGTATCCGCAGCTCAACGCGCTGGCAGTGGGCATCGTCGCCTACGTGATATTCGTGTGGATTAACATGCTTGGCGTCAGGCACGCGGTGCGTTTCGAGTTTTGCGTGACGGTGCTCGCGGTGGCCGAGCTGCTGGTGTTCATGGCGGTGGTCGCGCCCGGTTTCAGACTCGAAAACTTTCTCGCCAATCCGATGCCCGCGGGTTTCACCGGCGTGCTCGCGGCAATTCCGTTCGCGATCTGGTTTTTTCTGGCGATCGAAGGCGTGGCGATGGCGGCGGAGGAAGTCAGCGATCCGCACACGACAATCCCGCGCGGTTATATCGGTGGCATAGTCACGCTCGTCGTGCTGGCGCTCGGCGTAATGATATTCGCCGGTGGCGTGGGCGACGCGGCGCGCCTCGCGAGCGTGGACTATCCGCTGCCGGAAGCGATGTCGATCGTCGTCGGCCGGCAAAGCGGCTGGATCCACATGCTGGTGGCGATCGGGCTCTTCGGTCTGCTCGCGTCGTTTCACGGCATCATCCTGGCGTGCTCGCGACAAATTTTCGCGCTCGCTCGCGCCGGCTTCCTGCCGGCGGCGCTCGCGGGCCTGCATGCGACGCGCGGCACGCCGCAACGCGCCTTGGGCGCGACCGGCGTGCTCGGCGTGATCGCACTCGTGTCCGGCCGGACGAGCGAACTCATCACGATGGCGGCGCTCGGCGCGATCGTCATGTACATCGTCAGCATGTTGAGCCTGTTTCGCCTGCGCAAAATCGCGCCGCAACTGGCGCGCCCGTTTGCGGTGCCGCTATATCCGCTGACGCCGATGGTCGCGCTGGTCCTGTCGGTGGTGAGTCTTGGCGTAATCGTGTACTTCAACCTGCTGATCGCCACAGTATTCGCGGCGGGTCTCGGCCTCGCGTGCTGTTATTATCGCGTCACCGGCGCTCAGCGCGCCGCGGCCGCTCCGGATGCAATGCTGCAGACGGAGCAGTCAGCACCACATTAACTGCCGTACGGCCGGCGTTCTATAAGGTAGCGAATGAATATCCTGGGATTGATCGGTTCGGGCGCGCGCAACGTGCGCGGTTTCCTGCTGCTGCTTGGCGTGTGCGCGTGGGGCGGCTGCGCAGTCCTGCCCGCCGACGGCACGCAAACGGCCTATCCCAAAAACATCATCATCATGTTCGCCGACGGCGCGGCGCCGACGCAATGGGAATTCGGGCGCTATTCAAGCGCGCTGCTGCGCCAGCAGGCTTTCGCCACCACCGATATCGTGTTCAAGCAGGGCACCCTCGGGTTGGCCACCACGCATCCGCACGGCGCGTTCGTAACCGATTCCGCCGCGGCGGGTTCGGCGATGTCCACCGGCCACAAGGTCGAGAACGGCGCGGTATCGATCATGCCAGACGGTAAGCCGGTGCGCACGGTGATGGAAGCTGCAAAGGCGAGCGGCAAGCGTATCGGACTGGTGACCACCGCGACGGTCTACGACGCGACCCCCGCGGCTTTCAGCATACACGCGAAATCACGCAGGGATTCGCAGCCACTGGTCGATCAGTATCTCGCGCTGGAACCTGACGTGCTGATGGGCGGCGGTGCCGAGTATTTTTTGCCGGCGACAGCGCCGGGCGGCAAGCGCAAGGACGGCAAGGACGTTATCGCGGCGTTCCGCGCGAAGGGCTGGCAGGTTGCGCGCAGCGGCGCCGAAATGCGTGCCGCCAGCGGGCCGCGTTTGCTCGGTTTGTTTGCGGACGACGACATGGATTTTGAAATCGACCGCGATGCGGCAAAAGAGCCGACCACCGCGGAGATGGCGACCGCGGCGCTCAAAGCGCTGTCGCAGGCGAGCCCCAATGGTTTCGTGCTGCTGGTCGAGAACGAAAATATAGATACCGCGGGGCACGCGAACGACGCCGCCTCACTGATGCGCGCGTTATGGGCATTCGACGACGCGGTAAAAGTCGCGCTCGAGTTTCAGCGCACTTCTCCCGACACGCTCATCATCATAACCGGCGACCATGAGACGGGCGGGTTCTCGCCGACCTACGCGCTGAAGGACCTGAGTTCACTAGCGAGCAGCAATCGCTATTACAGCGGTGATTCACATCTGCAGATGCTGGCCCGCATCACGATGTCGTTAAACATGGTGAAAGAAAAACTCGGCGACAAGCCGAACGGTGCGGTGCTCGACGAGTTGTTGGCGAAGCATTTTCCGGGGTTCACTCTGGACAAGGATTTGCGCGAATCGATACTGGAAAATCGTCCGCTCGAGCGCAATACTTTTTACCTGCCGCAAAATATTCTAGGCCGCATGATTGCGCGGCAAACCGGCTATTACTGGGGCACCGCGGGCCACACGCCTGAGCCTGTTGCAATCGGCGCGATCGGCCCGGGCGAGCAATTGTTCCGCGGCTATCAGGACAACACGGACTTCGGCAAAAGCCTGCACCGGCTGATCACCGGGCGTTAGACGTTTTGCCGATGCGCGAAAGAGAAGTGCTGCGGTAATTTACCGGGAGTAAACAGAATGCCAATCATATTTCGTCGATTGAAGCGCGCAATTCCTTATTGTGCCCTCGCAGCTCTGCTATTGGCAGGCTGCGCGCAAAACACTCCGCGCGCGGATTCTGAATTGATTACCGAAGACTTTATGATCCCTGCGGCCGACCCGGGGTTTCAGCTGCACGTGCGCAACAAGCGCCCGGCTAATCTCACGCGCTTCGAACCCGGCAACGTCATCCTGTTCGTTCACGGCGCCACCACGCCGCCGCAGGCAGGTTTCGACCTTAAGCTGGATGGTTTGTCATGGATGGAATGGATGGCGCGGCAGGGCAACGACGTTTACTTCGTCAGCGTGCGCGGCTACGGCAACTCAACGCGCCCGAAGGAGATGGACCAGCCGGCGCTTGCCAACTCACCGGTAGTGCGGCTGCCGAATGCGACCAGCGACGTGAACAGCGCTGTCGACTTCATCCGCGCCCGCCGCAACCTGCAGACGGTGAGCCTGCTCGGTCACTCGTGGGGCACGACTATCATGGCCGCTTACACCGCGCAGAACAATGCCAAGGTGCATCGCGTTGCGCTGTATGCACCATCGTGGCTGCGCACCCAGGGACTTTCGCTGACGGATGCGGGCGGCGAGCTCGGCGCGTACCGGATCGTAACGGAGGAGAGCGTGCGCAAGCGTCGCGCCACCGGCCAGGATCCAGGCAAGTTGGAAGACCGGATGCCGCCGCGCTGGTTCGATGCTTATATGGAAGCCGCCCTCGCGAGCGATCCGTGGTCGAAGACCCAGAACCCGCGCGCGTTTCGCGCTCCCAATGGCGTGGTGCTCGACGGGCGCGAGTACAACAACGTGGGCAAGCCAATATTCGACCCGGCAAACATCCGGGTCCCGACTTTGCTGATCCTGGCCGAGCAGGACGCCGACACGCCGCTTTACATGGCGCAAACCCTGTTTCCGCTGCTCGTCAATGCGCCATCGAAGCGGCTCGTGGTCATTGGCGACGGTACGCACGTCATCCTGACCGAGAAAAACCGAATGCAGCTCTTTCGCGAGGTCGGGTTGTTCTTCGAAGAAGGGCGCAGGTAACCGATCGTACGCCGGGACCGGCGCCCGATCAGCGCGCCCTGGCTTTGCGCCACACCGTCGCGAGCCACGGCTGCTCTTCGCGCGGCAGACCCGCCGGCCGATAGTAGTGAGCGAGCTCGGCGAACCCCGCGCCCGTCACATAACGGCGCCACGTTTCCAGATCGTGATAAGCGCCGTAGCGGCCGCGGTTCCAGCCTTCGTCGTTATTGCCGCGCGGATTCGACGCGAACAATACGCCGCCGGGCTTAAGCGTTGCATGCAGCTCGCGCAGCACGCGCGGCAGTTCGCGTGAAGGCACGTGAAAGAGCGAGGCGTTGGCGTATACGCCGTCGAAATGCGATGCCGGCAAATCGAGCCTGAGAAAATCCTGCTGCCATACTTCGCAGCCGCTGTCGGCGCGTGCCATAGTCGCGAATTGCTCCGCGCCATCCAGTCCGATCGCGAGATGTCCAAGCTGCGTGAACGCCTGGAGATCGCGCCCCGGTCCGCAGCCGAAATCGAGCACTCTATAAGGCGGCGCGGCGTCTATGTGCTCGAGCAGCGCAGCAATGTTCTGGCTGACGTCGTGGTCGCGCGTGCCGGCCCGGAAA
>JBKJMN010000110.1:0-7956 GCA_046596405.1 Burkholderiales bacterium
CGGCGCGTACGAGCATCACATCCCGGCCGCGGTGTGGCAGATCGCGACGCGCGGCGAATTCTATTCCGCCTATACGCCGTATCAGGCCGAATAGAATTCGCCGCGCGTCGCGATCTGCCACACCGCGGCCGGGATGTGATGCTCGTACGCGCCGGCGCCGATGAAGTTCAGCCAGCGGCCGTCGCGCTCGGCGCGCTCCTGCATGAGCCGCGTGACTGCCATTTCCGTGAGCCCGGCGGGCACGGCGGACAGCGCGGTGTCGCGCAACGCCGCCGGTATTTCGTCGAAGAGGTCGTCGATCGAGGCCGCACCGATGGCGGCCAGCATCGCGCGTACGTCGTCTTCGGTGTGCGGTATGAAGGGCATCTTTTATGAGAGGAGAGAGGGGAGAGGAGAGAGGCGCACCAAGCCAAGACCCCGGCGTAGCGTGATGCCGGGATAAACCCGCCTCACGCCTAACCCCTCACGATTCGCCAACATCAGTGTTCCGCGGCGTCCGCAATCGCCTGGTACGCGGCCGCATCGAGCAGCCCGGTCAATTCACCGGCGGCTGAAGGCTGCAACTTGAACATCCATGCCGCGTAAGCGTCCTGATTGATTTTTTCCGGAGCGTCGGCGAGTTCCGCGTTTGCAGCCACGACTTCCCCGGATACCGGTGCGAACACGTCGGCGGCGGCTTTGACCGATTCGACCACCGCGCATTCTTCGCCCTGCTTTAATCGGCGCCCGACTGCCGGGGTCTCGACGAATACCAGGTCGCCCAGCAATTCCTGCGCGTGATGCGTGATGCCCACGGTCACCGTACCGTCGGCTTCCTGCTTTACCCACTCGTGCGATTTCGTGTACTTGAGATTGGCGGGGGTGGTCATGGTTTTGCTCCCTTAATTGTTGCCGCTGCGGATTTTATCCTGAAACGACGGCTGGCCTGCTCAGGCGATGAGGACTTTGCCGTGACGCACGAACGGCGGCTTCACCACGGCTGCGCGCAGCAGTTTGTCGCGCACCGCGACTTGCACCTCGTCGCCGGGGCGCACCGCCAGCGGTACGCGCGCCAGCGCAATCGAGCGTTCGAGCGTCGGCCCGAATCCGCCGCTGGTGATTTCGCCGTCTCCGTGCGCGGTGACGACTTTCTGGTGGCCGCGCATCACGCCCTTGTCGGTTAGCACGAGTCCGAGCGCATGACGCACCGCGGGCTTTTTTTGCAACGCGCTTCTGCCGATGAAATCGCGCTCGGTCTTAAGATCCACCGTCCAGGCGAGACCAGTCTCGAGCGGCGTAGTCGTTTCGTCCATGTCCTGCCCGTAGAGATTCATCCCGGCCTCGAGGCGCAGCGTGTCGCGCGCGCCCAGACCCGCGGCAGCAACACCCAACGCCTGCAACTGACGCCATAGTGGTGCCGCTTGCGCTACCGGCAACAGGATTTCAAATCCGTCCTCGCCCGTGTAGCCGGTGCGCGCGAGCATGATCTCGCCCATGTGCGCCGCGCTGAAATAGACTAGATTTGCGGCGACGGCCTGCGCTCCGGGCAGCGCGGCGTAAACCTTGTCGCGTGCCTGCGGCCCCTGCACGGCGATGATCGCGAGGTCACGGCGCGCGGTCAGCGTGACCTGCGGCGCGCACCCATCGCGTTGCGCCGTCAGCCACGCATAATCCTTGTCGGCGGTGCCGGCGTTGACGACGAGGCGGAACCAGTCCTCGGCAAAAAAATACACGATCAGATCGTCGATCACGCCGCCGGCGGGATTGAGCAGACACGAGTACAAGGCCTTGCCGGGCTGCTGCAGGCGGCCGACGTTGTTCGCGAGCACGTACGCGAGCAGCGCGCGACTGCCGGCGCCGCGCACGTCGATCGCCAGCATGTGCGAAACGTCGAACATACCGCTGGCGTTGCGCACGCGGTGGTGTTCTTCGAGCTGCGAGCCGTAATGCAGCGGCATGTCCCAGCCGCCGAAATCCACCATGCGCGCGGCAAGCTCGCGATGCAGCGCGTTCAGTGGCGTCGTCTTCAGAGTGGTCGCGGTCACGGGCACGGTTCCATAAAAAAGGGTGAAGCCGATACTGCACCGCCGCTGACGCGGGCAAGTCAGCGCGCGGGCGCGGCGATCAGATCGAGCCGGAAGCCCGCCGCACCAAGATCGCCGGTATCGAGATCGAGCCGGATTGTGACCTCCGCGTTCGGCGCGATGCCGGCGCGCGGGTCGCGTCCGGCGACGAGATACTCGGCGGGCACGAATATGCGGCGCGCCACCGTGTGCTCCTTGGTGTTGGTGAGCACGACATCAAGCGCCGGATAACCGAGTTCAGTCGTTGCATGATTGCGTAACGTTGCGGTCAACGCGATCTGGCCGGGATTGGCCGGGTCGGGCGCCTGCATATCGGATGCCTCGATACTGATCTGGCGCGGACGCTGCGGCAACGCGACCGTGCATCGCAGCAGCTCGCACATTTTATTGAGGTGCGGACGCGCTTCCGGCAGGCTCGCCGCGATGTCGCTGCGATAAAAATAAGCGCCCTGGGCGGCAAGCCCGCACAGCATCAACGCGATGCCGAACGCCCAACCGAACTTGCGGCGGCGTGTCGGCGCTACGGCGGCGGCGGATTGCTCAAATGGCCGCGGCTCAAAATCGTTGACGCGCGGCGGGGCCGGCGCAGATGGCTCGACACTCACGCTCGCGATGTATAAAGGTGGTGGCACTGCGGGAGGCGACACTGCGGGCGGCGGCGCTGCCGGGGGTTCCGCGACGGTCGCTGCGGCTTCGGATACCGGTGTGATTTCCGGCTCGATATCGCGTGCTGCCTCCTGCTGCACGACTTCGGGCGGCGCCTCCGGCAGCGTCGCCAGCGTCTTGAAGCCATCGAACACCTGCGCGCAGCGGCCGCAGCGCACCATCCCGTGCTGCGCCTGCAACTGCGGCGGAGTTACGCGGAACGTCGTGCTGCAACTCGGGCACTGGGTAACGATGCTCATGGTGCGTCTGAACCGTTAACGCCGGGTGCCGCTGATGAGCACCCAGCCGTCTTCGTGGCGCAGCGGCGCCAGATCGAACGCAGCGCGATAGGCATTCTCGACTTCGCGCGCTTGATGCGCGAGCACGCCCGACAACAGAATTCGGCCGCCGGCGCGGGTGAGCCGCGCAAGCAAAGGCGCGAGCAGTTTGAGCGGATTGGCGAGAATGTTGGCAAGCACGATATCGGCGGGCTCCGGCGGGCCGCTCTCGGCGGCGACAAATTCGATGTGCACCTGATTTTGCATCGCATTATGGCGCGCCGCAAGGAGCGCCAGCGGATCGATGTCGACACCGGTGGCACGCGCCGCGCCGAGCTTCATTGCGGCAATGCCCAGGATGCCGGAACCACAGCCGTAGTCGAGCACCGCTTCGCCGCCGCGCAAATTGGCGTCGAGCCACGTCAGACACAACCGCGTCGTCGCATGCGTGCCGGTGCCGAACGCGAGGCCGGGATCGATCACGAGATTGATGGCCGCGGCGTCCGGCGGCGTGTGCCAGGTTGGAACCACCCATAAGCGCGACGACACGCGTACGGGCTGAAACTGGCTCTGCGTAGCGCGCACCCAGTCCTGATCGGCGACGTGCGCGACCTCGACGGCGATCGCGTCAGCGAGGCCGGCCGCGCGCAACGCGGCAGTGACTTTCGCAGCGACGGTGTCGCCGTCCTCGAACAACGCACTGACCCGCGAGGATTTCCACTCGCCGGCGGCGGGTTCACCGGGCTCGCCGAACAATGCCTGCTCGTCGACCGTGCCCGCGCGTGCATCCGTCACGTCGACCGCAATCGCGCCTGCGTCAAGCAGGATATCGGACAGCGGCTCGACGCTCGCTGCCTCAACCGTAAAATTAATGCTAAGCCACGCCATGTGAGCACCGAAGATTGTCGCGCGCCGATTCAGGATTGCGCTTTGCCTGGTTCCGGATGGTCAATTTGCGCCATCGCCCTTGCCGCGCCTGCAGCCGCGCGGTTTACTCGGCTTTGGCCGACTTTGCGAGCTTCTGCTCGAGATAGTGAATGCTGGTGCCGCCGCGCAGAAATGCCGCATCGCGCATCAGTTCCGCGTGCAACGGCAGGTTGGTCTGGATGCCTTCGACCACGGCTTCGGACAGCGCGATGCCCATGCGCGCGATCGCCTGCTCGCGCGTGTCGCCGTACGCAATCAGCTTGCCGATCAGGGAATCGTAATGGGGCGGCACGAAATAATTATTGTAGACGTGCGAGTCGACGCGGATGCCGGGTCCGCCCGGCATGTGCCAGGAGGTGACGCGGCCCGGCGACGGCGTGAATTTGTACGGGTCTTCGGCGTTGATCCGGCACTCGATCGCGTGCCCTTTGAAAACTACATCGCGCTGCTTGACCGGCATGCGCTCGCCCGCTGCGATACGGATCTGCGCCTGCACGATGTCGACCCCGGTGATCATCTCCGTCACGGGGTGCTCGACCTGCAGCCGCGTATTCATTTCGATGAAGTAAAACTCGTCGTTCTCATATAGAAACTCGAAAGTGCCGGCGCCTTCGTAGCCGATTTTGCGGCAGGCTTCCGCGCAACGCTCGCCCACGCGGATGCGCCCGCGCATCGGCAGGTGCGGCGCCGGCGCCTCTTCGATGATTTTCTGGTGGCGGCGCTGCATCGAGCAGTCACGGTCGCCGAGATATACCGCGTTGCGAAACTTGTCTGCCAGCACCTGGACTTCGATGTGGCGCGGGGCCTCGAGGAATTTTTCCAGGTAGACCATCGGATTGCCGAACGCCGCCTGCGCCTCGGCGCGCGTCAGCGCCACCGCGTTGAGCAAAGCAGCCTCGGTGTGCACGACGCGCATGCCGCGCCCGCCGCCCCCGCCGGCCGCTTTGATGATCACGGGATAGCCGATCGCACGCGCGGTCTTGACGATTTCCTCAGGGACCTCCGGCAGCGCCCCCTCGCTGCCCGGTACGCACGGAATGCCGGCCTTGCGCATGGCCGCCTTCGCGCTGACCTTGTCGCCCATCAACCGGATCGTCTCGGCCCTCGGTCCGATAAAAACAAAGCCGCTTTTTTCCACGCGTTCGGCGAAGTCGGCGTTTTCGGAAAGAAAACCGTAGCCTGGATGAATCGCCTGGGCGTCGGTAACCTCAGCCGCGCTGATGATGGCCGGGATATTGAGATAGCTCAAAGCGGAAGGCGGCGGCCCTATACAGACCGATTCGTCCGCGAGCTTGACGTACTTGGCCTCCGCGTCCGCCTCGGAGTGGACGGCCACGGTTTTGATGCCGAGTTCGCGGCAGGCGCGCTGGATGCGTAAGGCGATTTCGCCGCGGTTGGCGATCAGAATCTTTTGAAACACCGGCTAGCGCCCGCCCCGCCCACAGCCGGCGTCCGGCCGCCGCACGCGATGTTGGTCCGCCGTCCAGCCGCCGCGCTGCCGGTTCGCGCGCCTCATTCGATGACCATCAGCGGATGGCCGTATTCGACCGGCTGACCGTTTTCCGCCAGGATGGCTTTAATCACGCCCGAGCGGTCGGCCTCGATTTCGTTGAGCAGCTTCATCGCTTCGATGATGCAAACGGTCTCACCCTCGCTGACGGTTTGACCGACCTCCACAAAAGGCTTGGAGCCAGGCGTCGCCGCGCGATAGTAAGTGCCAACCATAGGCGATTTCAGGACATGGCCTTCCGGTGCGGCGGCGGCCGGCGGGGTGGCGACAACGGAACCCGGGGCCGCCGCGGCGGCAGCGCCGGTGGCCGGCGTTACGGTAGCGGTGGCCGGCGCGTTAGAGGAGTTGTTGCGGGTGATGCGCACTTTCTCCTCGCCCTCGGTGATTTCGAGTTCGGCGATGCCGGATTCCTCGACCAGATCGATCAGCTTTTTGAGTTTACGCAGGTCCATCTTCACCTCCGGACGATCCATGCAGTGCATATTCGAGCGCCAGTTCATACCCGGTGCCGCCCCAACCGCTGATGACGCCCGCCGCTAGATCGGCAAAATACGAGCGGTGGCGGAAGGGCTCCCGCCGCCAGACATTCGACAAATGTACTTCGATAAACGGAATGCGCACGGCCGCCAGCGCATCGCGCATTGCGACGCTGGTGTGGGTGTACGCCGCCGGATTGATAATGATGAAGTCGACCGCTTCGAGTCGCGCCTGCTGGATTCGATTCACCAGATCGCCTTCGACGTTGCTCTGATACGCCGTGAGCGTGATGCCGGCGCGCGTCGCGCGGTCGACCAATCGTTGGTTGATCGCTGCCAGCGTGGCGGCGCCGTAATGCTCGGGTTCGCGCTCGCCCAGCAAATTGAGATTGGGGCCATGCAGGACGAGGACGTTTTGAGAGGCGGGCATAGTGGAGCCGGCGTTTTTACCAGGAGGATTAGCGATGCTATTGTCGCTTGGGTGGCCGCCAAGCCACACGGTCGACTATCATTTGCATCTTATCGCTATTTTGCCGCAGATCGGCGCATTTTGTCCACTTTTGCTGGCGATATGTATCATTTGGCTAATCGTCTTCATAGCTCATATGGCGCTTGCGGGGCGCCAAACCGTGTGTCCGATAAGGGATTTGGAGGGCATCAAATCAAAGGGTATTATTAACGGGCAGGTTTTGGTGAGCTTTTACTTTTAACCGATTTTGCCGGAATATTGCCGAAGTTAGGGCTCTAATCCTGGACTAAAGCAGTGGTTTAATGATCGCTTCGAGCATCTCCGGGGTTAATTGGCCGATCCGCGAACTCGCCACCTTCCCCGCGCGATCAACGATGAGCGTAAAGGGCAACACTGCGGCGCGGTTGCCCAGTTGGCGCGTAAATTCCATCGTCTCCATGCCACCCAAGACGAGCGGATAATTGATGCCGAACTCTTTTGCATAAGGCAGGACACGCTCCTTCCGGTCGATGGCAACACCGACGAATTGAACGCCGTCATTGCGGTAACGGTCCTGAAACTTGATAAATCCCGGGATTTCTTCGCGGCACGGCGCGCACCAGGTCGCCCAGAAATTGACTACCAGCACTTTGCCGCGCCATTGCTCGAAACGCTGCGGCTTGTCGTCCGTCCCCGGCAGTTCGGCGGCGAGGACCAGACGGCCCGTCGCGACCGGGTCCGGCAACGCGGTGGCCGACCGCCATTGGTAAAACCAGATCCCGCCCAGGCCGAATACGAGGGCGACGCCGCCCACGAGCAGCGCCCGCCACCACCGGGTCATCGCAGCGCCAGGTCGAGTGTTGCCGCGAACTTGTCGGCCGACTGAAAGCCGACGATGCGCAGATCCTTTATCAGGTTGCCTTGGCGATCGAAGAATACGATGCCCGGCGGCCCGAACAGGTTGAATCGCTTGAGCAATGCCTTATGCTCATCGCGGTTCAACGTGACATCCGCCTGCAACGCGGTGAAGCCGGCGAGCTTCGCGCGCACCGCTTCATCCGCGAACGTGTAGCGCTCCATCTCCTTGCACGACACGCACCAGTCGGCATAAAAATCGAGCATGACCGGCTTGCCCGCGCTCGCACGGACCGCCTCGTCGAGCTGCGCGGGGCTATCGATGCGCTGAAATGCCGGCGCGTGCTCCACGGGCGCAGCGGCTCCGCGCAAACCGGCCAGCGGCTGCAAAATGTCGCGGCCGCCGGCCAGGGCGCCGATGAAGAGCGCCGCGCCCGCGAGCAGAACGATTACGCCCAGCCCTTTGAAAAGCTTGCGCGCGCCAGGCGCGTTCGGCGGCAGGGGATCGAGCGCATGCAAATAGATCGCCGAGACGATCAGCAGTGCGGCCCATGCGAGCATATGCGCGACCGCCGGCAGCAACGGTGAAACGAGATAAATCGCGACCCCGAGCAAGACGACGCCGAAAAACCGTTTCACGGTTTCCATCCACGGGCCGGCCTTGGGCAGCAAAGTGCCGGCCGACGCGCCGACGGCGAGCAATGGCACGCCCATGCCGAGCGCCAGTGCGAACAACGCGGCGCCGCCGAGAATG
>JBKJMN010000264.1:0-6571 GCA_046596405.1 Burkholderiales bacterium
AGGAAACGTCGATCCCTCAACTTTCGGGACGATAGTCTTCGTCGCTTCATCGACCGTGTATGTGCCGTAATAGGCTATCGAACCAGCGACGATAGCTCTAGCTTCTTCCGCCGTCGCCTTATCCCGATTATTGGCTGCTAACTTGGGGAGATTATTCGCCACATTCACGAAGGCGAAATGACCATCAGGGGCATAGATCAAGACTCCTTGGCCTGGGCGGTCACTTTTCTTACCATCCGGGGTGGTAATGGTGGTCGAAACGTGAATCCAGGTCCCAACGACTTGCTCGTTTAGAGATCCTTTCTGAGCAAGAGCATCGCCAACAACAAAGATCAGCATCAACAAAGTGGTGATTAAGCGTTTCATTCCCTTCTCCTTAACGGTTGAACGCATTTTCTATTGATGGTGGTGGGCAGAGCCGTCAACACCCGGCGGGTGGGAAGTAATCTCAGCGGCATCCCTGCTTGCGACCCGTGGGTGGACAGCTGAGCATATCAATGGATAGTCTTTTTAAACACCATTTTTCACCAGTTCCCCACGGTATACCCGCCCCACCACGCGGTCAATTGCGCGTAAATGCACCGCCGCCGCCGCATTTGCCGCAAAATACACTCCGCCAAGCATTCTGATTTTCTATCAATTCCACCGATTGTCCACGCACAGCACGAGCGACCCCGTCGCCGCTGTCAAAACCCGCTCGCGTTTCTGTCTTAAGCCGCCTCTAAAATCCCTTCTCGCCGCGCCGGCGCAATGGGCGGGGGCTACGGTGATAGCCCGATGTGCGTGAGTATCCTCTAGATCACTTCGAGCTGTTCGATAACCGAAATGATCTTCAGATTAAGGCGATATATGTCCATGACGTGAACATAATTCAAAAATGAATGGCCGGTATGGAAAGGTTCGAATGTCTCCTGTGGGTCGAGTACGGCCCTTTGAATTTCCAGAAAGCTGCCCTTCGCACCCCACCCAATAAGCGGAACTTGAGACGGCCATTCAGTCATTCGTTGCGACGGCCAATCCGGGTTTAGCCTGCCTGCCGAATTCTAACTATGACAAATCCACGATGACAGCACGTTATGAGCATCGGTCAAACACCGCCCACTGCTCACCGGATCACCACACCCCACGGCAGTTCGCCAACTGTGATGTCGGTGATTTTCTGATTGGTCTCGGTATCGATCACCGACACCGAATTCGAGCGGCCGTTGGCGACGTAAAGCTTTTTGCCGTCCGGCGTGACCGCCATGTTCCACGGGCGGCGGCCGACGGGTATGGTCGCGATCACGGTGTCGTTCGCCGTGTCGATCACCGAGACCGTGCCATCGGTGCCATTGGAAATGTACACGCGCTTGCCGTCAGGGCGCACGGCGACGCCGTTCGCGCGCTGGCCCGCCTTGATAATCTTCAGCACGGTTTGTTTGGCGGTGTCGATTGAATAGACCATATGGGCTTCTTCCGCCGCGACGTATGCGCGGCTCGAGTCGGGCAGAAAGGCGATGCCGCGCGGACGCTGGCCGAGCGTGATCGAGGCGACCTGCTTGCGCGTGCGCGCGTCGATGACATCGACGACGTCGCTGTCCTCGGCGCTTACGTACAGCCATTTGTTGTCGGGGCTGAACACCGCGTGTTCGGGGTTCTTGCCCTTGACCTTGAGGTTGAGCGATAACTTGTTGGTCGCGGTATCGATGAACGCGACGCTGTTGCTTTCCTCAACGGCGACGACCACCCATTTGCCGTCGGAAGAAATGCCGACGCCTTCCGGGGATTCGCCGAGCGCGATTTTTGCGACGATCGCCTGCTTCGCAACGTCGATCACGTTCAGCGCGCGTTGCGGCTGGTCGCTGACGTAGATGAATTTGCCGTCCGGACTGACGGCAAGGCCGCGCGGCTTTTCGCCCGCCTTGATTTCGCCGGTGACTTTGTCGGTCCTGGTGTCGATGACGGAAATGGTGCCGGATTTTTCGTTGGGCACGTAGGCATAGGGCTGGGCGAAGACGGCGCCCGCGACAAAAAACGCGGCCATTAGCGTCGTGCGCATGTAATACCTTTTCATGGGAAACTCCTCTCGCTTCTGTGGAGGCTAGTATCGCAAAGTTGGTGTTCGTGGTCGAGCGCTCCCGGTGTCATAATCCGGGTTCACGTTATTTTGGGAATTCGCGATGCTATTGTCCGGTTTTCCCTTCGGCGTCACCGACTGGTCGAGCATCGAGCGCACCGAACACACGGGCGCGACCGGCACCTCCTACTGGCGCACTCAGCAGTGCGGCGATGTGCGCGTGCGCATGATCGAATACACGCCCGGGTATTTAACCGGTTATTGGTGTGCGAAGGGGCACGTGTTTTTCTGCGTCGCGGGGGAGTTAGAGATTGAGCTCGAAGACGGCCGCAAGTTTGCGCTCGCGCCGGGCATGAGCTTTCAGGTGGCCGACAATGCCGAACGCCACCGCAATTTCACGCGCACCGGCGCAACATTTTTCGTGGTCGATTGACTTTAAACCATACTGGAGAACTCCATGAGCGCAAACCCTGCCAGTCGACCGCCGCTACCGCCGTTTACCCGCGAGACCGCAACACAGAAAGTGCGCCTGGCCGAAGACGGCTGGAACTCGCGCGATCCCGAGCGGGTGTCGCTCGCGTACACGGCTGACAGCACGTGGCGCAATCGCGCCGAGTTTCTGACGGGGCGCGCGGCGATTCAGCAGTTTCTGCAGCGCAAGTGGGCGCGCGAGCTCGACTACCGGCTGATCAAGGAGTTGTGGGCGTTCGACGAAGCGCGGATCGCGGTGCGATTCGCGTATGAGTGGCGCGACGATTCCGCAAGCTGGTTCCGCTCGTACGGCAACGAAAACTGGGAGTTCGACGGCGACGGCCTCATGCGCCGGCGCATCGCGAGCATCAACGACCTGCCGATCAGGGAGGCGGACCGCAAATATCGCTGGCCGCTGGGTCGCCGGCCCGACGATCATCCGGGGCTTTCCGAGCTCGGATTGTGACGCGGCTGCAAGCATGGTTGGCTGCATTCTGCGCGGGCACGGCGGCGTTCCTCAAAGCGGACCGCGAATGGACGGACCCGCTGATCAGTTCGAGCAAATCGCCGCGCTGAACCTGCCATGACGACCGTTACTCCGTCGCCCAAGGGCGAAATCGTCCACTTGTTACGGCTGTGGCGCTTTCTCGCGCCGTATCGCGGGCGTCTCGTCATCGCGCTCGTGGCATTGGTGACCGCATCGGGCTGCGTTTTGGCGCTGGGGCAGGGGCTGCGCCACGTGATCGATGCCGGCTTCGGCAGTCGCGATCCGCATCTGCTCAATGTCGCGCTCGGTGCGGTCGTCGGGGTCTCGATACTGCTCGCCGGCGCGACGTGGACACGCTTCTACCTGATGATGAGTGTAGGCGAGCGCGTGATCGCGGACGTGCGCCAGGCCGCATTCGCGCATGTGCTCACTTTGTCGCCGGCATTCTTCGACGCGTCGCGCACCGGCGAAATCTCCTCGCGGCTCACCAACGACAGCGAGCAGATGCGCCAGGTGATCGGCTTCGGCGTGTCGATGCTGCTGCGCAACGCGATCATGATGGCGGGCTCGCTCGTCATGCTGTTCGCGACTAGCGCCAAGCTCGCCGCCTTCATCGTGCTCGGCGTGCCGGCGACGCTGATCCCGATTCTGCTGATGGGGCGGCGCGTGCGCAGCCTGTCGCGCCTGAACCAGGACCGCGTCGCCGATGTTTCGGCCCACATCGACGAGTCGCTGCACGAAATCCGCACCGTGCAGGCGTACCGGCACGAAGAGCGCACGAACGAGCGCTTCGCCGCAGCGACGGAAGCCGCCTACGCAGCGGGCGTCGACCGCATCCGCGTGAAAGCATGGTTGATCTCGCTCGTGATGCTGATCGGTTTCTGCGCGGTCGGCGTGATCCTATGGATCGGCGGCCACGACGTGTTCGAAGGGCGTCTGACCGCCGGTCAACTATCGGCATTTGTGTTCTATGCAGCCATCGTCGCCGCGAGCGCGGGCGTGGTGTCCGAGGTATGGGGCGAGATTCAGCGCGCGGCGGGCGCTACCGAACGGCTGATGGAATTGCTCGACGTCAAACCGGCGTTGGTCGTCGAACCGCCGCCCATACACCTGCCGTCGCGGGTGACGGGAGCCATCCGCTTCGACGAGGTGACGTTCGCGTATCCGACGCGGCCTGAAACGACGGCGTTGGGCCCGGTCTCATTCGCTATCAGTCCCGGGGAACGCGTCGCCCTGGTAGGCCCCTCGGGCGCGGGCAAGTCGACGGTATTCGCGTTGATCCTGCGGTTTTACGATCCCGTAGCCGGACGTATCCTGCTCGACGGCGCCGACATCCGGCATTGCGATCCGCGCGAACTGCGCCGGGCGATTGCGCTGGTGCCGCAGGACCCGGTGATCTTCGCCGCGAGCGTCACCGAGAACGTGCGCTTCGGACGTCCCGACGCAACCGACGAACAGGTGCGCGCTGCATGCGTCGCCGCGCAGGCGATGGAATTCATCGAGCGCCTGCCGCAGGGTTTCGACACCGATCTGGGCGAACGCGGCGTGAAATTGTCCGGCGGCCAGCGCCAGCGCATCTCGATCGCGCGGGCACTGCTTGCCGACCGGCCGCTCCTGTTGCTCGACGAAGCGACGAGCTCGCTCGACGCTGAAAGTGAACGCCTGGTGGCGGCGGCGCTGGAGAAACTCGAAAGCGGCCGCACCACACTCGTCATCGCGCATCGCCTGGCGACCGTGCGCCACGCCGACCGCATTATCGTGATCGATCGCGGCCGCATTCATTCGGTCGGCACGCATGAGGAGCTGCTGCGCGCGAATGGGCTGTATGCGCACTTGGCGCGCCTGCAGTTCGTGGCCGACGGCGAACTCGCGGCTTAGGCCTCTATGCCGCATCCGCGCTTATTCCTGTATGCCGCGCTCCTCGTCTGCGTCGCGCTGGCGCGCGCCGAGCCGACGGTGCTGTACGAAAAACCCTCGCTCTTCGGCACCATCGTGGTGACGGAGGAGCAGGAGGGCCTGCGCGTCCTGCGGTTTTCGCGCGGCGGCGCGCGGCAAAGCCTGGTGAAACTCGGCGATCCGGAATATCTGGGATTGCCGTACGCGCCGGTCGTTTTCGTTGGTCTGGCGTTGTGCGCGGAACCGCGCCGCATGCTGGTCGTCGGGCTCGGCGGCGGCACCCTGCCCATGTTCCTGCGCAGGCACTACCCGGATGCGGTGATCGACGCGGTGGATATCGATCCCGACGTGGTCGACGTGGCGAAGCGGTTTTTCGGTTTTCGCGAGGATGCCGGCATGCGCGCGCACGTCGACGACGGGCGGCGGTTCATCGAGCAGGCGCAGCGTCCTTACGATGCGATTTTCCTGGATGCTTTCGGCAGCGCCGAACTGCCGGCCCACCTGACGACGCAGGAGTTTCTGCACGCCGTGCGGCGCGCAGTCAAGCCCGACGGCGTCGTCATCGGCAACGTGTGGGGCCGCGATTACAACCCGCTTTTCGACGCCATGGTGCGCACCTATCAGGAGGTGTTCGACGAACTGGTCATCCTCGACGTGCGCGGCGCGGGTAACAAGATCCTGCTCGCCTTGCCGCGTGCGCAACCGCTAAGCCGCGCCGGGCTGGTGGGCCTCGCGCGCAAGGTTTCTACCTCCAGGCAGTTCCGTTTCGACCTCGGCGAGCTCGCCGGTTACGGCTTCTTTCGCGCGCAGGTCAAGGATCAGAACGCGTCGGTGTTGCGCGATGCGGCGCCACCGCGTTAGGCGTCGGACCTCGATAGACGGTGGAGCAATCTCGGCGCGGGCGGGAGTAGTGGCGTAGGGCGGATTATTGTTTGGCCGCCTGCGCGTTTTCATCCGCTTGTTTCTTCGTCTGCGGCTCTTTCATCACCGCGCTCGCGATCTTGAACGCGGCGGCGGCTTTGGGAAATCCGCAGTAGGTCGATAGGTGCAGGAGAAGTTCGCGCAGTTCGACTTCCGTCACGCCGTTGCTGACGGCGGCGCGCACGTGTTTCTCGATTTCGTCGGGCACATTGAGTGCCACCAGCGCGCTGAGTGTCGCAATGCTGCGCGCGCGCGCGTCGAGGCCGGGTCGCGACCACAGAAGTCCCCATGCCGCTTGCACGCCGTGCTGCCACATCGGGCGCTGGAATTCGTCGTTCATGCGCACCGCGGCGTCCGCATCGACGACCGCATCGCCGAAAGCCTGGCGGCGGATTTCATAGCCCTTGGCGAAAAGTTCGTCTTTCATCAATTCGGCGAGTTTGTCGTTCATCGTTCCACCTCTTTCTAAAGCACTCAAGATTGATTAGCCACAAATAAGCGATAAACGCAGATACACCAAAAGCCTTTACACAGAATTCGTGTTATTGCGCATCGCAACGTTCGCTCAAATGGTTAATGACGGAACTTATTGAGAATTACAGAACTTTGTGACAATAGACTTTCCCGCCTTCGGCCCCCTCCCTTTGCTCTCCCCACCCTTCTCTCCGAGGGAGAAGGGCTTACCTTCCCTCTACCCCCGGGAGAGGGACCGAGGGTGAGGGAAAGCCTTTGGCACGCTA
>JBKJMN010000285.1:0-4313 GCA_046596405.1 Burkholderiales bacterium
CCGGCAATGGCGCGAGCTACCACGTCGTTGCTGCCGCCGGGCCCGAACGGCACGACGATTTTGACGAGACCAGGCAGCTTCGGGTCCGCCCCCGCGGCGACGTTGATCCCCAGCAGCACACTGCCGGCGATGGCGATGAGGCGAAGGACGACGGAAATGGCGGATTCCTCGAGATTGGCATTGAGCGCGACAACGAAATAATACATCATGCCGCTCGGGACACGGTATGCACACACTCAAAATCATCAGCCCCAACGGGCATCTGGGATTCGCGCCTATTCGCACGGGCAGTTTCGAGCTTGGCGTGGCAGCGCGGCCCGATTACATTGCCGCCGATTCGGGCAGCGATGACGTCGGACCCGTGCCGCTGGGCGCGGACATCTGCACGAGCCCGGAAGCGTGGCAACGTCACGAGCTCGAGCACATGCTGCTCGCGTCACGCCGACTCGGCGTGCCGATGATCATCGGCTCGGCGGGCGACACCGGCAGCAACAGCCGGGTCGACCTGTTCGTTCGCATCATTACGGAACTTGCCGCGAAACACCGGTTGCAGAAGTTTCGTCTCGGGTATTTCTATTCCGAGGTCGGCAAAGAATACCTGCGCGCGAAAATCCGCGCCGGCGATGCGCTGGCGGGGCTCGACGGCCGCGCGGTACTGACCGAGAGCGAACTCGATGCGACTGAACGCATCGTGGCGATGGCCGGCGTGCATCCGTTCATTGCGCTTCTCGAGCAGGGCGCCGATGTGATTATTGGCGGACGCAGCTCGGATGCGGCGGTCTTCGCCGCGCCGGCGATTCATCATGGTTTTCCGGAGAATCTTTCCTACTATCTCGGCAAGGTGCTGGAATGCGCGTCGTTCTGCGCCGAGCCGTACGGCGGCAAGGAAACGGTACTCGGCGAAATCAGCCAGGAAGACGTCAAGGTCACCGCCATGCTGCCGGAGCAGCGCTGCACGGTCGCGTCAGTGGCGGGACACGCCATGTACGAGCGCTCGAATCCTTTTCAGGAGTTCGTCGCCGGTGGCATGCTCGACATGACGGATTGCCGCTACGAGCAGTTCGACGAACGCACGACGCGCATCACGGGGCCACGGTTCGTGCCGGCGGATGTGATGCGCGTCAAGCTCGAAGGCGCGGGCAAAGTCGGCGAGCGCTACGTGGGCCTGTGCGGCATCCGGGATCCCTATACGATCGCCAACGTCGACCGCGTGATCGACTGGGCGCGGGACAAGGTGCGCGAACGTTTCGGCGCTACCGGGTACGAGTTGCATTACAACGTCTATGGCCGCGACGGCGTCATGGGCGCGCTCGAACCGCTGCGTCACCAGCCGGGACACGAATTGTGCGTGTTCGTGCAGGGTGTCGCGCCGACCACCGAGATGGCGGAGGAGGTCGCGATGATAGGGTTGCGCCAGATGTTCTACGCGCGGCTGCCCGACGTCAAAGGCACGGCGGGCTCGGTGGCCTTCCCGCTCGACGAGGTGCTGCGCGCAAGTCCAGCCTACCGCTGGACGCTCAATCACACAGTCGCCGTAAGCCACGGCATGGAGCTGTTCAAGACTCACCTGATCGAAGCCGGGATTTGAGACTGCATCGAATGGCCACAACCAAACTCAACGAATTGGCGAAAACGATCCGCAGCAAGAATGCGGGCGTCGACAAGATCACCTTCGACATCATTTTCCGCGACCGCGAAAATTACGAGCGCGTCAAGCGCGCGCGTGTGCTGACGCGCGAAACGATGGCCGCGCTCTACCGGATCCCGGCCGCGCGCATTTCGGATTTTGTCGAATACGATCCCGGCTACGCTGTAAAGTTTACAATTTACCGGTTGACGCCGAGCGGCAGCGCGGGAGATGGCGATATATTCGGCGCGCAGCAATATGCGCCCCTCTTGGATCTCGACGTGCCGGAGTAACCGTGGCGGCGGGCGGCAGGAAAATTGTTTTTTGAATTGTTCCGATTTTTCACAGGCGGCGTAAGATAGCACGCGGTTTTGTAGGTTTGCGAGATTCCCTTAACAACGCAGTTACGAATGGAGGTAATGGAAATGAATACTATTGTGCAGTCGGGCCGTCAGTCGCTATTGATTATCGTCAGCGCCGTGGCTATTTTTGGCGCGGGTTGCGCCGGGATGGCGGGGAGCAACAACACACAGGTAACGTTGAGCGGCGCGCAGGAAGTACCGCCGGTGACGACCGCGGCGACGGGCTCCGGCACCATTACGGTAGGCGCCGACAAGTCGGTCAGCGGCAGCGTCACGACGTCGGGCGTGGTCGGCGTGGCCGCGCACATTCACGACGGCGCGCCGGGCAAGAACGGTCCGGTGATCGTGCCGATGACCAAAAGCTCGGACAACACCTGGACGTTTGCGCCCGGGGCCAAGTTCACGGATGCGCAATACGAAGCGTTCAAGGCCGGCAACACGTACGTGAACGTTCACAGCGCTGCGAACAAGGGCGGCGAAATTCGCGGGCAGCTCAAGCCCTGATCTGAACGGCGCAGCCGGCGGGCAACTGCCGGCCGGTTGCGCTAAGTCTTTTGGCTGGCGACGAAGTTGCGCCAGCCGCCGAAGGCGGAAATATCGCGCGCATCAGGCGCGACACTTTGCGTACACACGAACCCCTGCACGGTGCGTCCGTCTTCAAGTTCGAGCATGCCGATGCCGAGCGGGGCGGGAATTTCAGCGACGAAAGGCCCGAAGCACGCAGCGGGCATGCTCCATATTTCGATCTCGATGGCGTGGCCGGTGCCCGCGGCATCGCGCACGAGCCCTGGTTTGGGTGAGTGCGTGCCTGGCAGCAGGTACAGCCGGTAGCACCGGGCAGTTCGCGCGGGGCCAACCTGCCGCGCTCCGCGTGCGGTGAGCTGATGGTTGAGCGGCATCCCGGACAGGTGCGCGCCAACCACCGCGAGTTGCAGGTGCGCATCGCCGGCGGTGTCGCGAAACCCGGGGGTGGACGGCGGCAGCGCAAATCGGGTTGCGCCCAGAGTCACGCCGCTCAAGCGGTGGATGCGGTCGGCGAATTCGCACAGCAAAGGTTCGCTGAACGCCGGCGCAATCGCGGTGACGCCCGCCGGCAGCCCGTCCTGACGCATGCCCGCGGGGACCGCGATCGCTGCCAGGTCGAGCAGGTTGACGAAATTCGTGTACACGCCGAGGTTCGAATTGAGTCTGATCGGATCGGCGGCGATTTGTGCCAGGGTGTAAATGGTCGGCGACGTCGGCACCAGCAGAACGTCGATGTTGGCGAATTCTGCGGCGGCGCGCTGTTTTAAAGATTGCAGCCGGTACTTGGCTTCGAACGTGTCGACAGCGGAATAGCGCGCGCCACCCGCGGTGATTTCGCGGGTAACGGGATGCATGTCCTGCGGGTGCGCGGCGAAAAAAGTCTTGATCCCGGCGAGCCGTTCAGCCACCCAGGGACCTTGATAGAGCAGCGCCGCAGTCTCGCTGAACGGCGCAAAGTCGATCTCGACAATTTCGGCGCCGCTTTGCTTGGCGAGTCTCACGCCGTGCTCGAACATTGCGGCGGCTGCGGCGTCCCCGCAGAATTCGAGTTGGGCGGCGCGCGGGACGCCGCAACGTAACCGCGTTGCCGGGAGATGCGCTGAAGGTTGCGGGCGACGTGAATAGGCGTCGGCCGGATCGTAGCCGCGGGCAACTTGATAGACCTCCCACGCATCGCCGGCGGTCAGCGCAAAAATAGACACACAATCGAGCGTGCGGCATGCCGGCACCACGCCGGTGGCGCTGATGGTGCCGCGCGTCGGTTTCAGGCCGACGATGTTGTTGAAGCCGGCGGGAACGCGGCCGGAGCCCGCGGTGTCGGTGCCGAGCGCGAAGCTCACGAGATTGAGCGCGACTGCGAGCGCCGAGCCCGAACTCGAGCCGCCGGCGATGTAGCGCGGATCGAATGAATTGGTGGCAGCGCCGTAGGGAGAGCGCGTGCCGACCAGGCCGGTGGCGAATTGATCGAGATTCGTTTTGCCAAGCAGGATCGCGCCCGCATCCAGCAGGCACCGCACGGTGGTTGCCGTAATACCGGGCATGTAGGCGAAAGCGGGGCAGGCGGCAGTCGTCGGATGGCCGGCGACGTCGATGTTGTCTTTGACTGCGAAAGGCACGCCATACAATGGAAGCTTGCGCGCATCCGGCAGGCTTTCCAGCTGCCGCGCCCGCGCGAGGACTGCATCGTCGCTCAACCGGTGTATCCACGTGTGATGGCGGTCGCCGTCGGCGGCAGTGGCGAGCACGTCGCGCGCGAGCACGGTCGGCGTCAGCGTGCCGTCGCGCAGGCGCGGCAGCAG
>JBKJMN010000305.1:0-7696 GCA_046596405.1 Burkholderiales bacterium
GCATGAGTCTCGGTGAATGGCGGATCTGCCGGGCCGAGCGAACCGTAGACTTCGTCGGTCGACACGTGCAGGAAGCGGAAACCCGCGCGCGCGGCGGGCTCAAGCTTCTCCCAATAGCCGCGCGCCGCTTCGAGCAGGCTGAAAGTGCCGTTGATATTGGTGCGCACGAATTCACCGGGGCCGTGAATCGAGCGGTCGACGTGGCTTTCAGCGGCAAAGTGAACGACCGCGCGCGGCTGATGCGCCGCGAACAGGCGGTCGAGCACCGCGCGGTCGCAAATGTCGCCACGCACGAAAACATGCCGCGCGTCGCCATCGAGCGCCGCGAGATTGTCCATGTTGCCCGCGTACGTGAGCTTGTCGAGATTTACGATCGTGCCCGCTTCAACGCGCACGCAGTCGAGCACGAAATTCGCGCCGATAAAGCCGGCGCCGCCGGTGACCAGGATTTTTCCGCGTGCGGGCATGCGATCAGCCTTCCATCGGCGCGCTAGGCACGCCGCGAGACGCGCTCGAGCCAGCGCAGAATATTCGGCATGCGCGGCGGCGCGACCACCCAGCCGGCAGCAACCCCAACGGCGTCAGCCGCCATGTCCGCGACTTCGAACGAGCGATAGCCGGTCCAGCGCTGCGCGAATTCAAGGCCCACCCCAAGCGCGATGAACCCGAGCGCGAATTGCAGGCGCCGCGCCGGAGCTTCATACACGCTCGCAAACCACGCCATGACCGCGGCATAGGCAAAAACGTGACCGAACTTGTCACCCTGCTCGACATTCAGCTGGACCGGTTCGGGCGTGAGCGAAAGGTAGACGATGACAAACACGAGCGCCCAGCCGAGCGCCAGCCACCAGCGGTGAAATGCGAGCGCTGCAGACGGCGGATTACGGAGGGCATCATTGTTCACCGCGCCGGTTTGCTCAGTGGCCTGCGCCGGTCCGCTAAGCCGGCGCGGCAGGCGGCGCGGCGTTCGGGCGTCACCGTGTCTTCTATGGCAGGCGCGAATTGCAGCGCGCGCTGTATCTCAGCCAGTCCGCCGGGCAAAGCCTCGGCGCCCAGCGCGTCCATGTCGAAATCCTGTGTCGTCATTTACCTGCCCCCGGAAAAATTACGTCAAGCCGAGTCCGCTCAACCGCTTGCGATCCGCCGGCGCTACCGCCTTCAGCAACTGGGTGGTGAAGTCGTCCTGCAGCACATACGCGCGCGTTTCATCGCGGTCGATCGACGAAACGCGATAAAGCAAACCGTCCGGGATCCTGCCGGTCAGGCCGAAGCGCAGCTCTACCAGTCTTTTCTGGGTTGACCCTTGAACTGCGGTATCCCCGACAGTGAACCAGTAAGTGACCGGCTCGTAGCGCGCGCCCAGATGGCTCATCAGGCGCCGCACCGGTATTGCGCCGAACGGCGATTCGAGTTGCGCGGGTACGTTTTTATCGATGGCGAAACCCTGCGCGGGATAGCACACTTCCGGCTTGTGGGCCTGCAGCGAGCCGCGCTGATTGCTGCCGTAGGCGAGCGACAGCATGATGCGGTAGCCGGCGCCGTTGACATAAACGCGGCTCAGGATCTGGCTGTAGAGCTTGTCGAGCAGTTCCTGCGTCTGCGGATTGACGACCTGCGCGTAGCGCTGCGGCTCCTCGGTCCAGTCGCCGAACTGCTTGGGCACCATCTGCTCGAGAGAAATCGGCGGCCCCTCGTCCGCTGCCTTGACCGTAGGGCGCGCGACTACCGCGCCGATGCTCGCCAGCACCATCAGCGCGGCGACGAAAATCGCGATGCGATTCGAAAACATGGCGCTCATGATTTCTCGAACACCAGCAATTGCGTGGTGCCAAGGTCGGCCGGCCAGTTCCACCGGTATGCCGCATCGTTCAGGTGCAACAACTGGCGACGCGGCAGTCCGCTTACGCGCCTCTGAATTTCCGACAGCGCACCAATGCGGCGATGCGTGAGCCGGAATCCGCGCGCTTTCAAGTAGTCAACGACCGCGCTCGTCTCGAATCGCCACACCCACAGCTTCTCGTCGTCCGCGCCGTACCAGATGCCGTCGCCCAGCTCCAGACGCTGCATGCCCTTCAGCGGTTTGCCGAGCACCAGCCGCATGAACGACTCGATTTTGTGGTCGAGTGCGGACTTGTTGGTGATGAACAATGCGAGCTTGCCACCCGGCGCGATAATGCGCGCAAGCTCGTCCAGCGCCTTGGCAGCAGCGGGAATATGAATGATGACGCCCCACGAAAACACATAGCGAAACGCGTTGTCAGGGATCTCGAGGTGCGTCAGGTCTTTTTGCTGGAACTCGATCTGGTCGGCGACCCCGTCGAGCTCGGCACGCCGGCGCGCCTCGCCAAGCATCGTGGTCGAGATGTCGATCGCACACACGCGGTGACCCGCCCTGGCCACGCGGATGCTGTGCACGCCGGGCCCGCAACCCGCGTCGAGCACGGTCGCGCCAGCCGGCACCTCCATCATTTTCAGCATGTCCGCAATCGCGGAATCATAGAACTTCAACGCAATCGGATGATAATAATCGTCGTCCCATTGTTGGACCGTCGCTTTGGCTTCGAATACCTGTGTCATTTTGAATAGATCCCTGTCAGTGCGGCGTTAGGCATGCATGGCTTGAGATTCCTGGAAAAACCCCGCGAGTTTTCCCGCTTCCGTATCGATCGAATGACGTTCCATTACGCGCGCGTACGCAGCTTCGCCCATGCGCGTCAGTTCATCGGCAGAACGCGCGAGCGCATCCTCGATCGCATCGGCGAGCGCAGCGACATCGCCGGCGGGAAACAGCCAGCCGCTGGCGCCGGCGACCACCAGCTCCGGTATGCCGGCCACGTACGTGGTGAGCACCGGGCGCTTGAGCGCCATCGCCTCCATGATCACGACCGGCAGGCCCTCGGCGAAGCTCGGCAACACGAGGCCGCGCGCCGCGAGAATTTCAGCCCGCACGCGCTCAGCGCTGATCCATCCGGTGATGCTGACCTGCCTGCCCAGCGCGTGCGTCTGGATCAACGCCTCGATGGCGCCGCGCATTTCGCCGTCGCCGGCCAGCACCAGTTCGACCCGCACGCCTTTGGCGGCGAGGCGCGCGACCGCTTCGACCAGCAACAACTGGCCTTTCTGCTCGCACAACCGGCCTACGCAGACGAGCCGCGGCAGCGCCGTCAGGGGCGTCGACGCGACGTCATGAAACGATGGCTCCAAGCCGCAATGCACAACCTTGACCTTGGGCCATTGCGCATAATCGATCCAGCGATAAAGCTGGCTGCGGCCGTACGAACTCACCGCCACCACGAATGCCGCGCGCCTGATTTTTTCTTTGATGCCGAGCGACTGCGGCTTGTCGAACTCTTCCGGACCGTGCACCGTGAAGCTGTACGGCGGGCCCCCGAGCACGCGTGCGAGCATCGCGACCTCGGCCGAGTTCGTGCCGAAATGCGCATGCACGTGCGTCGCGCCGAAGGCTTTGAACCACGGCAGCATGCGGCACGCTTCAGCGAGATACGCGAGGTGATACGGCAACGGACGGTCGGCGCCGCGGCCCATGCGCAACGCGAGCGCGAGCGCGGAAAAAAACCGCACCGGCGCCGTGAGCAGCATGCGCAGCGCGGCGAGCAGCAACGCAGGCAGCCCCGCTTTCAATACATAGCGCGTCTGCGTGCGCTCGTGAATGTCCTCGGCGTCGACGAGTTCGCCGTCCCAGCCGCGCAGCGCGATGCGCAGGATATCGAAGCCGCGGCGTTCCAGCGCCAGAATCTCGCGGCGAATGAAGCTGTGGCTCACTTTGGGATATTGGTTCACGAAATAGGCGATGCGCATGTGGGCCGGGTGCCGTTTACGGCCTGGTTTCTATGAACTGGCGGATTTCCGTGATCAGCTGCGGCGAAGCTGCACCGCCAATCAGCGAATGCGGACGGAACGCCTCGACGTCGTCCAACTGGTGCACGAAATCTGCGTCGTCCTGCGCCATTAAAATCTGCCCCGCTTCGGCAAAGTGCAGCGCAGTACCGACCTGATGGTCGTTGCGCGTCTCGTTGAAGCGCGCGAGGCGCGGCAGCACGAGCATCGGTTTGCCGATCAGCAACGCCTGGATGATGGAGCCGGTGCCCGCGTGGCCGACCAGCGCCGTGCATTCGCGCACATGGCGGTCGAATTCGGCGGGCTCGAGAAATTGCGCGTACGCGAACTGTTGCGGGCGATATTCGCCGCGGCCGATCTGCGCGAACACGTCGCGCCGGCCGTTTTTTTCCGCCCACCGGTCGACCAGACGGACCAGGCGATCGTACGGCGTCTGATGCCCTACCGTGACGAAGATCATATGACCTGCCCGGCGAACTTCGGCCCGCCTTCGCGCGCGAGCACCGGCCATTGTGTGAGCCATAAATGCGCATAGCGCCCAGCCATCTGGCCGGCGCGCGAAAGCTGCTCGACGTTGGCGAGGCTGTCGATCCAGATAGTGCGCGCGCCCATCAGGCGCCCGAAGCGCACCGCGAAATAGCCGGGGGCGGCGCCGGTGCTGACCACGACGTCGGGCCGCACGACGAGCACGACCAAAAACATCCGGATGGCGAGCTCGAGTATGCCGAACAGGTTCCAGCCCGTCGCATCGTTGACCGTGTAAAACGGCGCGTCGCCCGCGTCGGCCCGATAATCGCGGCGGACAGTCACGTACGCAACCTCATGTCCGGCGAACGCGGGGATGATGCGCATGAGTTCGATCCAGTGCCCTCCGCCGCTGGCGGCGGCGAGCACTTTGATCGGGCGGTCGGTCCTTGCATTGGGCATCGATTGGGTGCTCAGGCAAACTCGCGCGCCGAACCTGCCGCCGCTGACGGTTCGGGACGACCTGCGGCGGCCGGCAGCCGGCGGATGATCACGGCGAAAATCACGGCAGCTTTCACGCGGCAACGCTCCCTGCTTTTCAAAAACGCAAGGATGCCTGCTCACACGAAAAAGGTCTGTGCGAAATCGTACAAATGGAAGCCGGAACCGGGTGATTTTATTGACAAAGCGAAACGCGCGCGGGCACTCGCCGCTCCGCGCAAAGGCCGCCTCATTTACGGTCGGTCCGGTTCCATTCCTTCTGGCGGCTGGTCAGAAATTTGAAATAGAGCGGGATTTTTGACGCTGCGTACGCGGGAATGCGCCACAACGTCCGCGCATCGAAAGAACCGCGCGCAAACCGGCGCCACACGAGCCCCAAACCTGTGCATAAGGCCAGCCACGCCAGGAGACAAACCGCCGCGGTGTAACGCGCCGCTTCAACCGCCGGTGCGGCGACCAGTGAGGCGAGCGTGACTGCAACCAGCAGCATGACCAGCAAAGACAATGGCGGCACGCAGATGTCGAGCGCGAGCATGGTTTTTCGCATATCCAGATCGCGAATGCCGCGGCCGACAGCGGGCAGGCCGTATTTGAGCAGCGTGGCAAGATGGCCGTGCTCCCAGCGCCTTCGCTGCGCGTTGGCCGAGTCAGGCGCCGGTGCGAACGAACTGATCACCGCAGCATTGCCGCAAAAAACCGGCATGGTTCCGCGGCCGATCAGATCGACCGTCAATTTCATGTCTTCGACGATATTGCTGCTGGCCAGCGACAACTGCTGCAACAGATCCCACGGGAAAGCCATGCCGGTACCCTATAACTGGCACGGCATGCCCATCGCTGCCAGCCCCGTCGGCCTGACGGTGCCGCGCACCAGCCACGCAAAGCCGGCGATGCTGCGCTCCGTCACGCCGTCCGGCTCGTTCATCTGGTTACGCGCCTGCACCGGTCGCCGGGTCGCCAGCGCAACATCGCTCAACAGCGTCAACGCGCCGGGCGTCAAGCGACAGTCGGCATCGACAAAAACGACAACCTCGGGCGGCGCCGCGCGCAAATGCCGCACCGCGAAATCCAGCGCGTAGCCTTTCCCGCGCTGCCCGGAGTCATTGCGCTCAAGCACGGTGGCGCCGCCGCGCGCCGCGCACACGGCGGTCGTATCGGAGCAGTTGTCGGCAATGACCAGCACGGTATCGGCGGGCGACAGTTCGCGCACCAGCGCCGCCACCGTCATTTCAATCCCAAGTTCTTCGTTGTGCGCGGGAATTACGACGGCGATGCGCGGTCGCGGGCGGTCGCCGGCAACATTGCCTTCGCGGTTCGCCGCCGCGGGACGGCGGGCGGCCATCAGGCATTCGAGCGTAAACACCGCGACCGGCACGACGAGCAGCGCAGTCATGAGTATCAACAAGGCGGAAACTGCAATAAGCATATCGAATTTACCGCCGCGTTCAGCGCATGAACTCGCGCACCGAAGCGGCGATGCCGCGTTCGATCAGCGCTTCGCGGGTGCCGGCAGGACGCCAGCCCAGCACCTGCCGGGTTTTCGCATTGTCGTAACGCGCGCGATGGCTGCGCGAATCCCAGTCGCGGTAGCTCGGGACCCGGCGATTGGGATGCTTGATCGCGTGCTTCGCCGCCTCTTTCAGCAGGTCGCTCACGTAAAATTTCCAGATCGGCGTCGGCAGCGCGCGCAGCCGGGTGCCACTTTCGCGGGATACGATGTCGACATAATCGCGCGCGCTCAACAACGGCTCATCGGTGGCGATGAAACTTTGCCCCTCGATGCCCTCCTTATCCATCGCCAGAACGAGCGCCTGGGCGACGTCTTCGACCAGCACCAGCGGCAGCTTGCTGTCGCCGCTGCCCCACAATTGCACGCAGGTCTGCGACTGGAACATGCCCACGCCCCAGTGCGCGGGTGGAAAACCGTGGCCGATCACGATGCCGGGCCGCACGATGACGAGGGGGAAATTGTGCCGGCGGTACAAATCCATCAACAAGGCTTCGCACGCCGCCTTGGAGCGTCCATAGTGATTGCGCCGCGCGATTTGCGGATCGAGCGGCGTGTCGCCGGTGATGACGCTGTTCACGTCGGCCGAATAGTAGGAGTCGATCGTACCGGTGTAGATAAAGCGCTTGATGCCTTTGGCGAGCGCGCGCTCGGCAATGTTGCGGGTGACCAGCACGTCGTCGCGATAATAATCTTCCCACTTGCTCCCCGCGGCTTTCGCGAGGTGATAGACCACGGCGATGCCGTCCAGCGCCTGGTCCATGAACCCCGGATCGCCGAGCTCACCCGCGACGAGTTCGACCGGCAGGCCGGCGAGCGCAAGTTGCCCCGCGTTCATGCTGCGGGTGACAACGCGCACGCCGTGCCCGCCCTCGACCAGCAGCTTCACCAGGTATTTACCGATAAACCCCGTGCCGCCGATCACCAGCACGGTCGGCGCGCGCAGCACGGGCTTGACGGTCCATTCGTCGCGCGCGTGGCCGGATGGCTCGAATTTCGCCGCGCGGGTAATAGCTTCGCACGCTCTTATCACGTCGGCGCCGAAGCGGCCGGTCAAACGCGCATCAGGACTATCGCCGGCGCGATAAAAAGCGCGGATGCTGCGCTCGATGCACTCGCCATAGGGATTGGCGGCAGGCTTGCGGCCCAGCGTATTCAGTGCAGCCTTGAAAAAATTCGCCACGCTGGCGACCACGATCTGACCGGCGACCTGCCACGCGGTTAACAGGCTGTCGAACAACGAACCGAAGCGGGTCGGCTCATCGCGCACGTAAATATCCCGCGCATAATCGCATTTGGCGGTGGCGCCGTGGCCATACACGGTCACGCTGCGATCGCCGTAGCCGGGCAGGATTGAAAGCGTAA
>JBKJMN010000182.1:0-38096 GCA_046596405.1 Burkholderiales bacterium
GGTGGCTGTCGTCGACACGGCGGGCCACGGTGCCGCGCTTGCCCTTGTCGCGGCCGGTCAGCACAATGACCTGGTCGCCCTTACGAATCTTGTTGATCGCAAATCTTCCTAATCAGCGACCGCGCTCAGAGCACTTCCGGTGCGAGCGACACGATCTTCATGAAGCGCTCGGTGCGCAATTCGCGCGTCACCGGACCGAAGATGCGGGTGCCGATCGGCTCGAGCTTGGCGTTGAGCAGCACCGCGGCATTCGAATCGAACTTCACCAGTGACCCGTCGGCGCGCCGGACACCTTTTGCCGTGCGCACAACCACCGCGTTATAAATCTCGCCCTTCTTCACGCGACCGCGCGGGGCCGCATCTTTGACGCTGACTTTGATGACGTCACCGATACCGGCGTAGCGCCGCTTGGAGCCGCCCAATACCTTGATGCACATGACCGCGCGGGCGCCCGTATTGTCCGCAACGTCCAGAATGGACTGCATTTGTATCATCGTGTTGTCTCGCTATTTGCTGCTTCCCCAACTTAGCCCGCCACAGCGACGTGAGTGAGTCACGTATGCTGGATTGCGGGGCCAGTATTGGAGCCCGTCCGGGTCAGGTCGCCGTCCTATAGAATTAAGGACAGCGCGAAAAGCCGTATATTATAAAGCGGTTTTATCGATTCCGCAACGGAATCAGATGGCCCGCGATTTTTCTAAAAGCTTGGTGACGCGCCATGCTTTCGTCTTCGAAAGTGGACGGCATTCCTCGATCTCCACGAGATCGCCCTCGTGGAAATCGCCATTCTCGTCGTGCGCGTGATACTTCTTGGTTCGTGTCACGTATTTGCCGTAGAGCGGGTGCTTCACGCGCCGCTCGACGAGTACGGTCACCGTCTTGGTCATCTTGTCGCTGACCACGCGCCCGGTGTGGGTGCGCTTGTTCGGTTCCTGCTTGGTCGTCTCTTCACTCATGCTTGTACCTGTACTTTCTGGTTCAGTTGGGTGCGCACACGCGCGATGTCGCGGCGAACCTTCCTGATCTGACTCGTATTGGTGAGCTGCTGCGTTGCTTTTTGCATGCGCATCGCGAACTGCGCGCGCAATAGCGACTGCAGCTCCTGCGTGAGTTCCTCGGCCGACTTGTTCCTCAATTCACTCGCTTTCATCGCTTAAGCTCCCACCATGCGCTGCACGAAGGTCGTGGCGATCGGCAGCTTCGCAGAGGCGAGGCGGAAAGCCTCCTTCGCTGTGGCTTCGTCGACGCCGTCCATTTCGTAGAGCATCTTGCCCGGCTGGATCTCCGCGACCCAGTATTCGGGATTGCCTTTACCGTTACCCATCCGCACTTCGGCCGGTTTCTGCGAAATCGGCTTGTCCGGGAAAATCCGGATCCAGATGCGGCCGCCACGCTTGATGTGCCGCGTCATGGCGCGCCGGGCGGCTTCGATCTGTCGGGCGGTAAGTCGGCCGCGGCCAATCGCTTTCAGGCCGAACTCGCCGAAGCTGACCTTGTTGCCGCGGGTCGCTTTGCCGGTGTTTCGGCCTTTCTGTTCCTTGCGGAATTTACGTCTGGCTGGCTGTAGCACGTCTGGCTCCTGTTCTTGCTGGCGACTTGCGCGGTTTACGCGGTGCGGGCTGCTCGGGTTCTGGAAGTTGCGTCTGCGGGCCGAGCAAGGCCTGCTCACCCTTCGGCATGATCTCGCCCTTGAATACCCAGACTTTGATCCCGATCACACCGTAAGTCGTCTTCGCTTCCGAAGTTCCGTAATCGATGTCGGCGCGCAGGGTATGAAGCGGCACGCGGCCTTCGCGATACCATTCAGTGCGAGCGATCTCGATTCCGTTGAGGCGACCCGCGCTCATGATCTTGATGCCCTGGGCACCCAGGCGCATGGCGTTGGTGATCGCGCGTTTCATGGCGCGGCGGAACATGATCCGCTTCTGCAACTGCTGCGCGATGGAATCGGCGATGAGCTGCGCATCGAGCTCCGGCTTGCGAACTTCCTCGATGTTGACGTGCACCGGCACGCCCAGCATGCGCTGCAGCTGCGCCTTCAGCGACTCGATATCCTCGCCTTTCTTGCCGATCACGACACCCGGGCGGGCACTGAAAATCGTGATACGTGCATTCTTTGCGGGACGCTCGATGACAACACGCGAGACCGCCGCATGCGAGAGCTTCTGCTTGAGGAAGTCGCGTACCTTGATGTCCTCCAGAAGCATCCCGGAGAAATTCTTGTTATTCGCATACCAGCGCGAGGCCCAGTTGCGATTGAGCGCGAGACGGAAGCCTATCGGATGTATCTTCTGACCCATATCAATTCCTTCCGTCGCCGACCGTTAAAAAGATGTGGCACGTGGGCTTGAGGATCGCGTTTCCACGCCCCTTCGCTCTGGCCATGAAGCGCCGGAGCACGGGTCCTTTTTCGACCAGGATCTTCGTGACCTTGAGCTCGTCGATATCGGCGCCGGCGTTGTGTTCTGCATTGGCAATGGCCGACTCCAGTACTTTGCGTATGATCACGCCGGCCTTCTTCGGGCTGAATTGGAGGATGTTGAGTGCATGTTCGACCGACTTGCCGCGAATCTGGTCGGCAACAAGCCGGCCTTTCTGGGCCGACAGCCGCACACCCCACAGTTTTGCATTAGTGTCCATGTCTCTTGATCCTTACTTGCCCGGCGTCGGGCTGGCTTTTTTATCTGCCGAGCCACCCGCTTTGGAATGGCCTTTAAACGTGCGTGTATGCGCAAATTCGCCGAGCTTGTGGCCGACCATGTTTTCGGTGACATACACCGGGATATGCTGCTTGCCGTTGTGAACCGCGATCGTGAGCCCGACAAAATCGGGCAGCACGGTTGAGCGCCGCGACCACGTCTTGATCGGACGCTTGTCGGATGCCGCCTTCGCCGCTTCCACCTTCGACATAAGGTGGTGGTCCACGAACGGGCCCTTCTTGATTGAACGTGCCATTGTCTATTACCCCGAGCTCTTCGCGTTGCGACGACGCACTATCATGCTGTTGGTGCGCTTGTTCTTGCGAGTCTTGTAACCTTTGGTGAGGACGCCCCACGGGCTGACCGGATGCCGTCCCGCCGAGGTCCGGCCTTCACCGCCACCGTGCGGATGGTCGATCGGGTTCATGGCAACGCCGCGCACGGTGGGCCGCACGCCCCGCCAGCGCACACGGCCGGCCTTGCCGATCGACTCCAGCGAATGCTCTTCGTTACCGACTTCACCGATCGTCGCACGACAATGGATGTGAACGCGCCGGATCTCGCCCGAACGCAAACGCAGCTGAGCGTATTCGCCTTCGCGGGCGAGGAGTTGCACCGATGTGCCCGCGGCACGCGCCATCTGCGCGCCTTTGCCGGGCATCATCTCGATGCAGCAGATCGTCGTGCCCACCGGGATGTTCCTGAGCGGCAGCGTATTTCCGGCCTTGATCGGCGCTTCCGAGCCCGACATCAGCTGCATTCCCGCCGTCACGCCTTTCTGTGCGATGACATAGCGGCGCTCGCCGTCGGCGTAGAGCAAAAGGGCAAGGTGCGCGCTGCGGTTCGGATCGTATTCAATGCGTTCCACTTTGGCTGCGATGCCGTCCTTGTTGCGCTTGAAGTCGACGATTCTGTAGTGCTGCTTGTGGCCGCCGCCTTTGTGGCGGGTGGTGATGCGTCCATGCGCATTGCGGCCGGCACTTTTCGATTCGCTTTCAACCAGGCTCGCCAGCGGCTTGCCTTTGTGCAGGCCCGGGGTGACGACCTTGACCAGCTGGCGCCGGCCGGGAGAGGTCGGTTTGACTTTGACTAGCATTACTTGCTCTCCCCTTCAGCGAAATTGATTTCCTGGCCGGCTTGCAGCGCGACGTAAGCCTTTTTCCAGTTGTTGCGGCGGCCGATGAATTTCCCCGAGCGCTTTTCCTTCCCGTGCACGTTGAGGACGCTAACCGATTTCACCTGGGTCTTGAACATCAGCTCGACCGCGGCCTTGATTTCCAGCTTCGTCGCGTTCGATGCGACCCTAAAAACGTACTGGTTCGCCTTGTCCGCGACGAAGGTGCTTTTCTCGGACACGATCGGGGCCAGGAGCACCTGCATCAGGCGCTCCTGCTGTCGGGGCGTGGGTGTGGGTGTAGGTGCCTGGCTCATGCAAACATCTCCTCGATCCTGGCCACGGCGCTGCGGGTCACGATCACTTTTTCGTGGCGTATCAGGCTGACCGGATCGGCATTCGCAACAGTCATGATGTTGACGAAAGGCAGATTGCGCGACGAGAGCTGGAGATTCTCGTCAGCCCCATCAGTGATGATCAGGACGTTTTCCAGACCCATGCCTTTGAGCTTCTGTGCGAGCAGCTTGGTCTTCGGCGCGTCGAGTATGAAGTTCTCGACGACCGACAGCCGCTCTTCGCGTGCGAGCTGCGACAGAATCGAAGAAAGCCCGGCGCGGAACATCTTTCGATTCAGCTTGTGGGTGAAATTCTCGTCGGGCCGATTGGGAAAAATCCGGCCACCGCCGCGCCACAGGGGGCTCGACGTCATACCAGCGCGGGCACGTCCTGTGCCCTTCTGCCGCCACGGTTTTTTGGTCGAATGCTTGACCTCGCTGCGGTCCTTCTGCGAGCGAGTACCCTGCCGCGCATTCGCCATGTAAGCGGTGACGACCTGGTGAATCAGGGATTCGTTATATTCGCGGCCGAAAGCCGTATCCGACGCGGACACGGAGGCAGTCGACTCGCCTTGATCGTTGAGTAGCTTCAGTTCCATTTCGTCCCCGCCCTATTTGCCTGCGGCCTTGCCGGCCGGCTTGGCGGCAGCCGGTTTCGCCGTCGCCCGCGTGGCGCGCTTTGTCGGCGCAACCATGAGGTCTCCACCACGCGAGCCCGGAACGGCGCCGCGGATGAGGAGCAACTGGCGCTCGGTGTCGATGCGAACGATGACGAGATTCTGAACAGTCCGGTTCGCAGCGCCCATATGACCCGGCATTTTCTTCCCGGGAAACACCCGGCCAGGATCCTGCGCCATGCTGATCGAACCGGGTGTGTTGTGCGATCGCGAGTTACCGTGGCTCGCTCGGTTCGAGGAAAAGTTGTGGCGCTTGATGACGCCGGTGAAGCCTTTCCCGTGCGACACACCGCTCACGTCGACCTTCTGTCCGATCTGGAAAATGTCGACGCCCACCACACTGCCCGCCTTGAGGCTGGCAGCTTGATCGGCGGTGATGCGGAATTCCCGCAGAATACGGCCGGCTTCCACCCCTGCTTTCGCGAAGTGGCCGGCAGCAGGTTTGGCAACGCGATTGGCGCGGCGCTTGCCGAACGCGACCTGCACGGCACAGTAGCCGTCGGTCTCGGCGTTTTTGATCTGGGTGACGCGGTTGTTCGACACGTCCACCACAGTCACCGGGATGGAATCGCCATCGTCGGTGAATACGCGGGTCATGCCGACCTTACGGCCCACAAGTCCTAAGCTCATCTCTAGTCCCTTTTCGGGTTTAACAGGCCTTCGGCCTGGCGCCGACTACAATTGGTCGACGGCTTCACAGCGTAATACTCGGTGTCGAGATGTCAGTGTCTAGTTGCGCCTCGACTGACTACCTTGGCTGGCTAAACACTCAACGCTCGACACTTACAACTTGATTTCGACGTCCACGCCGGCCGGCAGATCGAGCTTCATCAGCGCGTCGACCGTCTTGTCGGTGGGATCGATAATGTCCATCAAACGCAGGTGCGTGCGGATCTCGAGCTGATCGCGCGACGTCTTGTTCACGTGCGGCGAGCGCAGAATGTCGAAGCGCTGCTTGCGCGTCGGCAGCGGCACCGGTCCTTTGACTACGGCGCCCGTGCGCTTGGCGGTATCGACGATTTCCAGCGCCGACTGATCGATCAGCCGGTAGTCGAATGCCTTCAACCGTATACGTATTTTCTGGGACTTGACTGCCATTTGATTCCTCGTAAGCCGTGAGCCGCAAGCCGTGAGACCGATGAGCCGCGAGTTACGGCTGACCGCTTACAGCTTACGTCTTACGATCATTCAATAATCTTTGCCACGACGCCGGCGCCGACGGTTCGGCCGCCCTCGCGGATGGCGAAGCGCAGACCCTCTTCCATCGCGATCGGCTGGATCAGACTCACCACGATCGACACGTTGTCCCCCGGCATCACCATCTCGGTGCCCGCCGGCAGCTCGATCGAGCCCGTCACGTCCGTCGTGCGGAAGTAAAACTGCGGACGGTAGCCGTTGAAGAACGGCGTGTGACGCCCCCCCTCGTCCTTGCTCAACACGTAGATCTCAGCCGTGAACTTCGTGTGCGGCGTGATCGAACCGGGCTTGGCCAATACCTGACCGCGCTCAACGTCCTCGCGCTTGGTGCCGCGAAGCAGAATCCCCACGTTGTCGCCCGCCTGACCCTGGTCAAGCAGCTTCCTGAACATCTCCACACCCGTGCACACCGTCTTGACCGTCGGCTTCAGACCCACGATCTCGATCTCTTCACCCACCTTCACCACACCGCGCTCAACACGACCCGTCACCACCGTGCCCCGACCCGAGATCGAGAACACATCTTCCACCGGCATCAGAAACGGACCGTCCAGCGCGCGCTTGGGCTGCGGTATGTAGCTGTCCAGCGCCTCGGCCAGCTTCATGATCGCACCTTCGCCCATGTCGCTCGTGTCGCCTTCCAGCGCCTTGAGCGCCGAGCCAATCACGATCGGCGTGTCGTCCCCCGGAAACTCATACTTCGACAGCAGCTCGCGAACCTCCATCTCCACCAGCTCGAGCAGCTCCGCGTCGTCCACCATGTCGGCCTTGTTCATGAACACCACCATGTACGGCACACCCACCTGGCGCGCCAGCAGGATGTGCTCGCGCGTCTGCGGCATCGGGCCGTCCGCCGCCGACACCACCAGAATCGCCCCGTCCATCTGGGCCGCGCCCGTAATCATGTTCTTCACGTAGTCCGCGTGCCCCGGGCAGTCTACGTGCGCGTAGTGACGGTTCTTCGTCTCATACTCCACGTGCGCCGTGTTGATCGTGATCCCGCGCGCCTTTTCCTCCGGCGCCGCGTCAATCTGCGCGTAACTCCTCGCCTCGCCACCAAACTTCTTCGCCAACACCGACGTGATCGCCGCCGTCAACGTGGTCTTACCGTGATCCACGTGACCAATCGTGCCCACGTTCACGTGCGGCTTCGTACGCTCGAATTTGCCCTTGGCCATAGCTGTTCCTTGTTGCGTAAATGTTCAGTGCCGTGCTCTTGCGGAGTACTGCGCAGATTTCTCGTTACGTGTTTCGCTTGCCGCCCAGAGAGGTTGCAAGTTGCCGCAATCTATCCGTATTACTGGTGCCCATGGCGTGGATTGAACACGCGACCTCTCCCTTACCAAGGGAGTGCTCTACCACTGAGCTACATGGGCAAAACGCCACATGGGCAAAACTTTGCTGCCCTCTAATCTCTATCTACTGCGCTGACACCCTGAATGACTGTTCGAAAACAAGCGGCTGCTCATTTTCGACTGGAGCGGGTGAAGGGAATCGAACCCTCGTCGTAAGCTTGGAAGGCTTCTGCTCTACCATTGAGCTACACCCGCTAACCTCCGAACTCCGCGCTAAACTCCGATAACTCCGATGGAACTCAGGCCCTTCTGGTGCCCCGTTGTACTGGTGGAGGGGGAAGGATTCGAACCTTCGAAGGCAGAGCCGTCAGATTTACAGTCTGATCCCTTTGACCGCTCGGGAACCCCTCCGAACGAAACCGAACATTATGGCGATTTCCCCTATTTGTGTCAAACAGTTGGGGCGATATTTCGCATAGCCCCGCGTACGGGTGCGGCGCGCCGCCGAATTAGTTACCATCTGGCCCGTAATTGTCCCGCCCATGCCCGCCGCCACCACCCTCCTGCAGCACGTTCTTAACCCGCGCTCCGTCGCCGTGGTGGGCGCCTCCGAGAGCTTGCAAAAGTTCGGTGGACGGGTTATGAATTTCATCGCAAAACATGGATTTGCGGGGGCGGTGTGGCCGATCAACCCGGGCGCGGCCACCATCCTCGGCAGGCGGGCGTATCCCAGAATAGGCGATGCGCCGGGTCCTATCGATGTCGCGCTGTTAGCCGTGCCCGCCGCCCACATGGCGGCGGCGATCGATGATTGCGGGCGGGCCGGCGTGACGGCGTGCATCGTGCTGACCGCAGACTTTGCTGAAGCGGGTCCAGAGGGTGGCGCCCGCCAGGAGGAGTTGGTCCGGATCGCCCGCAGCCACGGGATGCGCTTGATCGGCCCCAACTGCCTGGGATTCATCAATCCTGGTTTACGGTTAGCGCTCACTTCGTCGGTAGCCCTCGCGGCAGAGCCTATGCCCGCCGGTAGCATCGGGCTGGTCAGTCAAAGCGGCTCGCTGATGGCCGCTTTGATTTCGCATGCACACGATCTGGGAACCGGCTTCACGATCGCGGCGTCGGTAGGCAATCAGGCCGACCTTGAGATCTGCGATTTCATCGAGTATTTCCTCGACGATCCGGCCACCCGCGCTATTTGCGCTTATGTAGAAGGCCTCCAGGACGGCCGGCGATTTCTCGCGCTGGCCGCACGCTGCCGCGAAGCGCGTAAACCGTTGCTGGTGGTGAAAGCCGGCCGCAGCGCCGCAGGCGCGCACATCACGCGCTCGCACACGGCCAGCCTGGCGGGGTCGGACGCCGCATGGACGGCGGCGTGCCGGGCGCATGCGGTGGTCCTGCTCGACGACCCCGAAGCGCTTATCCAGTGCGCCGACTTTCTGATCCGGTTCGATCCGCCGCGCGGCGAAGGCATCGCGGCCATGTCGCCATCAGGGGGCACCATCGCCGTGGCCGCGGACCGCATTGCCGCAGCCGGCTTGCGGCTGGCGCAGTTGTCGGACTCGACCCAATGTGCGCTGCACGAAATCGTCCCTGCGACGCGCCCCGCCAACCCGCTGGATGTCGGCGGCCTCGCGCGTGAGCAGGGTCTCGCCAGTGCCCGCGCCTGTTATGAACTGCTGGCCGACGACCCCGACACTGCCGCGGTCCTGATCGTCGTCGCCACCACGCCGCAACTCGACGACAAGGTCCGCCTGTGGGCCGAAATCGCCCTCGCGCGCGGCAAACCAACCGCTATCCTGCTCACTCCCGGCATGCTGGTCGACAGCTCGCGCGCGAATCTGCGCGAGCTGCATTGTCCTTTTACGAACCGCATGGACGACGCGCTGCGCGTGGTGACTGCCGCCATAGAATATGGCAAGGCGCTGAGCACGCGCGCGGAAAAAACAGCCTTGCCCGCCGGTTTCGGCGCAGTCGACGCGTTTATGGCGCCGGCTGCCGAACTTACCGAAAGCGAAACCAGGCAATTGCTCGGCATCGCCGGCGTCGCTTCGACCCCCGAACGCCTTGTGAGCAGTGCCGCGGAAGCGGTGACCGCCGCCCGCGCAACCGGTTACCCCGTCGTGCTCAAGCTGAGTTCCCGCACTCTGACCCACAAAAGCGACGTCGGCGGCGTGCAACTCGATTTGCGCAGCGACGATGCGGTGAGCACTGCCTGGCAGCGCATCGCGGACAACGTAAGCAAAATCGAACCGGGATCGACCCTCGAATGCGTAGTGCAACCCATGGTCACCGGCGGCGTGGAACTCATCATAGGCAGCCAGTGGGACGCGCAGTTCGGCGCTATCGTCATGGTGGGCGCTGGCGGCACCTGGGCGGAGATCCTGCGCGACACGCAATGCGCGCTCGCCCCGCTCACGCCGCGACGCGCGCTCGAACTCGTGCAAGCGTTGCGTCTCTGGCCCATGCTCGCCGGCGGCCGCGGGCAGGCGCGCGCCGACATTGATAAACTGGTGGACGTCATCGTGCGGACGAGCTGGCTGGCCGCGACGTTAGGACCACGCCTGACCGAGCTCGACATTAATCCTTTGCTGGTAAAACCTGTGGGCCAGGGCGCAATCGCGCTCGACGCCCGCGCGACCCTTCATCCGCCGCCATTCGACCCTTCGAAAGCATCGTCATGACCGCCAACGCCGTCACGTATGACATTGTCGATGACATCGCCGTCATCACTCTGAACCGTCCCGACAAGCGCAACGCGATGAACAACGATTTGACCACCGGCCTGCGCGCCGCGTGGGAGCGCTTCAACGCGAGCGCAGAACGCGTCGCGATCCTCACCTGCGCCGGTGATGATTTTTCGGTCGGCGTCGACGTCAAGGCGCCGGCCGAAGATTTTCCGGCGTGCGTGCCCAATGTCGGCGTGCAGTTGCAGAAACCGCTGATCGCGGCAGTCGCGGGATGGACGGTCGGCGGCGCGGTGGTGATGGTGCAGATGGCCGATCTGTGCGTCGCCGCCGACACCACGAAATTTACGTTTCCCGAGGCAAAAGTCGGATTTACCGGTGCGTTGGTAGCAGGCCTTGCGGCGCGTATTCCGCACAAGGTGGCGATGGAACTGATGCTGCTGGGCGAAGTCATCGACGCCCAGCGCGCGTACCAGGTCGGTCTCGTGAACAAGGTGGTACCGCGCGACCAGTTGCTCGAAGCTGCGATGGCGTACGCACGGCGGCTCGCTGCGAACGCCCCCATGGTGGTGGCGTTGCTGCGTGAATTTGTGAGCGAAGTGCTGCCGCGCGGTCCGTCCGAGCACGTCGCGCGCGGGCGCCTCGCGATTCAGCGCGTACGCCAAAGCGAGGACGCAAAGGAAGGCGTCGCGAGCTTCAAGGCCAAGCGCAAGCCGCAGTTCAAGGGCAAGTGAGGCGAGAGGCGTGAGGAGTAAGGCGCTGAATGCATCTTACGACCCCCTGACCGCGGCAACCCCCGGCACGGGGCTCGACCACGTTTCCTCCTATTGGGCGGCGACCGCCGGCGAGATCCCGGCCGACGACGGGCCGGCGCCGCACGTACTCGACACCGACGTCGCGATTATCGGCGGCGGCTACACCGGCCTGGCATGCGCATATCACCTCGCGCGCGAACATGGAATCCGCGCCATCGTGCTCGAAGCCAACCGCGCAGGCTGGGGGTGCAGCGGCCGCAACGGGGGCTTCGCGCGCATGGCGCTGGGCCGGTTGAGCACTGAGAAGATGATCGCTGCGTGGGGACACGGGGCGGCCAAGCGCGCTTTCGGCTTCATGCGCGCCTCTCTCGTCAACGTGCGCACGATGATTGCGGACGGTCGCATCGATTGCGATGCGAGCGAAGCGGGCCACCTGAAACTCGCGCATCGCCCGTCGCGCGCCGCGGAGCTCCAGCGTGAAGCTTCCCTGTTGCAACGCGAATTCGATTACCCGGCCGAGTTTATCGAGGCGGACGAACTGCATTCGCAGCATATAGGCGGCACGCAGTCGCACGGCGCGCTACGCATCCCCGATGCGCTCGCGGTGCATCCGCTCAAGCTCGCCACCGGCGTATTGCGCATGGCGCGCGCGGCGGGGGCGACCGTGCACACCGCGAGTCCGGTCACGGCATGGCGCAAATACGGCGCCGGCCATGCGCTCACGACGCCGCACGGCGTGGTGCGCGCCAGAAACGTAGTACTCGCGACCAACGGCTACACGCCGCAGTATTTGCATCCGGCCGTGCGCGCGCGACTGCTGCCGGTGCTCTCGCACATCATCGTCACGCGGCCGCTGACCCCGGATGAAATCCGCGCTGCCGGTTTCGCCACGCGGCACGTGCTTACCGATACGCGCCAGCTCCTGTATTACTGGCGGCGCCTGCCAGACGACCGCATCCTGTTCGGAGGCCGCGGCCTGATCGCCGACAGTCCGGCGCGCAACACGCAGCAACGCGAATTCCTTCTCGCCGAGCTGAAGACGAAATACCCGGGGCTTGCCCGCGTCACCGTGGACTATGACTGGCACGGCTGGGTATGTCTCACGCGCGATTTTCTGCCGCGTATCCACCATGCGCAGGACGACCGGTCGGTGCATTACGCGCTGGGTTACCAAGGCAGCGGCGTGTCCTTGAGCCTCTATGCGGGCAAGCTGCTCGCGCAAAGCCTGGCCGGCCTGCCGGTGGAAAATGCGCTGCCGGCCGTCAATTCGCCGCTCGCGCGCTACCCGCTGCACAGCTTGATTCGCATTCCGCAGCGCTTGATGTATCTTTGGTACCGTCACCTCGACAATTCGGACTGAATGAAAACTTGCGTCACGCTCGCAGCCCTCGCCCTCGCCTCCGCGGGGCACGCTCAGGATCCTTCGGCCGGCTCAGGACAGGCTTATCCTGCCAAACCCATCCGCCTCGTTGTCCCTTATTCGCCGGGCGGACCGGTCGATATCGTCGGCCGGCTCACGGCGCAGAAACTGACCGATGAATTGAAGCAGCAGATTATCGTCGACAACCGCGCGGGCGGCGGCGGCAATATCGCGGTCGAGATCGTCGCGAAATCGCTGCCCGACGGTTACACACTGTTGATGGGCGCCAACGGCACCAACGCGATCAACCCCAATCTCTATCCCAACCTCGCCGTCAATCCGGCGCGCGACCTGGTGCCGATCGGCATGGTCGCGTCGAGCCCGATGATCCTGGTGACCCATCCCTCGGTGCACGCAAATTCAATCCGGGAACTTGTCGCGCTCGCCAAAGCGAAGCCCGGCAGCATCAATTTCGCCTCGTCCGGCAGCGGGTCGACCGCCCACCTCTCCAGCGAACTTTTCAAGAGCATGGCGGGCGTCAACATCGTGCACGTCCCTTACAAAGGCGCAGGCCCCGCACTGACCGATCTCGTCGGGGGCCAGGTGCAAATCATGTTCACCGGAATTTCGTCGACGCTGCCGTACGTCAAGGCCGGCCGCCTGAAAGCGCTGGGAGTCTCGAGCGAAAAGCGCGTGCCTATCCTGCCGGACGTGCCGACGGTCAACGAAGAGATCGCGGGCTACGAAGTCATGACGTGGTACGGCGTGTTTGCGCCGGTGCAGTTGCCCAGGCCGTATGTCGTGAAACTCAATCAGACGCTTGCCAAGGTGTTCGCGACCACGGATGCACGCCAGCGCCTGACCGCGCTCGGCGCCGAACCGGTTACGCTGTCGCCCGAGCAATTCGCTGCTGCCATCCGCCGCGAAACCGTGAAATGGGCAAAGGTCATCAAGGAGTCGGGCGCGCGTCCGGAATAGCGCCAACGGCCGGCGCCGGCCGGCGACTGCAATGCCGCGGTAAAATCAGCCCACTTTTAAGCCCACTATTCCCACCGAGGAGTCATTTCATGAACGATGCCAGCCACGCGCCGCAGCTCGCGCGCAACGTAACGCGTCTCGCGCACCTCGATCTTCCCGGCGCGGGCCAGGTCTATGTCGACGGCAACTACGCGTATATCGGCCACCTGCCGAACAAGCAGAATCTGGGCACCAGCATCGTCGACGTCGCCGACCCGCGCAAGCCGCGCGTGGTGTCGCAAATCAATCTCGAAGACCCGACCTCGCACAGCCACAAGGCGCGCGTGATCGGCGACATCATGATCGTCAACAGCGAGCGCAATATGACGGCGCTCGGGCGCAAAGCGGACGAACTGCCGCGGCTGCGCGTGGAACTCGCGACCGCGCTCGGGCGCGACCCGACCAACGCAGAGCTGGCGGCGAAACTCGGCGTGCGCGAAGCCGACATGGCCGCGCTCGAAGCCGCCGGCAAAAATCCCTACGACAAGGGCGGCTTCAAAATTTACGACGTATCAGACCGCGCGAAACCGAAGCTCATCACCTTTCACAAGACGCACGGCATCGGCGTGCACCGCTTCGACATGGATGCGAACTACGCGTACATCTCGACCGAGATGCCCGGTTATAAAGGCAACATCCTGGTGATTTATGACATCCGCAATCCGGCCAAGCCCGAGGAAGTGTCGCGCTGGTGGCTGCCGGGGCAGCACCTTGCCGGCGGCGAGACGCCGACCTGGTCCGGGCGCCAGCATCGCCTGCATCACGCGCTGCGCTTCGGCGACCGCTTGTGGGCCGGCTGCTGGCACGGCGGCGTGCGCATCATCGACATCGCCGACATCAAAAATCCGCGCACGATTGGCGCCTACAACTACCACCCGCCGTTTCCCGAGCCTTCGCACACGTTCATGGGCGTGCCTTTCCCGGTCGCCGGCCGCCAGATCGCGCTGGCGATCGATGAGGAGGATCACGCGCACGACGGCGAAGAAATGGAGCGCCGGCGCGGCCGCCCGCACGGCTGCCTGTGGGTGTTCGATGTCAGCGACCCCGCGAATATCCAGCCGCTGTCCATCTTCGAAGTAAGCGAGCTCGATTCGCCGTGGAGCCGTGCGGCGCCCGGTCGCTTCGGCGCGCACCAGTTCCATGAGCGCATGGACGGCGACACGCTCGTCTATTGCACGTGGTTCGCGGGCGGGCTGCGCATCGTCGACGTCGCTGATCCGATGGCGCCGCAGGAAGTCGGGCACTACATTCCCGAGCCCGCGCCCGGACAGGCGGGGCCGCAGACCAATGACGTCGATGTCGACAAGCGCGGCGTCATCTATCTCGTCGACCGCGGGCCGGGCCTGAATATCGTCGAATTCAAGCGCCCGAATTGAGCGCTGGCGGACGTCAGTCGAGCTGCACGCCGATCGACTTGACGACTTTCGCCCACTTCGGGATTTCGCGCTGGATGTGCTCGGCAAATTCTTTTGCCGAGCCGCCGACGACTTCGGCGCCCATCGCGGCGAGACGATCGCGCACCTCCGCACTCTGCAGCATGCGGTTGATCTCCGTGTTCAGGCGCTCGACGATTGCGGCTGAGGTTCCCGCCGGCACCAATACGCCGTGCCATGTCGACGCTTCGAAACCGGGCACGCCCGCTTCGGCGATCGTCGGCAGTTCCGGCAGGAAGCGGCTGCGCTTTGCCGTAGTGACGCCGAGTGCACGCACGCGGTTCGCTTTGATGTGCTGCATCACCGACAGCGAAGTCGCGAACATCAACTGGGTTTCGCCGGCCATCAGATCGGTCAGGGCGGGTGCTGCGCTCTTGTAAGGAATGTGCACGATGTTGGTCGCGGTCATGCTCTTGAACAATTCGGCGGCCAGATGTGCCGCCGCGCCCATGCCCGAACCGGAATAATTAAGCTGCCCCGGTCGCGCTTTCGCGAACACCACAAGTTCTTTCACCGAAGTGACCGGCAACGACGGGTGCACGACCAGAATGTTTGGTTGCGTCGCCGCCAGCACTATGGGCGCGAAATCCTTGACTGGGTCGAAACCGAGCCGCTTGTAGAGGCTCACGTTGGCGCCGAAAGTCGCGTTGTTGCCGGTCACCAGCGTGTAACCGTCGGGCGGCGCTTTGGCCGCCGCTTCGGTGCCGATGTTGCCCGCCGCGCCGGCGCGGTTTTCGACGACCACCGGCTGGCCCAGCGTTTCAGCGAGCTTCTGGCCGATCAAGCGCGCGAGGATGTCGGTCGGGCCGCCGGGCAGGTTGGGTGCAATGAAGCGGATCGGTTTCACCGGCCACTCCTGCGCGAGCGCACTCGCGCACCACAGCGCCGACGCCGCGATTGCCAGGATGTGGCGCAATTTATTCGACGCCGGCCGACACGAATGCGGCTTTGCCTGCGGGTGTCGCGAGCTGGCGCAACACCACTTTCGCCGCGTCCGCTGCCGGCGCGCCGGTCATGACCGCCGCGTCGTATCTCGTATAGTTCTGCACTTCCGCCGGCAGCGGGCCGATGAATTGCAGCCCTTTCGAGGTGTAAAGCTTGATTTCGGTGATCGCGCCAAAACCGATTTCGGTGCCCTTGCCCTTGATTACGTGCTCCATCACCGAGGCGCCGTCGGGATAGCGCGTGGTCTTGGGCTTGATCTGGGCGAGCACGCCCATCTTCTCGAACAGCGTGTCGAGATACAGACCGGACGACGCGGAATTGTAGACGACCGAATCCGCATTGAGCAGCGCCTGCTTCAAGCCGTCCACCGTCGAGACGCTGGGCACGGCCGCGCCGTTGCGCACGATGATGCCGGCGCCGACGCGGCCGACCGGCACGCGCGTTTCGGCGGCCACTTTGCCGTCTTTCGCGGCCTGCTCAATCACCGCGGGCGGCGCGATCACGATGTCGTAGATTTCGCCAGCCGCCAGCCGCTTGATGATCTGCGGCGTGGTATTGAACTGGATCTTCAGTTCGTGCCCGAGCTCGCGCTTCACCTGCGCTTCGAACGCATGCAGGCCGGGCTCGACCGCGCCGCCGCTCAGCACCTTAATTTCCGCCGCATTAGCGCCCATCGCCATGCCGGCGCTCAAAACAGATACAGCCACCAAATTTTTCATCCAATGCTCCCGGGTTGACCTGCATGTGAACCGCGCGCGAACCAGTGCAGAATTCCACGCGCGAATATCCTGTCATTCGCGGCAAACGATGCCGTCGTGCTGGGCGATAAAATACAATACTTCGAGCGCGCACGTCGCCGGCGCCACGATTTGCAGGCTATGCGCCTGCAGCGGCACCCGCACCATCTTCAGGTTACGCACTTTCTCGCGCAATAGTTCGGTGTGCTCGTCCTTGGTGATGATGCCCGCCGCCGGATAGATGGCGAGCACGGGCGCCGCGATCTTTGGCAGATACGGCGCCGCGTCGATGCTCGACACGAAACGGAACATCGCGATCAGCACTTCGACGTCCGATTTGCCCATCTCGTCGAGCGTCCATTCGAGCAGCGCCGGGTCGGCGTTCGCGGGGAAACGCCGGCCTGCGTTCGACGCTTCGAGCCAGCCGCGCGAACCCATCTTGCGCAACGCCGTGATACGGTCGGGATGGCCGCCGAGCGCGCTGACCTTGTCCTCCTCGCTCATCGCGACCGGCGACGAGATGACGCAGAGCGTGCGCACGCGTTGCGGGCGCTCGGCCGCGAACGCCATACCGAGCGTGCCGGCCGACGATTCGCCGCAGTAATGCACGGCATCGATTTCGAGATGATCGAGCAGATCGGTGAAATCATTTAGATAGGCATCGAGATTGAGGCCTTTCGCCAGATCGAAATCCCGGCCGGATTCGCCGAGACCGCGCAAGTCGAGCCGCAGCACCCGGTAGAAGCGCGCCAAATACGGAACCCACGCGCGCCAGAATTTGGTCGAGCGCGCGTAACCATGCTGGAGCAGAATGCATGGCGCTTTTTTCCACGGGTCGGTGTAATCGTCGAGCTCGTAGTGCAGGCGCGGCTCGCCCGGGCGCTCCAGAAACGGCATTTAATTCTCCTCGGGCGCAAATATTAACACGCCGTATTGCGGATTTTTGACGGCTGTCGGACACTCGCCGCAGGAGGTTCGGGCGTGCGTACAAGAAAATTCTGTTTCGGCATCGCGATAATCGCGACGGCCCTACACGCGCCGGTGCTTGCCCAGTTACGCGAGTTTCCGGCGAAGCCGCTGCGCATCATCGTGCCGACCACGCCGGGCGGCATCGTCGATCTGGTGACGCGGCTGCTGGGCCAGAAGCTGACCGAGCTCACGGGCCAGATCGCGATCGTCGAAAACCGCGCCGGGGCATCGACCAACATCGGCATGGAGTTCGTGGCGCGCGCGCCCGCCGACGGCTACACGCTGCTCAGCACTTCGTTACCGCTCGTGATCAATCCGAGCGTGTTTCCCAAACTACCGTTCAATACCGAAAAAGATTTCGCGCCGGTGTCGCTCATCGCCGCGGGTTCTTACGTGCTCGTCGTCCACCCGTCGGTGCCCGCAAAATCGCTGCGCGAACTCGTCGCCGCCGCCCAATCCAAACCCGGCGCGCTCAATTATTCATCGGGGGGCAACGGCACCAACCTGCACATCGCGGCCGAGCTCTTCCGGATCCAGGCCGCGATCAATATGGCGCACGTGCCGTATAAAGGCGCGGGCCCCGCGCTGGCCGCCGTCGTCGGCGGCGAAGCCGACTTGAGCTTTCCCGCGCTCAGCCCGGCGCTGCCGCAGATCACTGCGGCCAGGTTGCGCGCACTCGGCATCACGAGCAGCGAGCGCTCGCCGCTGTTGCCGAATCTGCCGACGATCGCCGAGTCGGGCTACCCGGACTATGCGTTCACGAGCTGGGTCGGCATCCTCGCGCCCGCCGCCACGCCGGCCCCTACCGTCGCCGTGCTCAACGCTTATATCGTCAAAGCTATGAATGCGCCCGGCGTGATCGACCGGCTGGCCGCCGATGGCACGGCCGTCCTCGTCAGTACGCCGCAGGAATTCCAGGCGCGCATCAAATCCGAACTCGCGCGCTGGGCGGTGGTCGTCAAACAAAGCGGCATTAAGCCCGAATAAAAATCGCTTTATCCCAATCGCGCCGGCATGCGCTCGCGGGTGCAACGCGCGACTCGACCAGGGTGTCAGCGAATGGCGTGAACCCGCACGGGCAGCGGCGTATCGACTTCGTCAGGGTCGTACACGCGGTGCATGATCTTGTTCTTGCCGAGCGCTTTTACGCGTTGCATGAGCCGGCCGCAAAATGCGATGGTGTGGTCGACATCCGCCGGCACCCGCGGGAACACGCCAACGCCGACGCTGAACGTAATCGGCCAGTCGTGGGCCGTCATCGCGCGGTCGAGATGTCCGCACACTTTGCGGATGACCGTGAGCGCCTCGGCCTCCGCGGTTTGCGGCAGCACCAGCGCAAATTCGTCGCCGCCCAGGCGCGCGACCACATCGGTCTGGCGCAGGCTGGCCTCGAGGGTCTGCGCAATTGTCTTCAGCACGCGGTCGCCTTCCCGGTGGCCCAGCCCGTCGTTGATGATCTTGAAATAATCGCAATTCACATAGGCGACCGAGAACGGCGCGCGGCTGCGGCGGTGCCGCGCCATTTCGACGGCGACTTTCTCGTAGAAGCCGGTGCTGTTGGTCACGCCGGTCACGAAATCCACGCGGGCCGCGGATTGCGCCTGCTCGTAGAGACTTCTGACGGTTGCCGTCAGGTAAGCGATCAACAGGTACGAGAACAGCCGGTTGCCGTTGCTGACGTAGAAATACGCCGCGTCCGAAAACGGGTTGCCCGTCAGAAGACCGATCTGGATTTCGCAAAACATCGCGAAAAACGCAAAAAACCCGCCCCACCAGACGCCGCAAAACCAGCTCACGGCGAGGATGATCAGCACATAGAACGCGCTTAAGCTCAGTTCATAGGAGGTGAGATAGTCCGCGGTCACCACCAGCGCGAACGCGGTGAATGCGAGCAGGAGCACCGCCAATCCACTCGGCGCGCGGTCTACAAATGCCCTGGCCTCGTCACGCATCGGTGCCGTCTCCGCGGATAGCTCTATGTCATATTAGCGGAATGCCCGGCTTCGTGCTTGGACGTATTTGGCGGTCCGGACGCGGACAATGTCGTAAAATTGATTCACTTCGCGGCGTGCGCACTTTTTTGATGCATCGGATCCGCACGCGCGCGACTGACCGTCGAATCAGGCGCCGCCGGTGCCCGTCACGCTCGTGCCGCCGCAGATGAACAGCGCCTGCCCCGTCACGTAACCTGCCTCGCGAGCCAGAAAAAACAGCACGGCGCGCGCTATATCGTCCGGCGTGCCGACGCGCTTGACGAGGATGCCGTCGATGACGGTCGCGCGCTTGGCGCTGCCTTCCGGATGCCCGCGATTGAAGAGATCGCTGGCCACCGGGCCCGGGATCACGGTGTTGACCGTGACGCCATCCGCGCCAACTTCGCAGGCGATAGTGCGCGTCATGCCGATCAGTCCTGCTTTGGCGCTCGCGTATACCGTGCGCGACGTCTTGCCCATGATCGCGCGCGAGGAGATATTGACGATGCGGCCGAATTTCGCGGCGCGCATGCCCGGCACGAACGCCTGGGTCAGCACCATCGCGGCGCCGAGCGTGACCGCTGTTACGTATTGCATGTCGTCTATGGTCGCGTCTTCGAGCAGCGCGGGCCGGTTGGCACCGGCGTTGTTGACGAGATAGCGCACCGGAAATTCCGCCGCGAGTTCCCGCGCCAGCGACTGGGTTGCGGCCAGATCAGCGAGATCGATCTGGCGAAAGTGCAGGTTCGGATGCTGCAAGCGCGGCGGCGAACGTTGCAGCGTCACGACCGCGATACCCAGATCGAGCAGCTCGCGCGCGCACGCTTCGCCGATGCCGGAACTGGCACCCGTAACGATGGCCGTTTCAGAAGGTTGCATGATGATTTCCGTTCAGGGTGAAAAAGCGCTATGGGGCGTGTCGAATCAATTGAATTTGCCGACGGCGGCGACGAACCGCGCGTAGGCTTCGGGGTCGAGCGTTGCGCGGTTCGCCGCGGGCGCCACGTAACCCAGCACGTCGAGCGTCTTCTCGATGACTGCGCGTGAAATGCCGCGCGTAATGAACACGATACGCGACGCCCGCTCGTCGTCGGGCCATGCCAGCAGCGGCACCGGTTCGTGCACGATGCGCTGCACGGCATGCACGGCGACCGGCTCGCCTTCCACGTTGAACACGCCTTTGACTCGCAACAGGTCGCGCCCCTTCATGCCGGCGATGAGATCGAGCCACAGGACGAGGCCCGCACGCGTGACCGCGCCCGCGTACCGCATCGAGAAGCTCTGCACGTCACCGGCGTGCGGTACAAACTCGCCGCGAGTGCGTGCTGACGCGCTTTCGCGCAGCCATGTCTTCACGTCACTGCTCCCGTGTGCAACGTCGAAATACGCGGGCCCGAACAACTCGCCCGGGTCGGCACTGCGCGGGTCGATCTTCACCTGCGGCGCTTCCGGGTTCAGTTCGTCCAGCCTCGCCGCCAGTGCGCCCGCCGCAGCGGCGTCGGCGAGGTCGGTTTTGGTGATGAGCAGGCGGTCGGCGACGGCCACCTGGCGCCGGGATTCACGAAATTCCTGCAATTGCTCCAGCGCGTTGACGCTATCGACCACCGTCACTACCGAGTGCAGCGCGTAATACACGGGAATCGCGGGATGGGCGGCGAGCACTTCGAGTATCGGGATAGGATCGGCGAGGCCCGTCGTCTCGACCAGCACACGGCGAAATAAGGGAACGCCGTCCCGGCCGCGCTGGCGCAACAGATCGACCAGCGTATCAACGAGCTCGCCCTGCACCGTGCAGCAGACGCAGCCGCTTTCGAGCACGCGCATGTTGGCGCGCGGCGTCGCTACCAGCAGATGGTCGATGCTGATCGCGCCGAACTCATTGATGATGACAGCGCTGTCCGCATAGTCCGGATCGGCGAGAATGCGGTTCAAGAGTGTCGTTTTGCCGCTGCCGAGAAAGCCGGTGAACAGCGTGACGGGAATTTTGGTCGATGGGTTCATGGCCGGAGACAGCGCACGCAAATATTCGCGTGCAGCCCATACTACCAAATCCGGCGCGTTGCGGTTGACAGTACGATGCACCGCCGTTAACGTTCGAGGCTCAGAAAAATTATCCCCCGTATTGGAGCGAGCGCAGCATGACGATTAACCAGGAATGGTGGAAGCCCGAACCCGCTTGGCCCGTCCCCGAGAACAAAGGCAAGGATGTCGTAGTGACCGGCGCGAAACTGATCGACGGCAACGGCGGCCCGGTCACTGACAATCCCGTCATCGTCATCAAGGGTGAGCGCATCGTCGCGGTCGGCGCCAAGGACAAGGTCAAGATCCCGCCGAACGCCGAAGTCATCGACGCCACCGGCTGCACGCTCATGCCCGGCATGATGGACTGCCATATTCATACCGCGATGTTCAACTGCATGACTTTTCACAATCACCGCGTTGCGCAATGGGAAGTCACGCCGCAATTGCAGCAGATGTATTCACTGTTCCACGCGCAAAACTGTTTCGACATGGGTTTCACGACGCTGCGCGATCTCGGCATGAATTCGAGCCGCGGGCTCTTCACGCAGGAATTGTGCGCGGTGCGCGACTCCATCAACGCCGGCATCCTCGAAGGACCGCGCATGCTGATCGGCGGGTTCACCACGATCACCGGCTCGCATCTCGACCTGATCCAGCCGCGCGCTATGCCGCGCTCGGGCTTCAACAACGGCGATGGCCCGTACGAGCTGCGCAAACTCGCACGCACCAATCTGCTGTGGGGCTGCGACGTGATCAAGACCTGCGCGTCCGGCGGCGGCGGAACCGACAAGGAAGAACCCGACATCCGCAACATGACGCAGGAGGAGCTCGACGCGATCTGCGACGAGGCGCATGCATTCCACAAGATTGCGGCGGTGCATTGCTTCACCACGGGCGCACAGCGGATGGCGATCCACGCCGGGGCCGACACTATTGAGCATATGGTGTTTTCCGACGATGAAACCATCGGCATGATCAAGGAAGCCGGCATACCCGTGACGCCCACGCTCGCGCATCGCACCGATCACGCCATCCAGCTGCGCCGCGAACTGGGCACCGCGGAGTTCGTACTGACGAAGCTGAAGAAGCTGCAGCCGCACTGCTACACGACGTTCCAGAAAATGTACAAGGCGGGCATCAAGATCGCGATGGGCACCGACATGGGCTTCGAGCCGCATTTCGGCACCAATTCGTGGGAGCTCGAGGTCTACGTCGCGCTCGGCATGACGCCGATGCACGCGATCCAGACCGCGACCAAGAACGCCGCCGAGGCCATCCATCTGGGCCGCGATTTAGGCACGCTGGAGGTCGGCAAATACGCGGACATCGTCGCCGTCAACGGCGATCCGCTCGCGGACATCAGGATTCTGCAGGAAAAGAAAGCGATCCACATGGTCATGAAGGAAGGCAAGGTCTACGCCGACCGCCGCTCCGGTAAAAGCAAGAACGTGGTTCCGGCAGAGAGCTGGAAGAAAATCGATTACTTATAATTCCTTCCTCCGCTTACGGGTGAAGGTTGGGATGGGGGAAAATCAAACATGGCGACTCAGAAAACCAAGACCGCCGGCGCACTCAGGGCCGGCAATGGTAAATATCATTTCGATGTGGCGAAGGTGAAGAAAGTCGCCGCGGGCACCGGATATTCCACCTCCCACGGCGGCGTCGTCGAAGGCACCCGCATGCTGTTCGGCTACATCCACAAGCCTCGCGGCACCGGCTCGCGCATGCATAGCCATCCCAACGAGCAGTTCAACTATGTGGTCAAGGGCACCCTTAAAGGCTCGGTGAATGGCAAGCGCGTGCTCGCGCCGGCGGGAACACTCATCTACATTCCCGCCAACGCGCCGCACACGCTGGTATCCACGCCGGAGGAAGACGTGATTTTCCTCGCGCTGAAAGATCTCTCGCACGGCATCATCGGCAAGGCGGTCGACGGCACCATGGCAGGCCCGCATTTTGAACCTGGATTCGGGCCCAAGGCCGCAGCACGCAAGCGCGCCGTGAAGAAGTAGCGCCCGACGCCGGATTGCAATTGCGCCACTTGGCCCCGTCTCCGCCATAGGCGCAAAATCGCACGCTTAGATGAGCGCCGCAATCCATTTCGTACAAAGTCTGCCGATCGTCGCGATGGCGCTGACGATCATGTTCACGGTCACCGCCGTGGGCTGGCTGCTCATCGCGCTCGTCAATCGCTGCGCGAATGCGAAGCTCAAACGGGCATTTCTCGCTTTGCCGCCGGCGCTGTGCGGCGCGCTGATGGCCGGTCAGGTCATTTTGTGCGCGCTGTTGACGAACAGCGTATGGAAGGATTTGGGATCGGCCCATCAATCCGTGCTGCAGGAAGCGCGCGCGCTCAGTTTCGCGTCCAAGCTCGTGGATGAAAAAGCGAATCCCGAGTGGCGTCCTGCCATCGCCGCCTACGCCAAAGCGGTCACCGAGCATGAATGGGAATCGATGTCCGACGGCGCTGAAGACCCCAATGCCCGCCGGATCCTCGATGAAATGCACCGGATGGTGATTTTTGGCTGGCCCGCACAAAGCGTCTCGCTACGCTCGGCGCTCGGCAGCGCGCTGCAGGAAATCGAGGTCGCGCGCCAGAACCGCCTGATGGCCGCGGTCGATTTCATACCCGACGAGGTATGGCTGTCCGTCATCCTGTCGGCGCTCTCCGTGCTGATTTTCTCCGCGATGTTGCTCGCCCATGTGCCAGCCACGGCCCGCATCACGACGACGTTGCTGAGCGCAGTGATCGGCATCATGTGGTTTTCCGTGCTCGCCGTCGATCGCCCGTTCATCGGCAAGATTTCGGTATCGAAAGCGCCCATCGCGAAATTGGCGGTCCCGCGCTGAAGGTGCGCTAACATCGCCGCGTTACGGTTTTTCATATGGCCGCACTCCATCGCGGAGCCCTATCGTCGCGCAGCAAATCGTCGCCATCGACGGTCACGCTAGTGATGGCCGGCTTCAGAACTCCCACAAGTAATTGCGCCGACCGCTTTCGCGGTCGGCGCAATTATTAACTGCTGGACTGCGGCGCGAGCGCCGCGCGTTACTTTTTGTCCATCGACTTCGTGGTCTCGATCGTAGTGCTCGACGTGGTTGACGACGAGCTCGAAGGCGAAGCAGGCGGCGGGGTCACTATCACAGTGCTGGTGGACGATTTGCCGGGCGCGCCTTCGGGGCCGCTCGAGCCTTGCGGGCCTGCCGGGCCGGCCGGACCCGGGACGACAACGGCGGGCGGCGACGAGGGCACCGGCACCGGGGTTACAGTAGTTTTTTCGCACGCGCTCAAACCCAGCACGCCCACGAGTACTGCGAATATCGTTGTATATTTCATTGCTCCACTCCTGTCGAGGTTGTTATAGGAACTGACCCGCGAACACAAAACGCGGTTTGAGGAATGCGTATTCTCCCACATCCGCCCCCTGCGAACAGGTTAAAAACACCTATTCGTTTGCAGGAAAACTCCTACACACGTAATGCCACGGGCATGAAGGTGTTGCCGTCGTCATAATCGCCGTAAATTCAATCTGCTGAGGCGGTGTCGGGTGAAAAGGTGCGGCACCGTTTGGACCTCGCAAGGGCGGCTCAGGGTTTTTTGGCCAGCCCCAAGTAGGTCATCACGCTTTTGAGCTCCTCATATTGTTCGGCCATGAACTTGCGCGAATTTTCCCCGCCGCGAAACGTGGCCTCCCATTGGTTCTGTTCTGCATAATTGCGAAATTCATCGCTGCTGGTAATGCGCCGGAACACGCTCTCCCAGAACGCAGCTTGCTCGCTTGTAATGTTTTTTGCACCGATGATGCCCCGCCAGTTTTCCAGTACGCCCCGGTAACCGAGTTCGGGCCAGGTCGGCGCTGTCGCCAGCGCGCCGGACACGCGTTTTGCCGAACTTACAGCCAGCGCGCGCAGTTTGCCGCTCGCCACGAACGGCGCGATGTTGCCGGTGCCGGCCGAAACCACGTCCACGTGCCCGCCGAGCAGTGCCGTCACGGCTTCGGCCGACGAATTGAACGCGACGAATTTCACCTTGCCGGTGTCCACGCCGGCCCCCAGCAGTGGCAGGCCGAACGAAATATGATGCGTGCCGCCCGGCGCACTGCTGATCGCAAGACTCAACGATCCCGGCATCTTGCGCATTGCTTCGACGAAATCCTTGCCGGTTTTCAGCGGCGAATCGGCACGCACGGCAATCGCGATGTACTCGGTGAGCAGCACCGCGAGCGGCGTAAAGTCCGTATAGGTCTGGGGAATATGCCCGTTGATGTGGCTCGCCAGCAGCGTCATCGAGGTTACGGCCAGAAAATGCGGATCGCCCGGTCGTTGCGCAAGATAGTTATAGGCCACCGCATGACCGCCGCCCGCGCGATTCGAAATCGTGCTTGGCACCGGCAGCAGCTTCAGGTCTCCCCACAGCCGCGTGACCATGCGCCCGGTCGTATCGAGCGAGCCCCCGGCGGTGGCCGGAACGATGACTTCGACGTTGCGCTGCGGAACCCAGCCTTGCGCGCCGGCAACTCCTGCGACTAAAACACCGGTAACGGCAACGACGTTCACCGCAAAGGACGCGAAGGACGCAAAGGGAAACTTCAACATAATATTATTTCTCGTCCTGTTGGCCATGCACACGTGAATGTCGCAATCGAGACATCCGCCCTTTGGTCCGCCTTGGAATTCCTTCGCGTCCTTTGCGTCCTTTGCGGTTCATTCTTCTAGCGTCTTCATTACGCGATCAGTTCGCTTTCATGCTGATGCGCGCCTGTTCCGCCTGCGCGGGCGTCATCGAGTCGATCAGATTTTCCAGATAGGGCGTCGAACGCACCGTGACATAGCGCGCGAACGGCGATTTAACCTCGACCGCGTACGGGTCGCCGCGCGCAACCTGCAGGATGTCGCCGGCCTTGAGCGACTTCTTTGCGCCGCCACTTTCCGCCGCGACTTCACCATGCAGAACGTACAGGAACGTCTCGTGCGCTGCCGCCTGCTCTGCATCCGTTCTGCCAGCCGGCGCCTCGAAATATCCGAAAGCGAGGCGCTCGCCTTCGATGCAATTCGCGCGCCGTGCCGATACGGCGGGCGCGTCGAATGCGTCGATGACCGGGTAATAGCAAAGTTTGACGCCCTCGATCACCGCCTGCGACTGGCCCTGCGCTTTCTGATGCTTGTCGCGGTCGCCGACGTTGTATTTTTTGTTCACTTCGGCGACGGTCATCGCCTTATCGGGCACCGCCTCGTCTTCGGCGAGTCCGACCACCGTCCATGTCTTGTCCTTGATATAAAGATAGGAACAATCGCCGTCCTCGGTTGCTTTCATCGAATGCCGCGCGTACGCCGGCGCATGGACGAACGTGCCGGTCGGAGCGATACGCCGGTCCTTGCCAACAATCGCATTGATTTTGCCGCGCACCGGAAAAATCAACAACTCGTTTGGATGGTAGTGCAACTCCGAGCCGGTCCCCGCGGTCTTGTGCACGAGGCAGAAGTACATGTACTTGCCCTCGATCACCGGCCCGCGCGCACTCGACAGATGCGGGGTGAGGAAATTGCTTTCGATATTTTCAAACCGATGAAATGCCATGCTGTGCTGTCCTTTCAGTCTCGATCGACCTTCGTTACTCGGCCACTATACCGGCGTCTTTGATGACCTTCCCCCACCGTGCGTTCTCGGCTTTCACAAACTCGCCGAATGCCTGGGGCGAACGGCTGAGCACAACCTCGACGCCGCCGTCAGCCAGCCGCTTTTTGACGTTCGCGTCCTCCATGACACGGACCACGACCGCGTAGAGCTTCCTGATGACTTCCGCCGGCGCGCCCTTGGGCACGAATACTCCCTGCCACGACCCGACCGTCATGCTCGTGAACCCTGCTTCCGCCATGGTGGGCACGTCGGCGATGGCGGCGACCCGCTTGGGCGCGACAATACCGAGTGCGCGCATGCGCCCCTGTTTCACAAACGTGATCGACGAGGACAACGTGACGAACATGAGCTGCACCTCGTTGCCGAGCAGCGCGATGGCGGCCGGCCCGGCGCCGCCTTTGTACGGCACGTGCGTCATCTTGATGCCCGTCGCGCGCATGAAAGCTTCCATTTCGAGCTGATTGGCACTGCCGGTGCCCGGCGAGCCGAAGTTCAACTTGCCCTGGTTGGCCTTCGCGTATTCGATCAGCTCCTTGACGTTGTTGACCGGCAGCGACGGATGCACGACCAGCGACCCTGGCACGTCGACCACTTGCGTGATGCCGATCAGATCGGTCGCGGGCTTGATCGGAAACTTGAGATAAAGACCCGGGTTGATCGCCATCGTGCCGACATTGCCGAGCAGAACCGTGTAGCCGTCGGGATTCGCGCGCGCGGCGACTTCGACCCCGATATTGCCCGCCGCGCCGGTGCGATTGTCGATCACGAGCTGCTGACCGAGTTCCTCGCTCATCTTGGCTTGCATGATGCGGCCGACGAAATCCGAGGCGCCGCCGGGCGCGAATGGCACTACCATGCGCACCGGACGTTGCGGGTAGCCGGCCTGCGCCCACGCGTGCGCACCTATCACCGTCGATGATGCAGCGAGCGCTGCACCCGCCAGCATGAGCCGGCGTAAAATCAAATTTTGTGCAGCCATAGTCTCCTCGTTTTTTGATCGACGCATTGCCGAAGCTCTGGCGGCGATTGGTTTGCTCTGGAACGCGCGCGGCGCTAACTGCTAAACTTCGTCTGCCCCGTCTTTCGAGCCGAGATTAAACCATGAGTTCCCCCGCCCAACCAAACGCCGCGCCGTTATGCGTCGCATTCGACGCCAACACGCGCGCGCCCAAGCTCAAGCTGCCGCACAACGCCACCGATTGTCACGCGCATGTATGCGGGCCCGCGGCGCGCTACGAATATTTCAAGGACCGCATCTATACGCCGCCGGATGCGCTACTGTCCGACTACCGGAAAATGCTGACGACACTCGGCGTCGAGCGCGCAGTGCTGGTGCAGCCCAGCGTCTACGGCACCGACAACAGCGCGATGCTCGATGCAATGAAAGCCGATCCTGCACGCCTGCGCGGCGTCGCAGTGATTGCGGATGATGTCGACGGCGACGAATTGAAGCGCCTGCATGAAGCAGGGGTGCGCGGCGTACGCGTGAACATTGTCGACGTCAAGGACCGCAAGGCCGGCACGCTGCCGCTCGAGGCCCTCACGCAACTTGCGGCCAGGATCAAGCCCCTCGGCTGGCATATGGAATTTCTGATGCACGTCGACGAGTTTCCCGATCTCGACCGCATGCTCGCGGATTTTCCGGTCGAAACCGTCTACGGGCATCTGGGCTATATGAAAACGGACCACGGGCCCGACAATCCGGGATTCCACGCGTTGCTGCGCATGATGCAGGCCGGCCGCGCATGGGCGAAGCTTACCGGGCCGTATCGGATCTCGGCGGAGCCGCTGCCGCACGCCGACACCAACCATTACGCGCACGCGCTACTCAATGCAGCACCCGCGCAGGTAGTGTGGGGCAGCGACTGGCCACACGTGATGGTCAAAGGTCCGATGCCGAACGACGGAGATTTATGCGACATCCTGGCAGCGTGGATTCCTGATGCCGACCTGCGCCAGCAGGTACTCGTAGACAATCCGGCGCGCCTATACGGTTTTTCCTGACAGCCATGATCGGTCAAGCATGCGCGCACCCAATGCGCGCCACGTCTAATCGACTTTGATATTCGCGTCCTTCACCACCCGGGTCCAGCGCGCGAAATCTTCCTTGATATAGGCGGAGAACTGCTCGGGCGTACTGCCCACGGCCTCGACGCCGATGCCGGCGAAGCGCTCCCTGACCGGCCCCGCACTCAGCGCCTTGACGACCGCCGCGTGCAGGCGGGCGACGACGTCGGCGGATGTACCCGCCGGAACCAGCAGGCCGGTGATATTGGTCGCCTCGAAGTTCTGCACACCGGACTCGAGCATCGTCGGCACTTCCGGAATGACTGAAGCGCGCGCTTTCGAAGTCACCGCCACTGCGCGCAGCTTGCCCGACTTGATGTAATTCGCCGACGACGCCAGCTGATCGAACAGCAGGTCGACCTGCCCCGCTATCAGGTCGATGCCCGCCGGTGCCGCGCCCTTGTACGGCACGTGGGTGAACTTGGCGCCCGTCAGCAACTGGAAGAGTTCGCCAACCAATTGGTTGGAACTGCCGGTGCCGCCGGATGCCATCGACAGGTGGCCGGGTTTGGACTTCGCAAGCGCGATCAGGTCCTTGACCGTCCGCACCGGCACCGACGGATGCACGTCGAGCACGAACGGCATGGTGGCGACGAGCGAGACCGGCGCGAAGTCGCGCACCGGGTGATAGGGATTCTTTGGGTAGAGGCTGGGCGCGACGCTGACCGTGCTGTTCGAGCCCATCAACAGCGTGTAACCGTCGGGCGCGCTCTTGGCGACGAGATCGGCACCGATAATGCCGCCCGCGCCGGCGCGGTTATCGACGATGAAGGTCTGCCCGAGCTGCTCGGTCAGTCCCGGCGCAATCGACCGCGCGCTGATGTCCACTGCGCCGCCGGGTGCGAATGGCACGATGATGCGAACCGGCTTGGACGGGTATCCCTGTGCGGCGACAGCCGCGGCAAATACAAACGAAATGCCGGCAAATGCAATGCGTGTCTTCATATGTCCTCCCGAACAGGCGTTCATTTCAGCAAGCCGATTTCACGCAGGTAGCGCTGCGTGCCCGGGTGCAGCAGGTCGACGCGGGGTGCGGCGGCGAGCGTGTTCGCCATCGTCGATTCCCGCGCCTGGTCGAGACGCTTGCCGATCGCGGCCTCGCCTTTGTGCAGCGCGCGCACGAGGCGATAAGCGACGTCGTCGGACAGGCCCGGTCGCGCCAGCACGAAGGCCCACGAGCCCACCGTGTTAACCGCCGCATCCTGCCCCGGGTAGCTCCCGGCCGGCAGCGTGAGCGGCTTGATGAACGAATGTTTGGCGAGGATACGCTTGACTTCATCCGCACCCGGAGCGATGAAGCGCGCGCCCGCTGGACTTTTTGCGACCGCGACGAAGCCCGGCCAGCCGACGCCGCCGCCCCACAGCGCCGCGACGCGCCCGTCGAGGACCATCGCCGGCCCATCCGCCGCTTTTTCCAGATAGATGCCCTGGAAATCCTTGTTCATGTCGAGCCCGAGGCCTTCCATCGCGTAGCGCGCAAGCACGACGAAGCCCGAGCCGGCAGCGCCCCATGCGATCGGTTTGCCTTTCAAGTCGGCGATGGTCTTGTACGGACTGTCGGCGCGCACGATGAACATGCCGGTATTGGAGTACATCGCGCTCAGGATTTTCAGGTTCGCGGGCGCGCGGCCGATGCCGTTGATCGCCTCGTAGGTAACCTCGCCCGTCACTTGTCCGGTGTCGAGGCTGCCGGCTTCGAGCAGCGGCACGTTTTCGGTGCTGCCCTTGGTGTTCTTCGGCTGCACCGACAGCGTGGCGTCGGTCTCGTTGATGGTCGCGGCAAACGCATCGCCGTACACCGGAAAACCGCCGCCCGGTGTCGCGGTGCCGTGTATCACCACGGTTTTTTCCTGTGCGTATGCGCTGTTGCCGGCTATGAATACGCCGGCGCCGATAACCATCGAAAGCAACACCGCACGCTGCATGATAGTAGTGAACATCCTGCACTCCTCCGCTGGCAACCCGTCTGGATGACCGTGTTTTTCGAGTATTATGCCGAAACACCGTCACGACCATGCGACGGAATCCAATCCCGCCGAGCGGTCGCTTGCGGTTGACGCGAAAAGACCCGGAATAACGATGGATACAGCGATCAGCGGCACCTTCGGCCACTGCCCCGTCGGCCCCGACGCGCTAAAAGGCATCAAGCGGCAACAGACCAACCCGGCACGCTGGCATGGCGCCGACTGGCATGCGTTCGTCGCGTCGCTCGCGGGGCAAGACGTCGAAATCCTTGAAAGCATCGCCGCGCGCGGCGCATTTTCGACCGACGCCGGCGGCACCGCGTACGGCCTGCCGCATGGCGTGGTGATCGCGCGCAGCGCCGACCAGATCGCGCAACTGCTGCGCGCAGCGCAGATTCATCGCGTGCCGGTGACGGTGCGCGGCGGCGGCCTCACCACCGAAGGCGAGTCGGTTGCGTTCGGCGGCGTCCTGCTCGACATGACGGGGATGAGCCGCGTCATCGAAATTGATGCGGCTGCGCTGACGGTGCGCACGCAGGCCGGCATCTTCTGGCACAGCCTCGCGGAGGAACTGCGCCGCGAGAATCTCGACTACCTGTCGGCGCCGCTCAATCTGACTTCGACCGTCGGCGGCTCACTCAACGTCGGCGGCATCGACGTCAACTCGCCACGCCTGGGCTGCAGCGCGGACCAGGCGATTGCTTTACAGGTCGTGACGCCAACCGGTGACATCGTCGAATGCTCCGATAGCGAGAACGCCGCCCTCTTTCAGCGCGCGATCCTGGGCTACGGGCAGTTCGGCGTGATCACCGAGGCGACGCTCAGGGTGCGCGCGTACACGCCGATTCGCATGCACTACTTCTACTATTCGTCGCTGCGCAAGGCGGTCGAAGACCTGCAATTGCTCGATCGCAACGATGCGAGCGACTATTCCGGCATCCTGACGATCATGGATTCGGCGGTAAACCTGCTCGTCGCATTCGATTCGGCGGAACGCGAAGCGGCATTTCTTGCGCAGTGGCGGACGCGATTGCGCGGCCACGGCGAACTCGGATTCGCGCTCCGCGCGATCCCGCGTTACGCGCTGCGGCCGTGGAAGCTCGGCGAAGCGTGGTATCTGTACAAACGCAAGACCGAGCTCTTTCCCGAATTCCGGCGTCCCGAATTCCTGCGCGACGGCGTCATGCATGACCGCACGGTGGTTTTTTCGCGCGCGGTGTGGAAGTTCTGGGGCAACCGGCAGATGGTGATTCCGGATATCGCGACCTCCGCCGTTAAGTTCGTCGAGGCCGTCGAGCGCGGCAACGCAGTGTGCCGCCGCTATTTCCCGCATTACACACTGTATTGCGTCGGCATCAAGGTGCGCGCCGACCATCGCCCGCATTACGAGATGTCGTGCATTCCGCCGGACGCCGAAGGCTGGGCCTACGGGTGCGAGTTCGAGCCGATGATAGGCGACGCGGTATACAGCCGCGACCATTTGCAGTCGTTCAAGAATGCGATCTACGATATCGGCGTCGACATGGGTGCTAGCTACTACCGTTTCGGCGGCATGATGAAAGGCTATATCCGGCGCGTGTTCGGCGACGAGCTCGTCGACCGCCATCTCGCGATGAAGCGCGCGGCCGATCCGGCGATGATCCTCAACCGCGACGTGATTTTCTGATGTTTGGCTCGACCCACGGCGCGCGCGCCGCCAGACCGGACCATGCCGCCTGCAGCGGTTGCAGCCTGTGCCTGCCCGTGTGCCCGGTGTGGCACCGTACGCGCGATTTACGGCTGACACCGCACGGCCGCGCCAAGGCGCTGCAGCACGGCGCGACGCTTGCGGACATCGCCCCGTCGGTCGAGTCCTGCACGCTGTGCGGTGCGTGCGAACCGGTGTGCCCCGAAAATATCGGCCTGGTCGACATGCTGCTGAAACTGCGCCGCGCACTGCCGCAGTCCACGACCGCAATCAATCTGCACGCGCACATGCAGGCGCCATCGCCCCAACCGAATTTCGGTCCCGCGCGGACCGCTACCGTATTGCTCGCTCCTGCGACGTACAAATGGCGGCCGGGCTTGCTGGCGCGCGTCAGCGGGCTACTGGGCGGCGATTGCGACGAGTGCGGCGTCGCGGTCGAGACCGACGGCGGCGCCGATATCGCGTTCGCGCTGGAGATCGGCGCCGCCATCCCGCCCCAGCGCATCGAACGCTTTTTGGCGCCGCTGCGCCTGCGCAAGACCATCGTCGTGGCCGACGGCCTGCTGTTGCGCCAACTGCGCGAATGGCTGCCGCAGAAAAGCTTGGTCAGCCTCGGCGTCGCGTTGAGCCGCATCGGTACGGTGCGGCAGCGCCTGCGCGCGGGCGATTTGTACGTGATCGAGCCGCGCGCCTATCACGCGGAGCATGCGAAGCTGGTCACCTATTACGACGATCTGCGTGCCGCCACCGGCTGCGCCATGAATCTCGATCTGCAGCGGATTGCGATACCGGCGACTGCACTGAATCTGCCGCAACGCCTCGGCGAGCAAGCGCGCGCCGACAGCGGGCAATTGCGCTGGCTGCTCAAAGGCCGGCGCGTAGCGCGCATCGTCGTCGAATGCGAAACCGATCGACGGACCTTCGAGCGCGACTATATGATCCCTATTTTGCATCTGGCGGAACTCGGAGACGATGGGCCATTGCCGGATAGAGTGCAATCGTGACGCGCGCGGTTGACGTCATCATCGTCGGCGCCAGCCTCGCCGCGGCGGCGGCTGCCAAGCGCCTCGTAGATGCCGGCCTTGAAACCATCGTGCTCGAAAGAAAGTCCCTGCCGCGGCACAAGATCTGCAGCGGCATCCTGTCGCCGCGCGGGCACCGCTTCCTGCTCGAGAACTTCGGCCCGCTGCCGCGCGAGGCGCTGCACGAGCCGACCGCCTGCCGCGGCGTCACGTTCCATTTCCCGTCGATGGTCTCGATGTCGATGGATTTCTTCGGCGGCACCACGCCGCATTTGCACCGCAAGTACGCCGATCACTGGGCGATCAGGCAAAGCGGCGCTGAAATTCACGACGAGACGTCGTTCGCGGGCCTGTCCGACAACGGCGACCATGTGCTCGTACACGCGCGCAAGCACGGCGAGCCCGTCGAGTATCGGGCGCGTCATGTGATCGGCGCCGACGGCCCGAGCTCGCTCGTAACCCGCGCCATTTATCCGAATTACCCGAAGCAAATCCCGTGGTTCTTCGTCGGCCAGAAATTTCACTCCATCATCGACTGCCCGCTCGACACCGAGTACTTTCATTTCTGGTTCCATCCCGGACTCGGCCACTACACCTGGAGCCACGCGCGCGACGGCCGCCAGATCGTCGGCGTCGGATTCAAGCGCGGCGACAACTTCGCGCAGAAGCATGCGACCGTCGTGAACTATCTCGCGGAAAAGCACGCGGTCAGGCTGGAGCCGCATACCGAAGACGAGGGCTGCGCCGAGAATTTCGGGCCGTCGCTGATTAACCGCTACGTGTTTGGCCGAGGCAACGTGCTTATCACCGGCCAGGCCGCAGGTTTTCTGAACATGATAGGCGAGGGCATGAGCTGCGCGCTGCATTCCGGCGCGATCAGCGGCGAGGCCGTAGTTGAAGCACGACTCAGGAACCGGCCGGTGCAGGAAATGTATCGAAAAATGGTTGCGTCCGAGGTGCTGCGCTGCTCCGACCAGTGGAACCCGCTCAAGATCGCATTCGACCGCCCGCACGAGGCGGATTTTCCAGCAGCGCTGATGGCGCTATCGTGGCGCGACCGCGCGAAGGTGCTGCGCGATATGTGGCGCTTCGTTGTCCTCTACAAGGAATTCAAATGGGGCCGGCAGATCGCGCGGGCGGCGTTCGAGCGGCCAATGCTGGGCGGCTATTCCATGCGGCGATGGTTGTAGACACAATGGAGGTTGAAATTCACGTCAACCCAAGGCCGATTTTAAACGTTGTAAAAGCATGCTGACTCGCGAAGACTTGGAAAACGACACTCTGCGGAAGAACCGAGAGCAAAACTTCAACAGCCTGCCGCTGATCCCTGAAGAAGAATTTAACGCCTCGCTTGAGCGCATCCTCGCCGGCTGGAATCCCGCGCACGACTTGTGGGTCTTCTGCTACGGCTCGCTGATCTGGAACCCGCTTTTTCATCACACTGAGCGCCAAAACGTCACCATTCACGGGTTTCATCGCAGCTTTTGCCTGCGCTCGCGCCACGGCCGCGGTTCGATTGAAGAACCAGGTCTCATGCTCGGTCTCGATTTTGGCGGCTGCTGTAACGGAGTCGCCTTGCGCATCCGCGCGGACCAGGTGCGCCACGAGTTGATGCTGGTGTGGCGGCGCGAAATGGCGATCGGCTCGTACGCGCCGCGCTGGATCACGGCTGGCGCGCCCGGCCAGAAACTGCGCGCGGTCGCCTTCGTGGTCAACCACGCGCATGCGCATTACGCGGGGAAATTGCCGCTCGAAACCGTCGTCAAGACCCTAGCCACCGCCAAGGGCCGCTTCGGGTCGGGCGCGGATTACCTATACCAGACGGTGGACTGCCTGGCCAAGCACGGGATTCGCGACTCCTACCTGTCTGAATTGCGCGAACAGGTGATGAAGCTCACCCACGGCGTGCATCACCCGATCGAGTGCCCGGAGATCGGCGCCTGACGCATGTGACGTGGCCCGCGCAGGCAGGTCAATCTGCCTTGGCGCCGGACTCCTTGACGAGACGCGCCATGCGCACCAGATCGGCGCGGATAATAGCCGCAAATTCCTCGGGCGTATTGCCGACCGGGTCCGCACCCAGGCCGATCAGGCGTTCACTCACGTCCGCGACCTGCAACGCCTTCACCACTTCGTCGCGCAACCGCGTGATGATCTCTCTGGGCGTACCGGCTGGAGCGAGAAAGCCGTTCCACGCGCTGAAGTCGTAGCCGGGCACACCGGCCTCGGCGATGGATGGCACATCCGGGGCGCCGCGTGAGCGCTTTGCCGTCGTGACGGCAAGCGCGCGCAGCCTGCCGTTTTGCACATGCGGCATGGCCGCAGGCATCGCATTGAACATGATGGCCACGTGGCCGGCGACCAGGTCGACGGTGGCCGGTGCGCCGCCTTTGAACGGTATGTGATTGAGATTCACCTTCGCCATGCTCTTGAACATCTCGCCCGCGAGATGCGCCGGACTGCCGCTCCCCGCCGAGGCGTAATCGAGCTGCCCGGGCCGGGCTTTCGCGAGACTGATCAGCTCCTTCACCGTGCGCGCGGGCATCGAAGGATGAACCACCAGTATGTTGGTGAGTATCGCAGCCACCGTGATCGGCGCGAAGTCGCGGTCCGGCGCAAACGGCAGCTTGTAGATCGCCGCATTGATGGCGTGCGTGCTGATGTTGCCGAACGCGATGGTATAGCCGTCGGGTGGTGCTTTCGCAGCGAAGTCGGTCCCTATGCTGCCGGCCGCGCCGCCGCGATTGTCGATGAGTATGTTCTGCCCGAGGCTTTCTGACATCTTCTGCAGAAGCAGGCGCGCCACGACATCGCTCGCGCCGCCGGCAGGAAAAGGCATGATCAGCCGGATCGGCTTCGTCGGGTAGGCAGTTTGCGCCATCGACACAGGTACGTACACGCAGATGCCGACCGCAAGCAGCCGCGATAGCAGGCGCAACAGCAACATTGCCGGCGCGACGTCCGCCGCACCCCGCATCAGTTGCCCGCGATACCAGGCGACCAGAACAGTTCTTGCAAGCATGTTTTCCCCCGCGCCTTACTCTAACAGGAACCGCCTACAGCGCTTCGGGACGTATTTTCGCCTTGCGAATCACTCCCGCCCATTTCGCAATTTCGGCCTTCAGAAACTCCGCGAACTCCCGCGGCGAACTGCCGACGATCACCGCCGCCTCGTTGGACAGGCGGTCGCTTACATCCTTCGACTTGATCGCCTTGACGACGCCGGCATGTAAGGTCGCGACGACCGGCGCTGGCGTGGCCGCCGGCACGAACATCCCGTACCAGCCGGTAACCACGTAGCCGGGAACACCGGATTCGGCGACGGTCGGCAGTTCGGGCGCAACGGGCGAACGCTTTTGGCTGGTGACCGCGAGCGCGCGCAGCTTGCCGGCCTTGATCATCGACATGCCGGCGAGAAAATTGTTGAGGAAAACCTGCACCTGGCCCGAGATCAAATCCGTCATCGCCTGCCCCGCGCCTTTGTACGGCACGTGCACCATGTCGATACCCGCCATGCTCTTGAAGAGTTCCATGCCGAGGTGCGGCCCGCTGCCGTTGCCCGACGACGCGTACGATAGCTGGCCCGGACGCGACTTCGCGAACGCGATGAGTTCTTTGATCGTTTTCGCCGGCACCGAAGGATGGACCGTGATCACGAACGGATATTCAGCGAGCAGCGACACCGGCGCCAGGTCGGCGAGCGTGTCGTACGGCAGCTTCGCATACAGCGTCGGATTGATCGTATGCGAAGCTATCGTGACCAGCACCGTATAGCCGTCGGCGGGCGCTTTGGCCACCAAATCGGCACCTATGATGCCGTTCGCGCCCGCGCGATTGTCGACGATCACGGTCTGGCCCAGCGTCTCGTGCATTTTCTGCGCGACGGTGCGCGCGACGACATCGGTGCCGCCGCCGGGCGGAAACGGCACTACGATACGGATCGGTTTGACCGGATAAGCCTGTCCTGAGGCTGTCGAAGCGGTTTGCGCCGTAGCGACGCCGGCCGTGACTGCCAAGGCGAAAAACATCAGCCGCAGATGAACGCAGATAAACGCAGATAAGGCCAATCTCATATATGCCTTCTTGTCGGATCTAGTGATTTTCATCTGCGTGTATCTGCGTTTATCCGCGGTTACAAGTTCTTTAGGTGTTCGGATGGCGCGCGAGAAAATCGAGCAGCGCATCCGCGCAGCGCTCGGGGTCGGTTGCGGCGACGTGAAACGAATCGCCGGGCAGCACGACCAGTTCGGAATGCGGGACGTTTTCCTGCCAGGCGCGCGTTTGCGCGACGGACGCGAGACCGCTCTCGCTCGTAGTCAGCACGAGCATCGGACATTTGATTTTAGCGACGTCGGCCGTAATGTCCGAAAAATTAATGGTTTCGGCAAAGCCCGCTTCGCTTGCCATCGATGTGCGCGCCATGTACTGAATCCACCATTCCACGCCTTCCTGCGGAAATGCGGTGCCGAGCCGCCCCGCCATGCTGCGGCGCGCCCAATGCTCGAT
>JBKJMN010000193.1:0-4411 GCA_046596405.1 Burkholderiales bacterium
TTTACTCGATGACTTTAGCGACGACGCCGGCGCCGACGGTCTTGCCACCTTCGCGAATCGCGAAGCGCAAGCCTTCTTCCATCGCGATGGGCTGAATCAGCGCCACCGTGATCGAGATGTTGTCCCCCGGCATCACCATTTCCGTGCCCGCCGGTAACTCAATGTTGCCCGTCACGTCCGTCGTCCGGAAGTAGAACTGCGGGCGATAGCCCTGGAAGAACGGCGTATGACGTCCGCCCTCGTCCTTGCTCAACACGTAGATCTCGGCGGTGAACTTGGTGTGCGGCGTAATGCTGCCCGGCTTCGCCAGCACCTGCCCGCGCTCGACCTCTTCACGCTTCGTGCCCCTCAAGAGCACCCCCACGTTGTCGCCCGCCTGACCCTGGTCCAGCAACTTCCTGAACATTTCAACCCCCGTGCACACCGTCTTGATCGTCGCCTTCAAGCCCACGATCTCGATTTCTTCCCCAACCTTCACGATCCCGCGCTCTACCCGCCCGGTCACCACTGTCCCCCGGCCCGAGATCGAGAACACGTCTTCCACCGGCATCAGGAACGGTCCGTCCAGCGCCCGCTTGGGCTCCGGAATGAAGGAGTCCAGCGCTTCGGCCAGCTTGAATATCGCGCCTTCGCCCATGTCGCTCGTGTCGCCTTCCAGCGCCTTCAACGCCGAACCGATGATGATCGGGGTCTTGTCGCCTGGAAATTCATACTTCGACAGCAATTCGCGCACTTCCACTTCCACCAGTTCCAGCAATTCCTTGTCGTCGACCATGTCCGCTTTGTTCATGAACACGACGATGTACGGAACACCCACCTGGCGCGCCAGCAGGATGTGCTCGCGCGTCTGCGGCATCGGGCCGTCCGCCGCACTCACCACGAGTATCGCCCCGTCCATCTGCGCCGCACCCGTGATCATGTTCTTGATGTAGTCGGCATGGCCCGGGCAGTCGACGTGCGCGTAGTGGCGCTTTGCCGTCTCATACTCCACATGTGCGGTGTTGATCGTGATCCCGCGGGCCTTCTCCTCCGGCGCCGCGTCGATCTGATCGTAATTCTTCGCCTCACCGCCATACTTCTTCGATAACACATGCGTCATCGCCGCCGTCAGCGGCGTCTTGCCGTGGTCAACGTGCCCTATCGTCCCCACGTTAACGTGCGGCTTCGTGCGCTCAAATTTGCCTTTTGCCATATCGGTTCCTTGTTACTTTTTAGAGCCCTTGTCGGGGCTGTCGCGATTGATAATGCCGTCAGCGATGTTTTTCGGCGCTTCCGTGTAGTGCTTGAATTCCATCGTGTAGGTCGCGCGGCCCTGCGTTGCCGAGCGCAGCGCCGTCGAGTAACCGAACATCTCCGCGAGCGGCACTTCGGCCTTGATGACCTTGACGCCCGCGATTTCGTCCATGCCCTGAATGATGCCGCGACGCGACGACAAGTCGCCGACCACGTTACCCATGAAGTCCGGCGGCGTTTCAACTTCGACCGCCATCATCGGCTCGAGGATGGTCGGACTCGCGCGGCGCATGCCTTCCTTGAACGCCATCGAGGCGGCCATTTTGAACGCGTTTTCGTTCGAGTCGACTTCGTGATACGAACCGTCGAACAGCGTGACCTTGACGTCGACCACGGGGAAGCCGGCGAGCACGCCCGCGGGCAGCGTGTCGATCAGGCCCTTCTCGACCGCGGGTATATATTCGCGCGGCACCGAACCGCCCTTGATCGCATCGACGAATTCAAAGCCCTTGCCCGCTACCTGCGGCTCAACTTTGAGTACGACGTGACCATACTGGCCGCGGCCGCCCGACTGCTTGATGAACTTGCCTTCGACTTTGTCGCAGGCCTTCTTGATGGTCTCGCGATAAGCGACCTGCGGCTTGCCCACCGACGCTTCGACGCCGAACTCGCGCCGCATGCGGTCAACGATAATTTCGAGGTGCAGCTCGCCCATACCCGCAATGATCGTCTGGCCCGATTCTTCATCGCTGCGCACACGGAACGACGGGTCTTCTTGCGCGAGACGATTCAGCGCAATGCCCATCTTTTCCTGGTCGGGTTTCGTTTTCGGCTCAACCGCCTGCGAAATGACCGGCTCCGGAAATATCATGCGTTCGAGAATGATAATTTTGTTCGGATCGCACAGCGTCTCGCCGGTCGTCGCCTCTTTGAGGCCAACTGCGGCTGCTATGTCGCCGGCACGCACTTCCTTGATCTCTTCACGCGTGTTCGCGTGCATCTGCAGCAGACGACCGATGCGCTCCTTGCGGCCCTTGATCGGGTTGTAGATCGTATCGCCCGAATTGATGACGCCCGAATAGACGCGGAAGAATATCAATTGGCCGACATAAGGGTCGGTCGCGATCTTGAACGCGAGGCCCGCAAACGGCTCTTCGTCGTTCGCTCTGCGCTCGACCGGTTGGTCGCTGTCGTCAACGCCCTTGACCGGCGGAATGTCGACCGGCGCGGGCAGATAGTCGATGACGCCGTCAAGCATCGCCTGCACGCCCTTGTTCTTGAACGCCGAGCCGCACAGCATCGGCACGATCTCGTTATTAATCGTGCGCGTTCGCAAGCCGAACTTCACTTCCTCGTCCGACAGGCCGCCTGACTCGATGTACTTGTTCATCAATTGTTCGTTTGCTTCGGCTGCGCTCTCAACCATCTTGTCGTGCCATTCCTGCGCCTGGCCCTTGAGATTGGCGGGAATATCGCGCAACTCGTACTTCATGCCCTGAGTTGACTCGTCCCAGTAAATCGCCTGCATGCGCACGAGGTCGATAACGCCTTCGAATTTCTCCTCCGAACCGATCGGAATCTGGATCGGCACCGGATTGGCTTTAAGGCGCGCCTTCATCTGCTCGAAAACTTTGAAGAAATCCGCGCCCTGGCGGTCCATCTTGTTGACGAACGCGAGCCGCGGCACGCCGTACTTGACGGCCTGGCGCCACACCGTTTCGGACTGCGGCTGCACGCCACCGACCGCGCAATAGACCATGCACGCGCCGTCCAGCACGCGCAGGCTGCGCTCGACTTCAATCGTGAAGTCGACGTGGCCCGGCGTGTCGATGATGTTGATGCGGTGCTCGGGATAGTTGTTGTCCATGCCCTTCCAAAAGCACGTCGTCGCCGCGGACGTAATCGTAATGCCGCGCTCCTGCTCCTGCTCCATCCAGTCCATCACGGCAGTGCCGTCATGTACTTCACCAATCTTGTGCGAAACCCCGGTGTAGAACAGCACGCGCTCGGTGGTCGTCGTTTTACCCGCATCAATGTGCGCACTGATGCCGATATTGCGATAACGCTCGATGGGGGTCTTGCGTGGCACTTTAAATAACTTTCAACGTATCCTGGATCAAAATCGCCGGGTTAAAACCGGTAATGCGAGAACGCTTTGTTGGCTTCCGCCATGCGGTGCACTTCTTCACGCTTTTTCATGGCGCCGCCGCGGCCTTCGGCCGCCTCGGCAAGTTCGCCCGCCAGACGCGCGCCCATGGATTTTTCACCGCGGCTACGCGCCGCGTCGCGCAACCAGCGCATGGCGAGCGCAGTGCGGCGAATCGGACGCACTTCGACCGGCACCTGGTAGTTCGCACCGCCGACCCGGCGGCTTTTCACTTCGACCATCGGCTTCACGTTGTTGACCGCCGTCGTGAAGACTTCCAGCGGATCCTTGGTGGTCTTCTTCTTGATCTGCTCGAGCGCGCTGTAAATGATGCCCTCGGCTATCGACTTTTTGCCGGCCTGCATCAGCACGTTGACGAACTTGGCGACATCAACGCTCGAGTATTTCGGATCCGGCAGGATCTCGCGTTTCGGTATCTCTCTACGACGTGGCATGTTCTTTCCTATCCTTTTGCGTCTTTCGGGCCCTAGACGCTGCGCGTCTTCGTTAATTCGGCTGCGCGTCTTCGTTATCTTCGTTAATTCGGCTACGCGTCTTCGTTAATTCGGCGCGTTGGCGCTATGCGGCTTTCGGCCGCTTGGCGCCGTACTTGGAGCGGCTTTGCTTGCGGTCCTTGACGCCCGCGGTGTCGAGGCTGCCGCGCACGACGTGGTAGCGCACGCCCGGCAAGTCTTTGACCCGGCCGCCGCGAATCAGCACCACCGAGTGCTCCTGCAGGTTATGGCCTTCGCCGCCGATGTAGCTGATCACCTCAAACCCATTGGTGAGCCGCACCTTCGCCACCTTCCGCAGCGCGGAATTCGGCTTCTTCGGCGTCGTCGTGTAAACGCGCGTACAGACGCCACGTTTCTGCGGGCTCTGCTGGAGCGCCGGCACCTTGCTTTTCGACACGGCGGGCTCGCGGCCCTTCCGTACGAGCTGGTTTATCGTAGGCATCCTGATTTTCCGCTGATTTTCCGTACCGGTGCCGCCGGACTTCGTATCCGGCGACAAGGCTCAACGCTTCGCGAA
>JBKJMN010000140.1:0-2554 GCA_046596405.1 Burkholderiales bacterium
GTTCGCGCTTGATCGCGTGTATGGCCTTATCGAGGTCTTCTTCGTTATTGCAGAAGGACATCGACAATCTCAACATATCGTCCTTTACGTTGACGATGACGCGGTGCTTATCACGCAAGCGCTCCATCAGCGCGTTGGCGTCCGCCACCACGAGGTTGACGATCTGGGCGCGCTCTTCCCATTCGTCGGGCGTCTGGGTTTTCAGCCCGGCGGCCCTGACGAGTTTCAGGCATGCGGCGGATAGCTCGCGCACGCGCTGCTCGATGTGCTCGAGCCCGATCGATTGCAGGAATTCCGCGCCGTGCCGCAGCGCGCGCACACCGAGGAAATTGGGATTGCCGCCCTCGAAACGGTGCGCGACACGCACGTAGTCGAACTGGCTGTTTACGTTGGCTTGCGCGGAAGCCGATCCGGCGGCCACGGGCGCCTTGATGAACGGCGTCTTGAGTTCGTTGACCAGCTCCTCGCGGCAGTACACGAGTCCGCTGCCGGTCAGGCCGAAGAGACCCTTGTGGCCGCCGATCGCGACGATGTCTGCGCCCAATTCGGACAGCGGTGTCGCGAGGATGCCCGCAGCCTGCACGCCGTCGGCGACCAGCCGGATATTGCGCTCGCGGCACACCTTGCCCAGCGCGGGCAGATTGACGCGGTATCCGCTGCCGTACGTTACATAGGCGGTCGAGACGATGCGCGTGCGCGCATCCATTTTGGCGACGAACGCATCCAGCGGCAGCCTGCCGTCGCGATGTTCGGCATAGCGGATCTCGACGCCCTTGGCCTCCCAATGCTTCCACACCCAGATGTTGGCGACATGCTCGAGATTGGTGAGCACGATGTTGTCGCCGCGCTTGAGGTCGAACCCGTGGGCGGCGATGTTGAGCCCCTCGGTCGTGTTCTTCGTGAATGCAATTTCCGATGGTTTGGCGCCGAGGAGCTGGGCCAGCAGCGAGCGCGTTTCGGCGACGTTAACCGCCGACCAGGCGTCGGCACCGGCGTTCTCGTATATGTCGCGGGTGTATTCCAGCAGCGCGCGCTCCTGGCAGCGCGGCGGCGACGTTTTGCGCGCGACGTCGAGATACGTCCAGTTCTTGAGCATCGGGAATTCGTTGCGTAACGCAGTCCAGTCGGGTTTCATGTGGCGGCGCTGCCTTTCGGCTGAAATGCCGAACTTTAAACGAATTGGATAGCTCGCGCATGGAGCGTTGTGAGCGCGGCAGCCGGTCTGCCTTTTTGATGCCCGGCGCGGCCCGGTATGAGAACTATGCGGAAGCGGGGCGCGTATACGCAACCGCCCAGAAGCGGTTTCCCGCGCGGATCGGCATTGCGCGACTCGTATTACTTGAGCTAGGCCTCAGCGCCCGCTCGATCGACGAAACAATTGTCCAGGACAGCCCTGTTCATCGCCGTCGAGGCGGAGATTGCGCGGTGGGGAAATTAGACCCGGGATGGGCGTCCGGTATGCGTAGGCGGGCGTTGGTGCGGGAAACGGCCGCATCTACAACGGTGGCATCGTGATCGAAACTGCGGCGCTTTGGAAGAACCGCGTGGAGAGCCCCTGCGCTCCCCACGCGGGTGAAGCCCTAACCCGGCTCCCTTGGTGATGCACGGCCATAGTAAGCCGTGGCCCGGTATAGCGCAACACCAGCACGTAAAAGTTACGCAATTAACCCGGTTCTTATCTCACGTAGGAATCGTCTTACACGGCGCGACCTGGTCTGGGCGCGGAATGTCCCCCTTACCGTTCGCGCCACGGGTCGGCTTGGCCGATCGGTGAGCTTAAAAAAGCGCGGTCGTCGTCGCGCGTCATCCGGGCAAAGTTGCGCCGCCCTCGCGCGCCCGAATATTTCATTGCGAACGATTGCGCTGACGCGATCAAATGTTGCGCCGACCCGGGTCCCTCGTCGATCGGATTAGCCAAAAGCACTTGTAAGAACTTTCCTTCAATCGTACGGCGCTCGCACCTATATCGAGCCATGAGGTAGAAAGATTAAATAGCGCTCTCATTCCAAATGATGATGACCCCTTCAATTTTTTAGCTTTTTACGAACCCGAGGTCCACGCATGGCACAAAAGAAAAAACCAGCAAAATTCAAGCCCGCGCCTCCGGCGCCGAATTCTTCCATAGCCAGCGCGAGGACGTCGGCACGCTCCACCGTCAGCGGCCCGTCCCACAAGAAGGGCCATCGCGAGATCTCTGATGCTGCAACTGCCAAAGCCGCAGGAACCGAAACGGTAGCGGCGTCCATGCCCTATAACGCCTCCAAGTCATCCGAATATGGCACGGCCGCAAGCGAGCCGGTGGCGGGGCAAACCGTTGACTTGCCGCACCCGAGTGTAGGCGCGAGCACGCTGTCGGAATCCAACGCGTCGGAAAAAGTCGGCACCGGTAAGCCGCCGATGAGTTTCAATCCCGGCAACGGTCCGCTCGATCGTGTGCGCGTAGATTCGGCCAATCGAGTAATGACGACCAATCAGGGCGTGCCGATCGCGGACAACCAGAATTCGCTCAAAGCGGGTCTGCGCGGTCCGACGCTGCTCGAAGATTTTATCTTGC
>JBKJMN010000352.1:0-20795 GCA_046596405.1 Burkholderiales bacterium
TGCGGTATCGTGCGCGCGGCGAACGTCGGCGTAGACACGACGACCAGGCCGCCGGTGGTGACGAAGCAGGTGATCGGCGTGAAGTCGGCGAGCGTGTCGTACGGCAGCTTGCGGTAAATGTGCGGGTTGCTCGTATGTCCGCCGGACGTCATCAACAGCGTGTAACCATCCGGCGCCGCGCGTGCCACCGTTTCGGTTGCAAGCACGCCGTTCGCGCCGGCGCGATTGTCGGCCACGATTTGCTGGCCAAAGATAATGCTCAGCCGCGTCGCGAGGATGCGCGCGACGGTGTCCGGGCCGCTGCCCGCCGATGACGGCACGAGCAGCCGGATCGGGCGCTCCGGATAGGCGCCGTTGACGATTGCAGGGAAGGCCGCAAGGAACAATGCAAGTGCGAGGCGTTTGATCAAGTTGTCGTCCCGTCGTCCGGTTTTCGATAGGCTTCGCGAGTCAGCCGCGCTGCGGATAGTAAGTGCCGCGGCCCAGCGCCACCACGCTGCCCTTTTCGTCCATCACGTCGATGTCCACCACCGCCACGGTCTTGCCCGAGCGGCGCACGCGCGCGACCGCGGTCAGCGCATCGCCGACCGCCGGCTTCAGGTAATCGATGCGCAGGTTGATCGTGGGCACGCCGCCGCCCAGCATCATGCCGAGCGCAAAGTCGCCGGTCACGTCGATCAGCGCAGCGATCGCGCCGCCATGAAATTGTTTGGTGCCCACACGCCGCTCGAATTCCGGCCGCAGCGGCATGCGCACGGAGAGTTCGGACTTGGCGTAATCCATGGTCAGCACTTCGAGATGCAGCGTGCGCATGAAGGGCGAAGCGGCAAACAGCGCGGCGAGCCCGCCGGCGTCCAGTCGCTCAGGAATAATTTCGCTCATGGCAGCACCACCACCTTCCCGAATACCGCGCGTTGCTCGAGCAGATCGAACGCGTCGTTGACATCCGCGAGCGCGAACGTGCGGTCGATCACCGGCTTCAGCTTGCTGCTTGCTACCAGCTCGAACAGCTGCGTAATGTCTTCGCGCATCCAGCCATTGGACCCCAGCACCTGCAGTTCGTAAGTCCAGATGTAGCGGATATCTTCCTTAGGGTCGAAGCCGGCGGTCGCGCCGCAAGTGAGAAGCTTGCCCTGCCGGTGCAGGATGCGCAATGACGGCACCCAGGTGTCGCCGCCGGTGAAGTTGACCACGACGTCGACCCCTTGCGTGAATTTGCGCCGGTGCGGCTTGCCGAATTTCTCGAATACCCAGTCGGTCAGCTTGTGCTGCGAGTAATCAAGCAGGTGATCGGCGCCCAACGTTTTTAGCCGTTCGAGCTTGGACGCACTCGACGAGCACGCGATGACTTCGCAGCCTGCGAGCTTCGCGAGCTGCACGCAGCAGCTGCCGACGCCGCCCGACGCGCCGAGGATCAGCACTTTTTCGCCTGCTTTCACGCGGCCGATCGAATACATCATGCGCAGCGCCGTGCCGTAGGCGACCGGCAGGCAGGCCGCATCTTCATACGTGATGCCGTCCGGGAGCGCGACGAGATGATGCGCCGGAACTTTGCACAGTTCGGCCAATCCGCCGTGCGACATCTCGCCGATCAGCCCGCCGTGGTTGACTCTGTCCATCGGGTCGATCAGCACCCGGTCGCCTTTCTTCCAATCCTTGATTGCAGCGCCGATCTCGACGATTTCGCCGGCGAAGTCAATGCCCATGATGCACGGCATCGGGACCTTGATTCCCGGCATGCCGCGCCGCGTAAAGAGGTCGTGATAATTGAGCGAGGTCGCGCGCACGCGCACGATCACGTCGTCAGGCCCCGGCGCGGGATCGGGAAAGTTCGTTTCGACTTTGATCGAGCCGGCGCCGCCGTGCTCATATATCACTGCTGCTTTCATCTGCGCGCCCTAACTAACGTTCGGAAAAGTAAATCGCGGCGCCGCACGCGTGTTCGGGAGCGATCCAGAGACCGCCGTCCGCGCCTTCGCCAATCTCGACGCCGTTACCCGCGAGCAGCGCCCGCGTGGAGGCCAGATTTTTTACTTTGAAGCCGATCCCGGCCGGGCTCGGCAACGCGGGTGCGGCGGCGCCCTGCGAACGGCGTGCCCACGCGTCCGGCGCGGCGACCCACACCCGGCCATGCGCCAGCGCGATGCGCCATTCTCCCGGCGCGACGGGTTCTGCGGGCCGGCCGAACAGGGCGGAGTATTTATCCGCGGCCGCGCGTGCGTCCGGCACGCACAGGAATACATCGGTGAGCGCGACCACGCCGTTCGGATGATCGAGCAAATGCGGTTGCCACAAGACGTCGCGCGTCAGGTGCTCGATGTAGAGCAGGCGCGCTTCCGGATAGACGTCCTGAGCGAAATACATGTTGAGAAACGCCGCGCGCCTCTGCTCATTGTTCTGTGGCCCGTAAGCGGCGTCACGCTCCAACTGGCGCGCGGGCTCTATCGGTATGCCGCGGCCAGCGAGCTCGCGGTGGGTTGCATCCGCCGATTCGACGCCAAACGCGACGATGTGCGCACCTTCATAACGCGCGACCAGCGGCTTGACGTTGCTGAAAATCGTCGGATCGATCAGGCCGACGATTTCGAGATAACCCTCGTGAAACATCGCGCAATGATTGCCCGATCCGAATGGGATGACCGGCGCGCCCGGCGTTGGCGAGCCGCGATGAATGCTGCGCGGCGTGAGCTTGAAGCCGAGGCGTTCGTAGGTCGCGCGGCCGCGCTCGAGATCCTTGATGGCGACACCGATGTGATCGAGCTTGACTGAAGTACTCATGAAAGTCCGTTGTCCTGAATAAGGTGCATGACAAATCCGTTGGCGTCGCACGGCGCAATCCACTGGCCCTCGCGCGAAGCCGTCACCGCGACGCCGCGGCTTTTTAATAAGGCAAGCGTTCGCTCAAGATCGCTAAAGCTGACCGTGATCGCCTGCAGGCCGGAGCGTGGCGCATAACCGTACGTTTCTGTGAACCGCGTGCCGCTCATGATGTTAATCGAACCGCTTCCGGGCAACTGCGCGCGGATAGCTGCGTCGTCGATGCTGACGATGGCGGCGCCCAGTGCACCCAGCCGCGGCATAAGCGTTGAAGGATCGTCCGCAACAAAGGTGACCGCAACCAGCTCGCACGCGCCGTTCTCGTGCCCCTGATACCGCGGCTGCCATAGAAAGTCCGGCGTTTGATGCTCGATCACGAGATAGCGTGCTTCGGGCCAGAGTTCGTCGCGGCTGAAAATATTGCGAAAACGCATCGTGCGCTGCTCGCCATCGACATCGAGAACGCGCTCGCGCTCAACCGGCGGCAGCAGCGCATCAGTGCGCGCGGACAGGGTCGCGTGCGCCGACGCCGCGTCGCGGCAGCGCAGCGCAAGGATGTGCAGACCCTCGTTTTTGGCGATGAACCGCGCCCACGGGTTGAATGCCGCAGGATCGACGACGCCGATCAGCTCGAGATAAGTGTCGCGCAGGATCACGCAGCGGTTCGCCGTCGCCCATGGATGAAATCCCTCGCGGCCGGGGACCGTGCCGCGCTGCGGGCTGACCGGCGTGAGTTGAAAGCCGAGACGCGCCCACTGCGCGGCACCCGCGGCGAAAGCGTTGACTATGCATCCGACATGATCGAGATTTAACTGCAGCTTTTGCTCGGCGTCCGCGGATGCCGCGGCCGTTGCCAATTCATTTTGTTTCATGCCGGTAATTACGCCGTGACCTGCCACATTGCGGCGGCTTTTTGCTTGAGCCCCTTGCGATCGACTTTGTTCGGGCCGGCGAGCGGCAGCGCATCGACGAAACAGACCCGGCGCGGGTGCTGGTACGCGGGGCCCTGCTCGAGCGCGTAGCGTTTGACGTCGTCCTCTGCAAGGTTGCTGCCGGGTTTAATCACGACGAAGGCGAACGGCTTCTCGCCCTTGATCTCATCGGGCACCGGTACGACGCACGCCTGCAGGATGTCCGGGTGGCGTTCGAGTAACTGCTCGACTTCACCGGGAAACACGTTTTCGCCGCCGCACACGAACATGTCGTCGGTGCGGCCGACGAAGAAATAGGCGCCGTCGGCGTCGCGGCGAAATACGTCGCCTGAAATATACCAGCCGTCGGATGTGAGCACTTCGCGCGTCTTCTCGGGCAGGTTGAGATAGCCGCGCATGTTGGCCGGCGTGCGCTGCCACAAGACACCTTCATCCGCATCGCGGCCCTGCGCATCGACGAGCCGCAACTCGACATTTTCAAACGGCCACCCGATTGACGTCGGCGGCAGCTCGCGGTCAGGCCGCGGACCGCAGATGACCGGTCCGGATTCGGTCGTGCCATAGCTGTTCATTACGAGGGCGTTCGGAAAAGCCGCTTCGACTGCATGCCAGAGCTTGAGCGAAATCGGCGCCGATCCCATGCGCACCGTGGCGACCGCGGAGCGGTCGGTAGCGTCCACCAGCTCTTTTTCGCGCAGGCACATCGCGTACATCGGCGGCACGCCGGTCAGCCAGGTGCAACGAAAACGCCCGATCGCCTGCACAAAGTGCCGCGCGTGGAATTCCGGCATCAGGACTTCGCTCGCGCCCGAAGCCATCACGAAGAGCGTCGTGCACAGGCCGTTCATGTGGCATAGCGGTGCAGCGACGAGCAGGCGCTGCGCATTAAACGGCGCGCCGCGCTTCATGCGCGTGCGCGTGGCCCACAACTGGCCATCGTGGCTGAGCGGCACGCCCTTGGGCGCGCCGGTCGAGCCCGACGTATAAAGAATCAGCGCCGTTTCGTCCGCGCCCGGCCGCACCGCCGTGAAGTCGCCGCGGTCGAGCAACGCCGTGAACGCGCCGGCTGCGTCGAAATCCGTCACCGACAATCCTGCCGGCAAGAGGGCGCGGCGCGCGGCGTCGCACATGACGTGCTTCACTGCCGCGTGCTGTAGCACGTATTCGATCGTGGCGCGTGGAAACTTGTGGCTGATCGGCACGGCAACGAGGCCCGCGCGCACGATGCCCAGAAACGAGATCACGAACTCCGCGCGATTGACCGACAGGATCGCCACCGCGTCGCCACGCGCAAGCCCGTGTCTCAACAGTCCGCGCGCGAGCGCATTCGCGGAATCATCGATTTCGCGATGGGTATAAGTTCGCGGATTTTCCCAGTCGCGCACGTCGATCAGCGCGGTGCCGTCGCCGCAAATTGCAGCGTCGTACAGCGCGCCCAAGTTGTACGCGTAAGTCATTTAGCGGCGGACGGGCAGCACCGCGGCGAATTTCGAGCCGCGCACGCACATGCGGCCCTCCGGGTCCTGCCACAGTTTTTCATCGACGTGGAGCTTGCCGAATGCGCGCGTGATCGCTTGCTGCGGCGCGGCCGGGAACGCCTCGAGCACTTCGGCGTAATACAGCGGCTTCACCTCGATCAACGCCAGGATTTTTTGCGCCAGATCGGCAATTTCGGCCGCGGTGGGCGTGCGCTGTCCGGCAGCGACGATTTTCGAGTCGACCTTGTAGCTGCCGTACTTCGCGACGTCGGCGTATGCATAAGCGATGCGCTCGTAGCGTTCGCGCGGAATTCCCTCGGGGATGGTCGCGTCGATGCCGACCTTGGCGCCGGTGGGCACCATGCCGGCCGGCATGACCGGCAGGCTGGGATCGAGCGGCTTCGCGCGCGCGCCGGGAATGACGAACACATCGCGGTCGGCCTGCACGCGTGTCGCTATCGCCCATTCCACATCGAGCCCGTTGTAGACGTCGATGTCGTCGTCGACCACGACCGCGTGCTTGATATCGCCGACCGACAGCGCCGCCATCAGCGCGTTCTTGCCTTCGCCGGCCTGTTTCTTGATCGAGATCACGACGTGCCACGACCCGGCGCCGCCGAGCGTCACGTTCATGTCCTTGACCTGCACGCCCGCGGCTCGCATTGCGCCGCGCAGTTGCGACCAGCGCGTCGGTATCATGAGCCAGGTCACTTCCCACGGCATGTGCAGCGCGTAATAAATCGGATTGCGGCGATGCGATATCGCTTTCACGCGTACGAGCGGATTCCAGTGCAGGCCGCCCATCAACCGCGTGAATTCGCCGAACCGGCCTTCGGGCCAGGTCCAGCCGGTAGGCAGGATCTCCGCTTCGAGCACGATCTCCGCGTCGGCAATGTAGGGAACGTCGATCGTTTCGCACATCGACAGCGGCACCGGCGCACCGCGCAATCCGCCTGCGATGTTGATCTCGTCCACCCCCATCGGCGCGCGATAACCTGCCGCCATGAATTCGTACATGTGAGTGCCGATCGAAATCGAGATCGGCAGCGGCTGGCCGGCTTCGAATGCGCGCTGAGCGAGCGCGCGCAGGTTATTGGGCGTGACGATGTCGATGCCGGTCAGGTTCTTTTCTTTGAGCAGGAAGCGATAAATGCCGGCGTTGAGTCCGTCGCCGTCGCGCACGATGGTGACGCCCGCGGTAATCATCGGGCCGCCGTCGAGTATCGATGACATCGGCACCGGCAGGTTGAACAAATCGACTGCGTCGCCGATTTGCGTCACTTCGCGCGTCGCACTGGTTTCGACGTACACCGGCGCAATGGGGTCAGCGATCGCGCGCGTGAGTTTTTGCTCGATGTCGGCATACCGCTCGACACCGAGACCGATCGCGACGCGTTTGCTCGAGCGGATCAGGCCCGAGACCACGGGAATGTCATAGCCGACGACGTTATGAAACAGCAGCGCCTTGTCCGCCTGGTCTACAAGCGTCGCGATATGGCGGCTGTCGACCGGGTCTTTGATATCTTCGAGCTCGCCCGCGGCGCGCAGGCGCTCGAGCAGTCCGCGAAATGTTTCGCTTTCGTACATGTGATTCTCTTGTCAGTGGTTATAGGCGGGGATAAAACCTGCGGCCGCGGCAGTGCGCGGCAGGATGTTAATTTTCCTTGATGCCGGTAAGTTGGGTCGCGCGCTGCCAGTGGGCCGATTCTTTCTTGATGAGGGCGATGAGCTCTTCAGGCGTGCTGGTGACCGGCTCCGTGCCCTGACTGCTGAGCGCTTCGGTGACCATCGAGCTCGCGATCGCGCGGCGGATTTCGGTATTGAGCCGCTGCACAATCGCAGTCGGCAAGCCCCGGGGCCCGACGATGGCGTAATAGCCGATGATGACGAGATCCTTATAACCCGCTTCGACGAGCGTTTCGGTATCGGGATAGCTCGCATTGCGCTTGGCACCGGTGGTTGCGATCGCACGCACGCGCCCGCTTTTCACATAGGGCAGCCCGGTATTCGGCTGCGTGATCATGAGTTCGATTTCGTTGCTGATCACGGCCGTAACGCCTTGCGCGCCGCCTTTGTATGAGATCGGCTCCATCTTGAAGCCGGCTGCGCGCGCCAGCAGTTCGCCGGTCAGATGATTCGAAGTGCCGAGCCCGACCGTGCCGTAGTTTAGTTTCGCCGGGTGCGATTTCGCATACGCGACGAGTTCCTTGACGTTCCTCATCGGCAATGCATTGTTCGCCACGATCAGCAAAGGCTGCTGGGCAATCAGCGATAACGGCGTGAAGTCCTTCAGCGAGTCGTAGGGCACCTTCTTGAAGTAAGCGGGCGCAATGAAGAGCGCGGAGGACGATGCCATGAACAGGGTGTAACCGTCCGGCGCCGCCTGCACCGTCAGCTCGGCGGCAAGTATCCCACCCGCCGACGGGCGGTTGTCGACGATCACCGGCATGCCGAGTTGCTCATGCAATTTGGCTGCAATTGGACGCGCCATGATATCAACAGTGCCGCCGGCGCCAAACGGCAACAGCATGCGGATGGGGCGGGTAGGGTAGGCCCCTTGCGCATGTGCGGCGGCAAGCGACGCGGTCATCGTCAAGCCCAGCAGGATGCTGATGAGAGTATTCAAAACCTTTTCTTCATTCAGGCGCAATCGGAATTTTTGATGGAGACGGCAAAAGCATAGCGGCAGCTTAGCGCAACCACAAGCCAATGCAGCCTGCGCACCGCGCGCTTATTTGGTGCGCGTCGCACGAGGCTGATGCGGCGGCTATTGGCCGCGGTAATACTGCGGCCAGCGTTCCTTGACCGCCTCGCTCTTCTCGTCATACATGTGGCAGGCGCCGAGTTGGTAGGGCTTTTTCGTTATTGGCTTGCCCGCATTCCGCTGTTCGCGCGCCTTCCCGGTGGCTTGAAACGCAGTGGTGCCCAGAGGGCCGAGCAATTCGACCAGATGCGTGCAGCCTTTGATGCCGCCCAGAATTTCAAGCGTTTTCTTGCGCCAGCCCGCGCCGATGGTGATGCCTTTGAGCGCCTTGAAGTTGGGCGTGATATCGCCGCACGGTGAATACGGCCCGGCGTCCGTTACTGCCTCGGCCTCGTGGATCTTCAAATCGAGGTCGATCGTGAGCCGCAGCCACATGTTGTGCACGGGCTCGCCAGGCTGGCGCGGGCGGCCGGTATCGCGCGCGGTCGTCGGATAGGTTTTGGTATCCACGAGGTGGCCCTCGATATCCCACAACCCGTCTTCACGCTCGTAACCGCGGCATTCGATCGTGCGATTGTGCATGAATTGGCGTGGGGCGGCGGCGGACAACGGCATGACGTGAACTCCTGTTAGAGCGTGTGCTGCGGAAAAGGGTCGCGGGCCCGGCGCTCCGCAAGCACGTCGAGGAGCTCGAACTTCTGCCCGCTCGTATAGCTCGCCCACTGCGAAATTTCGTCGAGCGTGCGGTAGCAGCCGCGGCATATGTCGCGCGCGTCATCGACCACGCAGATTCGCACGCACGGCGACGGCACGTCATCAATTGTCATGCGGGTTGCGTTTTTGCCGCGAGCGCGCGCGCCACGCGCGACAGTGTCGGGCGGCCGAGCGCGGCGCAGATGAAATCGCCGGCAGCCATCAGTTTAACCATGTCGACGCCGGTCTCGATGCCGAGGCCGTCGAGCATGTACAGCACGTCCTCGCTCGCGACGTTGCCGGTCGCGCCCTTCGCATACGGGCAGCCGCCGAGTCCGGCGATCGAGCTGTCGAACGTAGCGATGCCGCATTCGAGCGCCGCCAGCGTGTTCGCAAGCGCTTGCCCGTAAGTGTCGTGGAAATGACCGGCGAGTTTTTCGATTGGCACATATTTCGCGACGTCCTCGATCACGGCGCGCGTTTTGCCGGGCGTGCCGGTGCCGATGGTGTCGCAAATGGTGATCTGGAAGCAGCCCATTGCGTACAATTCGCGCGCGACGCGCGTCACCTGTGCCGGTTTCACTTCGCCTTCGTACGGGCACCCCAGGCAGACCGAAACGTCGCCGCGCACCTTGAGACCGCGCGCTATCGCCTCGGCGCAAACTTCCGAGAAGCGCGCAAGCCCTTCGTCTATCGTGCAGTTCGTATTGCGTTGGGAGAACGTCTCGCTCACCGCACCGAACACGACGACTTCATCGCAGCCGGCGGCGATTGCGGCGTCCAACCCCTTGCGGTTGGGGACGAGCACGGGATAGCGCACCCCGGGCCTGCGCCGGATGCCGGCCATCACTGCGGCATTGTCGGCCATCTGCGGCACCCATTTCGGGGACACGAACGCGGTCGCCTGGACCACGGGCATACCGGCGTCGGTCAGGCGGTCTATGAGTTCGATCTTGACGGCGGTCGGCACGTTCTGCGCTTCGTTCTGCAGGCCGTCGCGCGGGCCGACTTCGACCATCTGGACTTTTTTCGGTATTGCCATACGGGACCTGACTACCTAGCGCTTCCTGGCTTTCTTTTTCGGCACGGCCGGCTCTATCCATGCGGCCTGGCGTTTTTCGAGAAAGGCGGTGAGCCCTTCCTGAGCTTCGGGCGTGGCGCGGATGTCGGCGATGGTATTCGCGGTGTCGGCCACTACCGCGGCAGTAATGCCGGCGTGCGCCACGCGGCTGATCTGTCGTTTGGCCGCGACGATCGCGTCCGGGCCGCCGCAATACACCTGCGACAGCATGGCGCCGACCCGCGCGTTCAACTGCTCGAGTTCGACGATGTCGTGGAGCAGCCCGATTCGAAACGCTTCCGCGGAATCGAATTCCTCGCCCGACACGAAATAACGCCGCGCATGGCGTTCGCCGATGGCGGCCACGACATACGGACTGATCATGGCGGGCACTAGGCCGAGCCGCACTTCAGACAGGCGGAACGTCGCGTCGCGCGAGCCGATCGCGATGTCGCACGCGGCGACCAGCCCGACGCCGCCGCCGCGCACCGCGCCGTGCACGCGCGCGATAGTCGGCTTCTGCAGCGTATAAAGCGTGTGGAAAATCTGCGCCGAAGCCGCCGCCGCCTTGCGGTTCTGGTCCTTGCTGAACTTGGCGCTTTTGCGCATGTGCGCGATATCGGCGCCGGCCGAGAAGCTCTTGCCCTGGCCCATCAGCACCACGGCGCGCACTTCAGGATCAGCTTCGAGTTTTTTGAGCGCAGCGATGAGCTGCACGCCCATTTCGGGATCGAACGCGTTATGCACGTCGGGCCGGTTCAACGCGATGGTCGCGTTGCCGCTGGCGTCAATCTGGGTGAGGACTTTCGCTGTCATTGTGATTCCGTTTTTCGCTCAAGCGGCCTATGACTGCTTGCAAGAGTTGCATTATAGCCGCGCGCGTGACGGCAGCCAGCCGGATTGCGGCAGCCGCCGTATTCAAGTCGTCGAAATTGCGATCGACCGCCGCCTGGCTTCAGCGCCGACGAAGCGGCACGTTCGTTGCGTCGATTACGCTTGGCTTAACGATAACGAAGCCTGAATCACGACACTGAACAGCCCCGTGACTACCGCTTCCAGAAAGTTCGAATGCGCGCCCCGAGCGGAGCTGCCGGCGGCTTCAGTACCGATGTACCGGAGATCACCACATTCTGGAGTTGGCCATTGAGATTGACGATGGCCGCCACCGGCGAAGGCGGGTAGCCGCCGCCCGGGTGCGTGATGTATCGGCTGGCGAGCGCAAATCCGGCCATCGGCGAGGGCGCTGCGGCATTCTGGAAGTTGACGGTGTACTCGCGTGCGATGCCCAGATTGCTGACGCAGGCGCCGGGAGTCGGCGGGTTGGGCTGGTTGGTGTTAAAGAACGTCGTTCCTGCGAGCGTGACTACGCCGCTCACCGCCTTTTCGCCATTGCCAAGCGTAATGTACCAGCCGCTGGCTGCAGTCAGCGCCAGTTGCGCTGCGGTCTGTTGCGACGTCGAGCCCGTCTGGATCAGGTTGCCGGTGGCGTCGTACAGATTGGATTCTTGGTACGTGGAGCCGCTGAAGCTCGATCCCGTGCTTCTATCCTTGAACATGTAGAAGCGGTTGGTCACCGCGTTCGCAAGCGGATGCGCGGCATCACCGTAACCGTTGAACGGGTGCTCGCGGTCGCCGGAGCCGACCAGTACTGCGTCAAACGGCCCATTGGCATCGCTCGAGTAAACGACGTCCGGCGGATAGAGAAACTTGCGCCGGCTGCCGACGGTTCCAGATGCGTCGAAACCAACCGACGCGAGATTGCTGACCGTCCACCGGTCGGGCGATGGATCGCCGATATCCACGCGCCACATATTGCCTCCCGTATCTCCGACATAAACGCGGTCAGCGTATCCATCGTTGTTGCGGTCGATGATCGCCACGTCCGACGGGATCGCATGGCTCATGCGCGATTCCGCCAGGAACACTTCGCCCGCGGCCAGCGATGCCGGCGCGGACGGGCCGACCTGCCACAACACGTTGCCGGTAAATGCATCGACTACGAAAATGCCGCGCCCCATCGTATTGCCGACACCCGACGGTATCGGGTCTTGATCTTCAACGGCGGGATCGTAGCCGGCGCCGAAAATCAACACCGGATTGACGGAACCCCTGATGTTGCGGGGTTGCGGCATCGACCAGGTCTGACCGAGCTCGCCCCAGCCGGGGCTGGTGTTGTCGCGCCGCCACAGCAGCTTCGGGTTGTCCGGAGCACTGACATCCAGCGCGTAGATCATCCGGCCGCCACGTCGCATGGTGACGTAGAGATACACTTTGTCGCCGTCGGCCGCGACGAGCTTGCCGTCGCCGTTCACATCATTCTGATAGACGCCGACCGATCCGTCGGCAAAATACGGCTTGAGTGCGCCGGCCGAGATCGACGGCAGATTGTCGCGCAGGCGTTTCAATCTGCCATAAAACTCCGGCGCGACGAACGCCCATTTTTCGTACCCGTCGCTCGTGTTCTGGCCGCCTTTGGCCGCGCGAAACAGACCGTCGTTCGAGCCGTAGTAGACAACGACATCGTTGTCGTCGCCATAGCGGTTGTAGTTGATCACGGCAGGGCGGGAATGCAGAACGTCGCCATGCACCGACGGGCGAATGTCGGTGAGGCTGCCATTGATGTTTTCATCCTGCGCGTTGTCCATGCCGCGCACCCAGTTGATGATGTTGGTGACTTCCGTCGAGTTGGCCGCGCCGAACGTGCTGATGTTCGCCGCGAGCCCCGGCACGATCGTAGTAGTGTTGAACGGATAAGTCGCAAGCGGGGCATTGGCCGTCGCCAGGCAGGCTGCATTGCAGGTGTATATCCTGCGCGTTTGCGCCGCGGTCGAATCCGGGTTGGGATAAATATTGCGGATGCGTTCGGCTGCGCCGCCTTTTTCGACGACCGGCCCGTCCGGCAAATCGGACGCCGACGGTGGACTGCCCGAGGGCGAGTAGGCCCAGAAATTCGACGCCGAAGTCCAAAAACTCACCGCGGAATCCACAATGAAGCCGGTTGACCCGCTCTCGGCAGGGAGCCCGTTGGCGTCGGCGAGAAACACCGTGTTGGTACTCGAATTCAGCCCGAGCTGATATTGCTTGAGATTGCCATACCAGCGCGGAGCGCCGTCCGGGTCCGCGCGGAACACACCCAGATATACCTGATTCAGATTGGTGCCGCGCACATTCACCGACACGGGCAGCGTCACCGACGCGAATGCCGTATTGGTCGCTTGCACCTCGTTGAATATGGTCGCCATTGCATCGGTCAGCGCCTGCGTGCTGGTCGCCGCGAAATAACGGCCGTGGCCCTGATTCGCGATGCTCTCCAGCAATACAATGTTGGCCGGGTCGCTGCCGATCATACGCGCGGGATCGTAAACGTTGACGGTATAGGTAATGATGTTTTGCTGGCCGGCAAGAGCGCTGACATCGGTCTGATACAGAAAGCGCGCATATTCGTCGCTGATATTGCCCTGCGCGGTGACGTTGGGCAGCGGAATCGTCGTTATTGCACTGGCGCCGCCAACGTTGCTCAAGAGAGTGCTGGCGCTCGGATTGCCGTTGTCGGAGCCGTTCGGCGGCGCGCCATTGCTGATGAAGATGACGTAATTTTTCTGGCAGGCGTCGCTGATCGGACTCACGTACGCACGGCTGCCGGAAGACTGAAACGCGTTACCCGGCAGTCCGCCCGCGAAAGTATTATTGGGATTGCCGGGATAGTCCCGCTTCGGTTGAGCGAACCCGCCGAACGCAGCGGGGCCGAAATTCTGCGAATTCTGCGGTACGGGTGCCGCGCCGCCGCCGCCGTAATATTTGAATGCCTCGAACAGCGCGAAACCGTACGGCGCGTTGCTGCCTTTGTCGCCATTGATGACGAGGTTCGCGAACATGTTCTGCAGCCCCGCCTTGTTGGCGGCGGTCATGTTGCGTACCGCGTAGCGCACGTACGCGGTAATCGGGGTCGATGTGCCCGGGCCGTTCTCACCGAACATCATGACGCCGACATTGACGTTGGAATTGAGGGTGCCGATGATGCTGTTCAAAGCGCCCATCTCGGCGCTGAACTTCGTGCCGCCGCCGAAGCTCGCGCTCCAGTTTGCCGAGTTGTCGAGAATGATCAGCACATTGGGGACGACGCCGCTAACCGCGGGATTGGCGGCGAAAATCTCCGTATCGTCGGCGCGAGCAGGGACGGGCAAGCAGAACAGGGCACTCAACGCGAGAAGCGCGATCCGGCGTATTATTTTCATGACAATCCCCGGGCCCGCCTTATGGGCAATAGTTGGTCGGCAGGCGGATGCGCACGCCCTGCGTAAGCGACGCCGTTGCGCCGGTAACCGGATCGGTCGCTGCCGCCGTGACGCTCCACTTGGTGTCGTAAAGCGTAATGCTCGACACCGCGGAGTATCCGGTGGCCTGCTGGTATTCGAGGCACGCCGGCATGGCGACCGCAACCGCCTGGCTGTTGACGGTCAGGTTTTGTGCAGCCGGCGTCTGGAAATTTGCAACGTTACTCAATATCTGCTCGATCGCCTGTTGCGTGTTCTGCTCGATGCTGAGCTTGCTTTGCATATTGCCGACAATACGCAGGTCGCCGCTGCTGATGTTGATCGAAGACAGGACGAACAAAGTCAGCACCGCCAGCATGAGAATACTCACGAACAACACCGCGCCGCGCTGCCGTTTGAGACTTCTCATTGCGGTATCTCCCGCCGGCCGCTGACGTCGACCAGGCGGATGGCCTCCGAAAACAGATGCCGCTTGAACCAGTTGTTGAACGGCCCCACGGTGCCCGCAAGTCCCATGTCATAGGTTTTTACGTCGGTGTGGCCCAGCGTTAACAGGGTGGCGCGTGCGAGCACCCGCACTTTCATGCTGACGACGTTGGGCCAATCCGCTGCACCCGGCAATGTTGTATAGCTGTCCGGAGCGCCATCACCAAATTGCCCGGTTGCTGCATTCTGGATCGCGGGTGAACTGTCGATGCCGTAATCGATCTGCAGGTTCTCGATGCCTTCGACGAGAGGAACTGCCCGCAATGTGGTCACGCCGGCGACCGACGCGAGTTCGAGCCGTTTGAGCGTCGGAATCGGCCGTCCGCCATCGTCGCCCGCGCCCGTGCAGAAATCCCCGCCGTTGCTCGGCACGCTGCACGGCGCAATGAAATAGATATGCACGTGAAATTTACGGATCGGCGCGGCGGTTATCCCGTCTTTCCGGAAAAGAACACTATTGGTGGAGTCGGCTTTTTTGGCCGTACCGATTGCCGACACAGCCTGGCCGACCTGGATCTCGGCCGCGCTCGCTGTCGTCTGAATATATATTTCATTGTCCGTCGGTACGTCCGTGGGCAACAGCGCGGTCGTGTCGGCGCGGCGCACTACGAGTATGTCGGTGCCGGCGACGAAATCGCCATTGCTCAGGCACGACAGCGGCGACATCGCGGGCGCTTCGTATCCCTGCACCGGAAAGGCGAGCGCCGCATACAGCGCGGCCGGCGTAATGACGCAGGGATCAGGCGGCACGGCCGCGGGAGCGGGCAAAGTGTAGAACTCGCCGTAGTAGCCTGCCAGACTCACATCGCGGCTCAATTCCCAGATTGCCATTCTGCCGTTTTCGGCGTGCTCGGACGATTTCTTCAGCTCCGCGTGAGCGCGGCTGGAACTCGCAAACACGCTGACCAGCCCGGCCAGCAGTAACAGACCGATGGTGAGTGAGACCATCAGTTCCACCAGCGTGAAACCGAGGCGCGCGAGCGTGCGGGCGGAGATTTTCTTTTCCCGCAATGGTTTCATATCAATGTCGCGATTTGCAGCGTCGTCCACACCACGCGGCGCTGGGTCTCCCGCCCGTACGTATTGTTGCCGCATGACACTGCAGGAACCGCGGTGTCGACGATGCCCTGCCACGCCACCGCCACCGTGTACGTCCGGGTTACCGCGTCGTAAGTAATGCAACCGCGTGCACCGAGTGCACCACCGGCCGCGTTTGCCCCGACCAGTTCTGTCGTGCCCTGCAATACCGCATCCCACTCGTTGAGATCGCTGACCGCGCGAAGTTGCGTGTTCGCGTCTCCATAGCCCGCGCACGAGAGCGTGGCAGCATGACCTGAATCGGTCACGCCGAGATAGGGTGAGCCGCCGGCAGTTGCGTATGCGTAGCACGGTGCAGTGGCGCGATTCGCATTGATGCGGTTGGTCATATCTTCGAGCAGTATGATTGCCTGCGCGCGGCTGTAGGCCTCGCGCTCCGCCTGATGAACGCGGACCTGAAGTGCCGCTAATCCGAGCAATCCCAGTGCGATGACTGCAAGAGTCACCAGCACCTCGATAAGGGTGAATCCCGCATTTTGCAGCGGGATACGACGAATATCAGCCATTCGAGCAGTTCCCGTCGCGATTCGTATCGATCTTGATCACCGGGCGGCCGCTTGGATCGATGCTGACGCAGCGCATCGCGGCAGTGGAATTCGTGGCCGTGAGAGTAGCCTGATAACGCGTTGACGTGGTCAGGCGACCATCCTGCCGATATGCCAGTGTCACGCCCGGCGGAGTGTTGAACGAGACCGTGCCGCTGCCGAGTTCGCTGCGTAAGATCGTACTCCCAAGCCGGACATCCCAGCCATTGCCGAAACCGCCGTTGCGGGGCGTAACGGTCACCACCGCATTGCGCTTGATCGCTTCACTGCGCGCATATATAAGAGCCGCATAAAAGTCGAAGGTCGTGGTCTTGACTTGTTGGGTGCCAAGTGTGAGCAGGACTTGTGGCGTCGCGACAGCTACGAATATCGAGACGATGCCGACCGCGACGGTAAGCTCGGTGATGGTGAATCCGCGTTCCCCGCGTCGTGCGGTTGCTAGTGGACGGGGGCAGCTGGCGCGATGCAAACCTGCGCGCGCCAAGTGCCGTCTCTGCAAGCGATTGCGGGTAAATGAAACTAGTGAGGCTGCAAAAGTGTTAAACGTGCTGACCCAACCTAGCAATTCCGCTGTCATAGAGCCTCCTGCTCGTTAGACCGGTAACTTTGCGCGCCCGCCTTTCGGTCGGGGTTGCCCTTTTTAGGTACTAAACAACTAAAATTTGTTGCCTCACGCTATTGTTTTTGGCAAAGTCGCCGGAGATCGGCGCGGAGGGAACTACTTGCGGCGGGATGGTATGCGCGGGAAACAAGATACTTTTAACCGCGTTTGCAATCCCGCTGTCATGGAGCACTCCGCTCTTTAGACCGGTGACTTTGCGCCCCCGTCTTTCGATCGGGTTCGCCAATAATGCGAATGAAATATAGCGGCGCCATGTCGATACGTCAACATGATCGACGACCGTTCGTCGGTTGGCGATAAACGGAGTCGTGAGATATATCACGCATTCACAAATTATTTGTCATGCAGTGTGCATAAATACGCAAAAGCCGCGCACATACATGCATCGAGAAAGATTGCCGCCCGGTGTGCGCAGTTGACGCAATGCGGTGAACGCGCAGCGCGAGCCGTTTTTCCAGGGCATCGATAAACCTGAAGCGCAGGAATTTATGCGGATGCGCTACATCCGAAACACCCCGAACGTGGTTTTCTCGATCGGCGCATTGAGCGCGGCGGACAAGCCGAGCGCCAGCACCTGGCGGGTGTCGAGCGGATCGATCACGCCGTCGTCCCACAGTCGCGCGCTGGCGTAGTAAGCGCTGCCTTGGCGCGCGTACTGTTCGAGGATCGGCGCCTTGAACGCGTTTTCCTCGTCGGCGCTCCATGCCTGGCCGTTCTTTTCGAGCGCATCGCGCTTCACTTGCGCGAGCACGTTGGCAGCCTGTTCGCCGCCCATCACCGAAATGCGCGCGTTGGGCCACATCCACACGAAGCGCGGGTCGAACGCGCGCCCGCACATGCCGTAGTTGCCGGCGCCGAAGCTGCCGCCGATGATGACGGTGAATTTCGGCACGCGCGCGCAGGCCACGGCGGTCACCAGTTTGGCGCCATCCTTGGCGATCCCGCCGGCCTCGTATTTTTGGCCGACCATGAAGCCGTTGATGTTCTGCAGGAACACGAGCGGGATGCCGCGCTGGCTGCAGAGTTGGATAAAATGCGCGCCTTTCAATGCCGATTCGGAGAACAGGATCCCGTTATTGGCGACGATCCCGACCGGATGTCCCGCGATGTGGGCGAACGCGGTTATAAGCGTCGCGCCATAGCGCGCCTTGAATTCGTCGAACTCGGAATCGTCCACGATGCGCGCGATGATCTCGCGCACATCGTACTGCTGGCGCGGATTGCCCGGGATCACGCCATAAAGTTCCGCCGGATCGAGTACGGGCTCGCGCGGCTCGCGCATGTCGAGCGGCGCCGGCTTGACGAGGTTGAGGTGACCGATGGCGCGCCGCGCGATCGCGAGCGCATGCGCGTCATTGTCGGCCAGATGGTCGGCCACGCCCGACGTCTTCGTATGCACGTCACCGCCGCCCAACTCTTCGGCGGTCACGACTTCGCCGGTTGCGGCTTTGACCAGCGGCGGGCCGGCGAGAAATATCGTGCCCTGGTTTTTGACGATGATCGTTTCGTCAGACATGGCCGGCACGTAGGCGCCGCCCGCGGTGCACGAGCCCATCACCACCGCGACCTGGGCAATGCCGAGCGCGGACATATTGGCCTGGTTAAAGAATATGCGCCCGAAATGATCGCGGTCCGGAAACACCTCATCCTGGCTCGGCAGGTGCGCACCGCCCGAATCGACGAGATAGATGCACGGCAGGCGGTTCGCCTGCGCGATTTCCTGCGCGCGCAAATGCTTTTTTACCGTCAGCGGGAAGTAGGTGCCGCCTTTGACGGTTGCATCGTTGGCGATGACTACGCATTCGCGGCCCATCACGCGGCCGATGCCGGTCACGAGGCCGGCAGCGGGCATGGCGTTGTCGTACACGCCGTACGCGGCGAGCGGCGAAAGTTCGAGCCACGGCGTTTGCGCATCGAGTAGCGCGGCCACGCGATCGCGCACGAGCAGCTTGCCGCGGGCCGTATGGCGTTCGCGAGAAGCGGCATCGCCCCCCAGACTGACCAGCGCCAGCCGGCGCTCCAGTTCATCGACATGTGCGCGCATCTGCGTCGCCGCCGCGACGAATTCAGCGCTGCCGGGTTTGAGCCTGGAACGAAATTGGGCCATGCCGTTACGCCTGTATGTGCTTGAATTCGACGCGCATCTGGTGCGATTTGTCGCGCAATCCGCGCGGGCGCGCCGGCTTGACCGCTTTCAACGTCGTGATCATTTCCAGCACGACGTTGCGCTGCGTGCGCAGCTCTTCGAAAATCTGCTCGAACGGTTTGCCCGCATGGCGCGCGGCATCGACGGTCAACACGATATTGTCGGTCTCCCAGTCGCCGCGATAGCCGTAGTCCGCATACCAATAGCCGCGTTGCGAAAAATACGAAAACGAATACAGGAACAGGCGGCGCACGTGCGTGGGGTCTTCGTCGGCATCGTCGCTCGACCCGTACGGGACGCGGATGGTCGCGACGGCGCCGGGCTTGGCGATGCGGTGCAGTTCCTGCATGAAGCCGAGCGCGTCGCGCAGATGCTCGAGCACGTGGCTGCAGTGAAATTCGTCGATCGAGTCGGCGGCAAACGGCAGCGGCGTGCGGCGGCAATCATCGAGGTCCGCGACCACGTCGACACCGGGCAGCCGGCTCGAATCGAGATTGATCCAGCCTTCGCGGATGTCGGTTCCGCAGCCTACGTTCAGGCGCTGCACACCCTTCAAGGGCACGACCGCGGCCGGCGCTCTCCGGAAACAGGTTCTGAGGAAGGCGGCTAGCACGGGGCCGCCGGTCGCGGTTGTCGCATCAATTTATTCCGCAGCATGGGCAGGCGGCAAATTCGCAAGCTGCGCATTGTACAGGCTCAACATCGCCTCATCGAAGCACGCAAAGATAACCCGCGCGGGCAGTCCACCGCCGGCAATGAACGCCGCGCACTCGTTAATTGCGATTCTCGCCGCCGCAGCGAGCGGGTAGCGATAGACGCCGCAACTGATGGCGGGAAATGCGATTGCGCGCACGGCGTTATCACGCGCGAGCTTGAGGCTTTCGCGATAGCACGAGGCCAGCAACTTCGCTTCGCCGCGCCCGCCGCCGTTCCATACCGGCCCCACCGCATGAATGACGTGTTTGGCGGGAAGTCGGTAGCCGCGCGTGATTTTGGCGTGGCCGGTCGGGCAGCCGCCCAGCGTGCGGCATTCCGCGAGCAGCTCGGGGCCCGCGGCGCGGTGGATCGCGCCGTCGACCCCGCCGCCGCCCAGCAACGTGGTGTTGGCGGCGTTGACGATCGCGTCGACGTCGAGGGTCACGATGTCGACCCGGCGGGCTGAGAGTGGCGCGTGCATGCTGTGAAAATCAGAATGGTCCGCGGGCGAGCCAGCGCTCGAGCTGGTCGAAGCGATCGATGCCCCAGAACGGCTCGCCGTCGACGACGATATATGGCGAGCCGAAGACGCCGAGCTTGATTGCCGCTTCGACCTCGTTCTTGAGCTGGTCCTTGACTGCAGGGTCGTTGAGCGCGGCGAGCACGTCGTCGCGCTTGAGACCCAGCGTTGCCGCCACCTCGGCGGTGATTTCGGGACTCGAAATGTCGCGGTCCGCGACAAAGTACGCGCGATATAGCGTTTGTGCGAGCTGCTTCGCCAGTGCGGGATCACGAGAGTTCATCCAATAGAACGCACGTGCCGGGGCCTGCGTTGCGATCGGAAATTTTGACGGCTGTTTGTACTCGACGCCATGAAAGCGCGCGGAGCGCAGGATGTCACGCAAAGCGTACGGCCCCTTCAACGGCAAAGTCGGCAACGGCTGCCCGCCCGATATTTTGAACACCGCACCGAGCAGGATCGGCTTCCAGTTCACTTCGCGGCCGTATTGGGCGACGAGGGCGTCTATTTTCATCGCCGCGAAATAACCGTATGGCGACGAGTAGTCAAAATAAAAGTCGAGGGGAGCGGACATGGTTGTTTCCTAATTGAGACGTTCGATCGCCATCGCCGTCGCTTCACCGCCGCCGATGCACAGCGCGGCGACGCCGCGCTTGAGGCCGTACTTTTCCAGCGCGGCGAGCAGGGTGACGACAATGCGCGCACCGCTTGCACCGATCGGATG
>JBKJMN010000040.1:0-11084 GCA_046596405.1 Burkholderiales bacterium
GAGGTCGTCGATCGGATCAAGGCGCTGCTGCCGCAGTTGCAGGGCGCGTTGCCGGCGTCGATCGATATTGCGCTCCTGACCGACCGCACCACCACCATCCGCGCGTCGGTCAAGGACGTGCAGTTCGAGCTCCTGCTCGCGGTGGCGCTGGTCGTGATGGTGATTTTCGTGTTCCTGCGCAACGTGGCCGCCACCATCATTCCGAGCGTCGCGGTGCCACTGTCGCTCGTGGGCACGTTCGGCGTGATGTATCTGGCCGGCTTCAGCATCAACAACCTCACGCTGATGGCGCTGACGATCGCGACAGGCTTCGTCGTCGACGACGCGATCGTGATGATCGAGAACATCTCGCGCTATATAGAGAAGGGCGAAAAGCCGATGGCCGCGGCGCTGAAGGGCGCCGAGCAGATCGGCTTCACGATCATTTCGCTGACGTTTTCGCTGATCGCGGTGCTGATCCCGCTGCTCTTCATGGGGGATGTCGTCGGGCGGCTCTTTCGCGAGTTTGCGATCACGCTCGCGGTGGCCATTCTGATCTCGGCGGTGGTGTCGCTGACGCTGACGCCGATGATGTGCGCGCGCCTGTTGCGCCACACGCCGGAAGACCAGCAGAGCGAATTCTATCGCACCACCGGGCGCTGGTTCGACGCGATCATTGCGCGTTACGGCGTGATGCTGACCTGGGTGCTCGACCGCCAGCGCCTCACGCTGTTGGTGGCGATCGGCACGCTCGCACTCGCCGTCCTGCTGTATATCTTCATTCCGAAGGGGTTTTTCCCGGTGCAGGACACCGGCGTCATCCAGGGCATTTCCGAAGCGCCGCAATCGATTTCGTTTCCGGCGATGGCCGAGCGTCAGCAGGCGCTCGCGAAAATCGTGCTCGAAGACCCGGCGGTCGAAAGTCTGTCGTCGTATATCGGCATCGACGGCAGCAACACGACGCTGAACAGCGGCCGCCTGCAGATCAACCTGAAGCCGCATTCGCAGCGCGTCGGCGTGAAAGCGGTCATCGACCGGTTGAAAGCGCGGCTGGCCGACCACGAAGGCATCACGCTCTACATGCAGCCGGTTCAGGACCTGACGATCGAGGACCGCATCAGCCGCACCCAGTACCAGTTCACGCTCGACACCGCGAACCCGGAGGAGTTGAGCAAGTGGACGCGCCGCGTCGTCGAAGCCATGTCGAATCTGCCGCAGGTGATCGACGTCGCCAGCGATCTGCAGGACCAGGGCCTGCAGGCGTTTCTCGAGATCGACCGCGACAGCGCGGGGCGGCTCGGGGTCACCACCGCTGCCATCGACAACGTGCTGTACAACGCGTTCGGCCAGCGGCTGGTCTCGACGATCTTCACGCAGTCGACCCAATACCGCGTGGTGCTCGAGGTCAAACCCGAATTTCGCAAAGGCCCCGAGTCGTTGCGCGAGCTCTACGTGCCGAGTTCGACCGGCACGCAGGTGCCGCTGTCGGCCGTCACCCGGCTCGTCGAGAGGCCGGCGGCGCTGGCGGTGAACCACCAGGGCCAGTTTCCGTCGGCGACCGTCTCGTTCAACCTCGCGCCCAACTATTCGCTGGGTGACGCCGTCAAGGCAATCGAAGCGATGCAGAAGGATATCGGCGCGCCGGTCAGCGTGCGCGCAACGTTCCAGGGCGCGGCTTCGGCGTTTCGCGCTTCTCTCGGCAACACGCTGTTGTTAATCCTCGCGGCGGTGATCACGATGTATATCGTGCTCGGCGTGCTGTACGAAAGCTATATCCACCCGGTGACCATCCTGTCGACGCTGCCGTCGGCCGGCGTCGGCGCGCTGCTGGCACTCATCGTCGCGCGCAGCGACCTGGGCATCATCGGCATCATCGGCATCATCCTCTTGATCGGCATCGTCAAGAAGAACGCGATCATGATGATCGACTTCGCGCTCGATGCCGAGCGCACCGAGGGCAAGTCGCCGCGCGAAGCGATCTACCAGGCCTGCCTCCTGCGGTTCCGGCCGATTCTGATGACCACAATGTCGGCCCTCCTGGGCGCGCTGCCGCTGATGCTGGGCGGCGGCGTGGGCTCGGAACTGCGCCATCCGCTCGGCGTCACCATGGTCGGCGGCCTGATCGTGAGCCAGATGTTGACTTTGTTCACGACGCCGGTCATCTACCTCGCCTTCGACCGGCTTGCGCGGCGCGTCGAAAAGCGGGTCGAGGGTGAGCCGCGGCGCGCAGCGCAGAGCGAGCGGCCGTGAATATTTCCGAACCGTTCATTCGCCGGCCGGTAGCGACCACGCTGCTCACCATCGGTCTCGCCCTTGCGGGCATGGTGGCATTCAGGCTCCTGCCGGTGTCGCCGCTGCCGCAGGTCGATTTTCCGACGATCTCGGTCAGCGTGTCGCTGCCCGGCGCGAGCCCGGAGACGATGGCCGCGACGGTCGCGACGCCGCTCGAGCGCGCGCTCGGCCGCATCGCCGGCGTAACCGAGATCACGTCATCGAGCTCGCTCGGCAATTCGCGCATCACGCTGCAATTCGAGCTGAGCCGCGATATAGACGGCGCCGCGCGCGATGTGCAGGCCGCCATCAATGCGGCGCGCGGCACGCTGCCGACCGGCTTGCCGAGCAACCCAACGTATCGCAAGGTTAATCCGGCCGACGCGCCGATCATGATCATTTCGCTGACTTCGGACAAGCTCGATCGCGGCCAGATGTATGACGCTGCTTCCACGATACTCGCGCAAAAGCTGGCGCAGGTCGCGGGCATCGGCCAGGTCACCGTCGGCGGCAGTTCGCTGCCCGCGGTGCGCGTGGAACTGAACCCGACCGCGCTCAACAAATATGCCATCGGGCTCGATGAGGTGCGCACCGCGATCAACACGACCAACGCCAACCGGCCCAAGGGCACGGTCGAGGACGGCGACCGCCAATGGCAGATCTACGCCAACGATCAGGCGAAAAAAGCGAGCGAGTATCTGCCGCTGATCGTGGCCTATCGCAACGGCGCCGCGGTGCGGCTCGCGGACGTGGGCGAAGTCGTCGATTCGGTGCAGGACTTGCGCAACGCCGGCATCTCGAACGGCAAGCCCGCCGTGCTGGTGATCCTCTACCGCCAGCCGGGCGCCAACATCATCGAGACGGCGGACCGCGTGCGCGAAGTGCTGCCGCAGCTCGCCGCTTCGATCCCGCAGGCGATCGACGTCAAGGTGGTGCTCGAGCGCACGACGACCATCCGCGCCAGCTTGCGCGACGTCGAGCGCACGCTGATTATTTCGATGGTGCTGGTGATCCTGGTTGTGTTCGTGTTCCTGCGCAACTGGCGCGTGACGCTGATCCCGAGCGTCGCGGTGCCGGTGTCGCTGATCGGCACGTTCGGCGCGATGTACTTGTGCGGCTACAGCCTGAACAACCTGTCGCTGATGGCGCTCACGATCGCGACCGGCTTCGTCGTCGACGATGCGATCGTGGTGCTCGAGAATGTGTCGCGCTACATCGAGAAAGGCCTGCCGCCGTACGAGGCCGCGCTTGCTGGGGTGCGCGAAGTCGGCTTCACCGTGCTCTCGATGAGCGTGTCGCTGATCGCGGTGTTCATCCCTATCCTGCTGATGGGCGGCATCGTCGGCCGGCTCTTTCGCGAATTCGCCGTCACGCTGTCGGTCGCGATCCTGATTTCGCTCGTGCTGTCGCTGACGGCGACGCCGATGATGTGCGCCCGCCTGCTGAAGCCGCAGCTCGAAGTCGAGCATGGCCGCCTGTATCATGCGAGCGAGCGCGTGTTCGCCTGGATCTTGCGCGGTTACGAGAAGACGCTCGGCTGGGCGCTGCGCCATCCGCGCTTCATCGTCACCATCCTGCTCGCGACCGTGTGCCTGAACGTCTACCTTTACGTGATCATCCCGAAGGGCTTCTTCCCGCAGCAGGACACCGGGCGCCTGACCGGCAACATCCAGGCCGACCAGAGCATTTCGTTTCAGGCGATGCGGCAGAAGCTCGCGGATTTCATTGAGATCGTGCAGGCCGATCCCGCGGTCGACAACGTGACGGGCTTCACCGGCGGCGGCCAGCGCAATAGCGGCTTCATGTTCGTGTCGTTAAAGCCGCTCGACGAGCGCAAGATCTCCGCCGACCAGGTGGTCGCGCGCCTGCGCGGCAAAACCGCGCAAGTGCCCGGCGCCAGTCTCTTCTTGAATCCCGTGCAGGACATCCGCGTCGGCGGGCGCCAGAGCAACGCCGCATACCAGTTCACGCTGCAGGCCGACGAACTCGAAACGCTGCGCACGTGGACTCCGCGGCTGCAGCGCGCGCTGCTCGACGTGCCCGAACTCGCCGATGTGAACACCGACCAGCAGGTCAAAGGTCTGCAGACGACGCTCACCATCGACCGCGAAACCGCCGCGCGCATGGGCATCACGACGCGGATGATCGACAGCACGCTGAATCTCGCGTTCGGCCAGGCGCAGGTGTCGGTCATCTATTCGACGTTGAACCAGTACCGCGTCGTCATGGAAGTTGCGCCGCGGTTCTGGCAAAGCCCCGAGGCGCTGAAAGGCGTCTACGTGCAGTCGCCGACGCGCGGCCAGGTGCCGCTGGCGGCGTTCGCGACCTTCGAGCCGACGAACACCTCGCTCGCGGTCAACCATCAGGGGCAGTTCGCGTCGGCGACGATATCGTTCAACCTGCCGGTCGGCGTGTCGCTGTCTGATGCGACGGCGGCGATCAAAGCGGCGATGGTGCAGATCGGCGCACCCGCGACGCTGCACGGCAGCTTTCAGGGCACCGCGCGCGCTTTCCAGGCCTCGCTCGACAGCCAGCCGTGGCTGATCCTCGCCGCGGTGCTCACGGTCTACATCGTGCTCGGCATACTCTACGAAAGCTACGTGCATCCGTTGACGATCCTGTCGACGCTGCCTTCCGCGGGCGTCGGCGCGCTGCTGGCGCTGCTGCTCTTTCAGACGGAGTTCAGTATCATTGCGCTGATCGGCGTGATATTGCTCATAGGCATCGTCAAGAAAAATGCGATCATGATGATCGATTTCGCGCTCGCCACCGAACGCCGCACCGGTAAACCGCCCGAAGAAGCTATTTTCGAAGCGTGCCTGCTGCGCTTCCGGCCGATCATGATGACGACCCTGGCGGCGCTGCTTGGCGCAGTGCCGCTCGCGTTTGGCTTGGGCGAGGGTTCGGAAATGCGCCGGCCGCTCGGCATTTCGATCGTGGGCGGACTGATCCTGAGCCAACTGCTGACGCTGTACACGACGCCTGTCGTCTATATTTATCTCGATCGTTTTCGCCTTTGGTGCCAGCGGGTGTGGGACCGCCGGCCAGGGCATGTCGCAGTGGAGGCTGAATGCAAGTGAACTACGCGCGGGCAAACGCGGTGGTAGGCGCGGTCATGCTCGCGCTCACCGGCGGCTGCCTGGTCGGTCCGAATTACGTGCGCCCGGCGGCGCCGTCGACGCCGGCGTTCAAGGAAGCGGGGGACTGGAAGCCTGCGCAGCCGAGCGATGCAGTCAGCCGCGGCAAGTGGTGGGAAATTTTTGGCGATGCCCGGCTCAACGCGCTCGCCGACCAGGTCGACGTGTCGAACCAGAACGTGCGCGGCGCCGAAGCGCGGCTGCGCCAGGCCGAGGCGCTGGTCGAGCAGTCGCGCTCGGGCTTGTGGCCCACGCTCGCGATTTCGGCTTCAGCGACGCGCAGCCGCTCGCCGAACGTGGCCGGAGCGTCCGGCAACAGCCCCGTGCCGGTCAACGTCTACAACCTGCCGCTGACCGCGTCGTGGGCGCCCGATCTGTGGGGCAGCGTGCGGCGCACGATCGAAGGCAATATCGCGAACGCGCAGACGAGCGCGGCGAATCTCGCCAATGTGCGCCTGCTCGCGCAATCGCAGCTCGCGATCAATTATTTTCAGCTCCGCGTGCTCGATACGCGGCGACGGCTGCTCGATGAGTCGGTGGCGGCGTACCGGAAATCGCTCGAACTCACGCGCAACCGCTATAACGCCGGCGTCGCGGCGCGTGTCGAACTCGTGCAGGCTGAGCAGCAAATGAAGAGCACGCAGGCGCAGGCGATCGACGTCGGCGTGCAGCGCGCGCAAGTCGAGCACGCGATCGCCATTCTGATCGGCAGGCCGCCCGCGGAGTTGGCGATCGTCGCGGAGGCTGCGCCGCTCGCGATACCAGCTATTCCCGCCGGCGTGCCTTCGGAGTTGCTCGAGCGCCGTCCTGATATCGCGGCGGCCGAGCGCCAGATGGCCGCCGCCAATGCGCAGATCGGCGTCGCCAAGGCGGCGTTTTTCCCGTCGCTCACGCTGTCGGCGAGCACCGGGTTTCGCTCGAACAGCATAGCCGACTGGCTTACCATACCGAGCCGCTTCTGGTCGGTCGGCCCGGCACTCGCCGAAACGCTGTTTGACGGCGGCGCGCGGCGCGCGGTATCGAAGCAGGCGCAGGCGGCGTACGACGTCAACGTGGCGACCTACCGGCAGACGGTGCTGACCGCGTTTCAGCAGGTCGAGGACAACCTCGCGGCGTTGCGCATACTCGAGCAGGAGGCAGCGGTGCAGGCCGAAGCAGTGCAGGCTGCGCGCCAGTCTACCGAGCTCACGCTCAACCAGTACAAGGCCGGCACGGTCAATTTTCTTAACGTCGTTATCGTGCAGACTGCGCAGCTCAACAATGAGGCCGCCGCGGTCAACCTGCTGGGCCAGCGCCTGGTCGCCGCGGTCACGCTGGTGCAGGCGCTCGGCGGCGGCTGGAGCACGACCCATCTCACCAGCGTAAAGTAGTCCGGGGTCGCAGTCACTCCGCGCGCAGTCCCGCGGCGCGAATGACTTTGCCCCATTTCTCGATTTCGGACTTGATGAATTCGCCGAACTGCTCGGGCGTGTTGCCGACGGGTTCAGCACCTTCCGCGAGCAGATGCGTTTTCACTGCGGGCAGGTTGATGATGGCGACGACTTCACCGTTCAATTTCGTCACGATCGCGCGCGGCGTCGCTTTCGGTGCGAGTAAACCATACCACGTGCTCGACTCGTACCCGCGCACGCCCGCCTCCATCATCGTCGGCAGGTCGGGCAGCGCGGGCGAGCGGTGTGCGCCGGTGACCGCGAGTGCGCGCAGCCGCCCCGATTTGACGTGCGGCGTGCCGGAAATAATGCTCGCGAACGTCATCGTGACCTGGCCGCTGATTACGTCCACGATCGCCGGCGCGATCCCTTTGTATGGCACGTGCGTTAACTCGATGCCGGTCAGGATTTTCAGGAGCTCGCCCGACAGATGCCCGCCCGAACCGGTGCCGGCGGACGCGAACGTGAGCTGTCCCGGCTTCGCCCTCGCGAGCTGGATCAGCTCCGGCACGGATTTGGCCGCGACTGCCGGGTTCACGAGCAGCACGATCTGCTGGGCCGCGACCAGCGTGATCGGCGCGAAGTCGCGCACCGGATCGTAAGGAAGCTGCTTCGCGAGACTGACGTTGGTGGCCATCGCCGCGATCGTCGCCATGATCAGCGTATAGCCGTCTGGCGGCGCCTTCGCCGCGATTTCTCCCGCGATCACGCCGCCGGCGCCCGAGCGGTTGTCGACGACCACCTGCTGCGACCAGCGTTGGGAAAGGTTCGTGCCGACGGTACGCGCGAGCGTATCGACGCTGCCGCCGGCGGTGCTGGGGACAATGATGCGGAGCGGGCGCGACGGATAGTCCTGAGCGTACGCAATTGCGGCAAAATAGCAAAGGATGAAGGCGGAAGGATGAAGGATGAATGAAACCAATTCACTCTCCATCCTCAGGCCGATTTGCACACTAGATTTTGTTTTAACTTTCATCCTTATGGTTGAAAACCGACTGCGCCCGCGTATTTTTTCGCGACGTCGTCCGCGGGCAGAAATTCTTCCTCGAATTTCTTGATTTCGGCAAAGCCCACGAACGCGTGCAGGTCGCCGGCGGGATGCTGGCGGTGGCGTTCGGTGAATTCCTTGACGAATGCGACGTCCTCTTTCGCGAACGTGTTCATGTAGTCCCACATCGCGATCATCGACGCGCGTAGCGCTCCCGTCGCATTGCTGACGATGGCGATGCCCAGGTCGTTCAACTGCGCCAGCGTAAGGCGCGGCGACACGCCCGTGCGGTTGTAATGCAACGGGCCTTTGATTTCGCGCGCGCAACGCTCGACCTCGGCCTCGGTCGTGAGCGCTTCAGGGAATATCATGTCGGCTCCCGCATCGAGATAGGCGTTGGCGCGCTGCACGAGGTCGTCGACGCTGCCGCCGGCGACGCCGCGCGCGTCGCAGCGCGCGATCAGCAAAAAATCGGGATCGAGCTCGCGTCGTACGCGGTCCGCCGCGCGGACTTTGCCGGCCATTTCAGCGAGTGGAATGACTTCCTTGCCCGCCACGTGACCGCAGCGCTTCGGCGCGACCTGGTCTTCGATATGAATCGCCGCCACCCCTGCGCCGATGAAGTCCTCGACCGTGCGCATCACGTTGATTGCGTTTCCGAATCCGGTGTCGGCATCGGCGATGACAGGAATATCGACCGCCTGCGCAATGTAGCGCGCGACCATCACGACTTCCGAGAGTGTCGTAAGGCCGACATCGGGGCGCCCGAGCAATGAGACCGAGACGCCGTAGCCGGTCACGCCGCAGCAGGGAAACCCCGCCTTTTCAATAATGCGGGCGGCCAGCGCGTCGTGCGCGCCGGGTTTGACCAGCGTTTTATTCTGCGCGAGCAGGCGCCGCAGGCGAGTACTCGATTTCTCTTTCACTGGGTCCCCCGGATTGTGCCTGCTGGTTTTTGGATGGACGTCACGAGCGGCACGGCGCTATGGTTTCCACGGGGCCGGTTTAGCCTCGTTGCACGCGCCCGTTACCGCAATTCTATTTCATGTCGGCACGTTTAATTGTGCCAGAGTTGAAATATTCGGGATGCCGGACTCGGGGTTAGAATTGCGCGCTACGCTATGGTGCGCGTCTCGCGCGCAAGAAACACGGGGGGACTACGCGTTGTGCAGACTATTGATCGCGGTTTCGATATTGCTCGCGGGCGCGTCCGCGTTAGCGCAGCCTTATCCGACCAAACCGATACGCCTGATTGCGCCATTCGCGGCGGGCGGGGGCGCGGATTACGTCGCGCGCGTCGCCGGCCAGAAAATCGGCGCCGCGCTCGGCCAGCCGGTCGTAATCGATAATCGCGGCGGCGCCGGCGGCGCGATCGGCACCGAACTCGCGGCACGGTCCCCGGCCGACGGCTACACGCTGCTGCTCGGCAGCCAGGGTCCATTCGCGATCTTGCCGGTGATCTCCACGCGCCTGGCCTACGACCCGCTCAAGGATTTCGCGCCGGTGACGGTCATGTGCAGCTTTCCTTTCGTGCTGGTCGTGAATCCGTCGCTGCCCGTCAAAAGCGTCCCGGAACTGATCGCATTGGCGCAAGCGAAGCCCGGGCAACTGAACTTCGGCTCGCCGGGCAACGGCGCAACCACGCATCTGGCCACCGAATTGCTCAAGGTGCTCGCAAAAATCGATGTCGTGCACGTGCCGTATAAAGGGGTCGCGCCGGCGGTCGCCGATCTGCTCGGCGGCCAGTTGCAGTTCATGTCGGGCGATTTGAGCACGCTGATGCCGCAGGTGAAGGCGGGCAAGCTGCGCGCGCTCGCGGTGACGGGTGCGAAGCGCTCGACGCTGGTGCCGGAGCTGCCGACGGTCGCCGAATCCGGCGTGCCCGGTTACGAAGCGAGCGGCTGGTTCGGCGTGGTCGCGCCGGCGGCTACTTCGCGCGAGGTCGTTGCCCGCCTGAGCGCGGCGTTGAACAAGGGCCTCATGGAAGCCGATGCGCGCGAAAGGCTTGCGGCGCTCGGCGGCGAAGTGGTCCCCAATACGCCCGCCGAGTTTGCGGCGCGCATCAGGGACGACCTCGCGAAATGGCGCAAGCTGGTGGCGCTGATCGGCCTGAAGGCCGGCGAAGGCGGCTGAAGCGGTATGCAATAATCCGATCACACGATATTCCATTCGAGGAGCACGCGATGGCAAGCCCAGGCAAGCAGTTCAGGGATTTGATGTATGCACCGGAAATTCTGATTCAGCCCGGCATTTATGACGGCTACACCGCGCGGCTCGTCGAGCATTCGGGTTTTAAAACCGCGTCGATTTCCGGTGCCGGTGTTTCGGAGAGCCGCATGGGCTGGGCCGACCGCGGCATCATGACGTTTGACGAAAATCTCAACAACGCGCGGCGCCTCGCCGATTGCACCAATCTCCTGTTGCGCGCGGACGCCGACACCGGATACGGCAACGCGATGACCGTGCATTTCGTCGTGCGCGCGTTCGAAAAAGCCGGCATGGCTGCGCTTATGTTCGAAGACCAGGTCTGGCCCAAGCGCTGCGGGCACATGGCGGGCAAGTCGTGCATCCCCGCGGAAGAAATGGTGCAGAAAGTCAAAGCCGCAGTCGATGCGCGGCGTGACCACGATTTTGTAATCGTCTCGCGCACGGACGCGGCGGGGCCACACGGTGTCGATGAAGCGATCCGCCGGTTGAATATGTATGCGGAGGCGGGCGCCGACGTCATGTACGCGGACGCGCTGCTGTCGAAGGAAGACATCGCAAAAGTCGCCAAGGGCGTGCCCAAGCCGCTGATCGTCAACATGGGGCTCGGCATGCGCTCGCGCAAGACCACGCCGCTGATGTCGCCGAAGGAATTGCAGGATCTGGGCGTAGCCGGCGTCAGTTATCCGCGCATTCTGTCGACGGCGGCATTAAAAGGCATGATGAACGCGATGGCGGTGTTCAAGGAAGAAGTCGTCAAGCACAACCGCGTGGTCGACCGTCCCGATCTGCTCGCGTCGTTCGATGAGCTGAATGACCTGATGGGAATGAAAGAACTCGACGAACTCGAGAAGAAATTCGCGATGTGAAATAAATACGATAAAAGCTTTCACCGCAAAGGACGCGAAGGACGCAAAGGAAGGGCCAGCGCCGCAATTATTGAGTTTTACATTATTCATGACAAAAACTTTCCCGCCTTCGGCCCCCTCGCTTTGCTCTCCCCACCCTTCTCCCGGAGGGAGAAGGGCTTTTCTTCCCTCGCCCTTCGGGAGAGGGACCGAGGGTGAGGGAAAG
>JBKJMN010000100.1:0-2883 GCA_046596405.1 Burkholderiales bacterium
TGCCTGCACCTGGTTCTCGCGCAGCAGGCGCTCCATCGTCTTCACGTACGTGTAACCGACCCACGGGATCACGAGCAGCACCAGGCCGACGACCGCGAGCTTCGCGCGCAGCGTGAATGCGAACTTGGCGGTGAACCCGGCAGGCACGCTCATCGCGGCGCTCAGTCCGCCGCCCGCCAGCGATAACCCAGGCCGTATACCGTGTCGATGCAGTCGAACGCAGGATCCGCGGCGCCGAACTTGCGGCGCACGCGTTTGATGTGCGAGGTGATCGTGCTGTCGTCGACCACGATATGCGCGTCGCTCATCAACTGGTCGCGGTTCTTGACGTGGCCCGGAAATTTCGCGAGCGCATGCACGAGCCAGAACTCAGTGAGCGTGAGGTCGATCGCCGCGCCGCGCCAGGCTACCGTGAAGCGGTTCAGATCGAGCACGAGCGGACCGCGCTCGATCACGCTGTCGGCCGGCGCGGGCGCGCCTGCGAGCTCGGCGCGGCGAAATAATGCGCTCACGCGCGCGAGCAGGTGCGGCAGGCTCACGTTTTTCGTCACGTAATCGTCCGCGCCCATACGCAGGCCCGACACGAGATCGAAATCGCTATCGCGCGCGGTCAGAAAAATCACCGGCAGCGTCGACGACAGCGCGCGCAATTCCTGGCAAAGTTTAAAGCCGCCGTCGACCTCGTCGCCGAGTCCGATGTCGAGCAGGACCAAGTCAGGAAGGCGCGAGCGCAGTCCGGCCTGCGCCGATGCGCGGTCGGCAAACGCGACGACTTCATAACCGTGGCGGCCGAGGACATCGGCATAGTTTGCGCGGATGACCGCGTCGTCTTCAACAATCGCAATGCGTCGGCGCATGGGCGGTTCCGTGTTACTGAGCTTTGCATAAATGCTTTACGCTCAGTTCCCTCATCCCCCGACCCTTCCACCCCTCAAGGGGGTGCTGTACCGAGTCCCGAAGGGAGAAGGGAGGTTCGAGGCGTAAATGGTTTCTCATCCATTTACGCGAACTTCAGCAGGAAGGGCGACTATACCGCAAGGCATCCCGCCCGCAAGGTCCGGCCGGCGCCTGCCATTTTTTGGCCACAATTGATCGCCACCTTGCCAGCATCCATCCCATGGCGCGCCACTCTGCGGCGCTGTAATGCACTCGTCCCGCCACGGTTTGGCGGTAAACGGGAGACCAGAATGGAAATGCACAAACAGGTTCCGGCGCAGGCAGCGGCCATCACCACCATGGGTATCGCTTCGGAAATGCTGACGCTCGCGCTGCACGCGCTGGTCGCCGGTATCTCGGCGGCGGTCGTCGCAGGTTCGCTCGTCGTCGTGTTGACGGTGATAGCGGCATGAAACGCGCGCCCGGACGCTGCGGGCCGGTGGCTGGGGTTAACGCAAGTACGCGTTGCGACGTGGCGGATACCGCCGGTCCCCAGTTTCTGGCCCGGAGCGCCTGGGCGGGTTGCGCAATGGCAAAGCGTCGGCCGTTGTCCTGTGGCGCAAGCAGAGCCGCGCTCCCCGGGAGGGCAGACTCGTGATCGATTGGAAAGTATTCACTGCAGAAGCCATCTTCGCACTCAGTCATTTAGTTTGGCTCTTTCTGGCGTGGGCAGTGTGGTCGTACCACCGGAAGCGGTCCGCCGCAGTACTTGGGTTCCGGTTGGCGCTCGCGTTTTCGTTCATCTGGATCCGTTTTGTGGAGCCAGCGCAAATTACCCGTCATGAAACTTCAATTGCAGTGGGTGCGCCGGCGCGGATCGTGCTGATATCCGACTTGCATCTGGGGGCGTACAAAGGTGCTGGATTTATCAAGCGCCTGGCGAAGCGCGTTAATTCCGAGGACGCAGATTGTCTGCTGATTGCCGGCGATTTTCTCTACGCGCCGCGGCTCCCGCTCGCCGCCCTGTTCGCGCCGCTGAAAGAAATCAACAAGCCGGTATACGCAGTCTTTGGAAATCACGACCGGAGCGAACTTGGTCGAAGGATGAACGAGTGGCGTCAGCTCGAGACGGTGAAGGAAGCATTGATGCGGGCCGGAGTGCGCGTGATTGAGAATCAAATCGTCGATTGCGGCGGCGTTTCAGTGGCGGGCGTCGGCGATCGCTGGAGCGGCCGTGACAACACGCGACATGTGCGTGATTACCGCGGGTCAAACCCGTTGCTGATGCTGACTCACAATCCGGACGCTGCGCTCGGGCTTAGTGCGCGACGACTTGCGCTGGTGGTGGCCGGACATACGCACGGCGGGCAGATGCGTATCCCGTGGTTATTTCACAAATTCATGCCGGTTGCGGGACCGTTCGATCGTGGAATGCACGCGCCCGTGGCGAAAGGCGGGCCGCGCATCTTCGTGACCTCGGGCGTCGGCGAAACGGCGCTTCCAATGCGGTTCCTCGCGCGGCCCGTGATCGATATTCTGGTGGTTCATTAATGTTAGCCGGTCGCGCATTAACCATAAGCGCGGTCGCGACCTGGTGCGAGCTGATGCAGGCGACGGTAAAGGTAGCAAAGGTAGAGTGGAACAAAGTGTTCACCGGGCGCGCGGCAAGCGCGTTCGCATGATGCAGGCATTAGGGGAAGACATGAACAAAATCGTGACGATATTGCGGTCGATGAAGTTTTGGTCTGTGGGGATGGCACGCGCCGTTCTGGCGCGGATCGCCTGGCTTACGGGTCACGTCTTCGGCGATGTCCGGTGGCAGGCGCCGTTATGGATGAAATGGTGCGGACACAAACTGGCTCCGGGAGGGCGCTGGGCCTCGGCGCATGCGGGCTGGCTGGTGCTCGGCATCGTGCTCGCCGCGGGTGGCTGGGCAGCCACTCACCCGCAACTGACGGCCGGCACGCAGAGCTTTGTGAGCATGACGCAGGCGTTTTTCAGCGGCGG
>JBKJMN010000204.1:0-19252 GCA_046596405.1 Burkholderiales bacterium
TGATTAAGTCCCAAACCGTTCGCCCTGAGGTATCGAAGGGTGAACGGTTTCCCTCTGCGGAAGCTGTGTTCGTGCTTCTATACATCAGCACGAACGGACTTAATCAGAGCTTCCCTAGTTCATGCCCCACAGCTTCGATCCGCGGCCCGCGTCAGACCAGACGCCCTGCTCGCGGCGCTCTTTACGGCGCTCCTCGTGCCAGCGCCGGTAGGCCACGTTCTCCGGATTGGTGACCGTATCGCTCTCGAGCATTTTGGCCGCCTGCCTCGCTGCGACAGGCTGTGATCTGCCCGCAGCGGGATAACCAAATAATTCGAGCGTCGGCCCGATGAGCGCATCGAGCGCGGCGACGTCAGACGCCGGCAGGCGGGTGCGGTACATTTCACAGTATTGCGTCGAGATCGGCCGCGCGGTTTTTGCATGCAATGGATGCTCGCTCCACGCACGCGCCGACGGCGTGTCTTGCGGTGCCAGCATACGCTGATCGAACGCCTCCCCGATGAATCCGCACAATTTTCGGATGGTCGGCTCCGGCGCCGCGCACAAATCTTCGTAGCGGATTTCCAGAAATGCGCCTGCCGGCAACTCGCGCGCGAAATCGCGAACCGACAGCACATAGCGCTGCCACAGGTATGCACCCGAATAGACCGCATAGGGCCACAGCAGCGAATCGGATATATCGATCGCCTGATCGCGTCCGTCGCGCACGATGTGGATAAATTGCGCGGCGGGATACAGGGCGTGGATTTCATCCATCCAGAAGCTGTTGCGCGGCGTTTTCTCACCCCAGCGCGACTTGCCCTCGGTTTTGGCGTATTCGCGATGCAGCGCCGCATATAGGCCGGCGAAAGTCGGCTCGACGGCGGCGGCAACCAAATCGGCCGCTGCCGGCTTGATCGGCCATTTACCGACCGTCGGTGTGGCGAGCATGTCTTCCGCGAGCGCCAGGAGGTGAGCCGGCTGGCGCAGATCGCCATAGCTGTAGAGATAGGGATAAACCAGATCGAACAACCAGTCGGGCGGTGGCACCGCCAATCGCGGATGCGCGTTGAGGATCAAACGCAGCAGCGTCGAGCCCGAGCGCGGCGCGCTGACGATGAATACCGGTTTGTCGTGAATCGCCATCGTATGCCTCCAGGTCACCGGCGCTGCGCGAGCTTGCGAATGAGTTTCTCGTCGACGACGAGGCCCAGACCCGGCGCATCAGGCATCACCAGCTTGCCGTGTTTGAGCTGTACCCCGCCCTCCTTGACCGGCTTGTCCTTGATGCGAAGCTGGTAATCCATGCCGGGATCGCAGCCCACGAGGCGCACGGCCGCGTGCAAATGGCCAGTCGCGGTATCCAGCAGCGCGCTGCCCTGCGTCCAGTCGATCCGCACGGGCAGGTTCGCCGCTTCCGCGATGCGCATCATCTGCAATGCCTTGTAGAACCCACCGCACTTGCCGAGCTTGAGGCTCACCATGTCGGCAGGCCTGGTCGCCGCGATCTTGATCATCGTCGCGAGGTTCTGGATCGCTTCGTCCGCCACGACTTTCTGCGGTATTGCCGCGGTGATCGCAGCCAGGCCTTGCAGGTCGTAGAACGGCACCGGTTGCTCGATCGCGACATTGGCCACGCCTGCAAAGCGCCGCGTGAAAATTTCAATCGTGTCCTTGGCCGTTCCCCACATCTGGTTAGGGTCGGCGATGACGAGCATGTTGCCCGGCACCACTTCGACCATGGCTTCCAGCCTGTCCGCATCGGCGTCCAACGATTCGAGATGGCCGGTCATTTTCGGCTCGAAACAGGTATAGCCTTTGGCAATCAGCTTCAGTGCGTGCTCGGCCATGCGCTTGGGCTCCGCGCGCGGCATGGTGGCGAGCTGACCGAAGCTTTTCTGGAACGCGCCGCCGAGCAGGTTGTATATCGGCTGCCCCGACGCTTTGCCCATGATGTCGTACAGCGCGATGTCGATCGCGCCGCGCGCGCCCGCGTTTCCCTGCAGGAACAGGTGGTCGAGGGCCGAATGGATCGCCCCGATCTGGAACGGATCTTTGCCCATGATCGTCCGGCCAAATAACGCGACGGTCGCGAGAATTCCCGCCTGGGTTTCGCTCGTCACCGGATGTGCGCACGCCTCGCCCCAACCGACTACGCCTTCGTCGGTGGAAATTTTTACGAAGACGTTTTCCTTGTATTGAAGATTCGCGAACCAGCCTTCGCGCGCATGCACCATCGTGCCTTTTTTCTTGCCGCTGCCGAACAGCGCGTGATATTCGTCGGTCGGCTCATACCACACGGGTATCGCTTCGACTTTGGTGATCTTCATTTCTCTTTTCCCTCTACTCGTTCAAATTATTCTTCAGCCGCAGATAAACGCAGATACACGCAGATGCAATTCAAAAACATGGCAAATAGGCCAATTCGGTTGCGCAGGCAGCGCGAAGGTTTTGGACTTATCTGCGTTCATCTGCGTTCATCTGCGGCTCCAAACGGTTCTTAGTAGCTGGTCGGCCAGTTGGCCAGTCGGTGCTGTCCGATGCCCCCGGACAGCCGCAACGTGTGGGTATCGAGCATTTCCTTTAGGTACTCGCGCGTTTCCCGCGGGTCGAGCACTTCCTTGACGCCGAATACCGCAGCCAGATCGTAGGCCGAGCCGTGGCGTGCCATTTCCGCCAGCAACTGCGCGAAGCGCTGCGGGTCGTCCTCTTCCCTGACGCCGTGCACCACGTGCACCGCCGTGCGCGGATTCATGAAGCTCACTTCCGTTGTCCACCACGCGGCGATCTCGTCGGCGATGCCCGCGCCGCCCATATTGATGAAGCCGCGGCCGTAACTCTTGCGCAGGATAATGCTGATCTTGGGCACTGTGACCTGCAACAGCGCATTCATCCAGTTGATAACCTTGCCGATCACGCCGCGCTTTTCCGCCTCGGGCCCGATCAGGAAGCCCGGTTGATCTTGCAGAAACACGAGCGGAATGTTGTAGCAGTCGCACAGCACAATGAAGTCGGTCGCCTTGCTGCACGCGTCGGCATCCATTGCCCCGCCCTTGAACTGCGGGTTGTTGGCAATGATGCCGACCGGCCGGCCGTCTATCCGGGTCAGCGCGGTGGTGATGCTGCGCCCATAGCGCTCTTTAATCTCGAAAAAACTGTCGCGGTCGGCGAGCACGCGGATCACCTTGCGCACGTCGTAGACCTGGGTCTGCGATTCGGGAATCAGGTCGAGGATATTTTTGACGGGGTCGTCAGATCCCGCGGGCGCCGGCACCACCGGCGGCGGCTGACGGTTGTTGGTCGGGAGGTAACCGAGAAAGCGCCTGATCGCTTCGATTGCCTGCTGGTCGGTATCGACCACCACGTCGGCAAAGCCCGAATGTTCGGCGAGGACCTGCCAGCCGCCCAACTCTTCGCCGCTGACCTCGCGGCCGAGCGACATGGAGACCACGCGCGGGCTCGCCACCGCCATCACCGCGCCTTTGCGCATCACGCAAAAATCCGCGCAGCACGCATGCCATGCCGCGGAGCCGAAAGCGTTGCCGAGGATCGCCGCCGCCCACGGCGCCTCGCGCGTGCGCAGAAAACGAGCGCCTTCGACATTCATGCCCATGCCTTCGCCCATGATGTCGGGCATGCGCACGCCGGTCGACTCGCCGAGGAAGACCACGGGAAAACCGCGCCGCCCGCCGGTGTCCTTGACGTGCGACATCTTGCGGTTGTTGGTATAGCTCGACGACGAGCCCTTGACCGTGAAGTCGTAGCCGACCACGCCGACGCGCCTGCCTTCAAGCTTCCCGAAGCCGGTGATCTTGCCATCGGCCGGTGTCGATTCGCGCATTTCCGGGATATAGGAAACGCCGAACAGGCCCGACTCGCGAAACGAACCGGCATCGAGCAGCAGGTCGATGCGCTCGCGCGCGCTCAGTATCCCGTCCTGGCGGCGCCGGGACAGCTTGCGCTCGCCGCCCATCGCTTGCGCGATATGCGTGCGCGCTTCGTGCTCCCGGATCCGGTCGCCGAACTTGACCCCGTCTTTCGACTCAGCGTTCGTCGAGCCGAAGAAACCTCCGGGGTTGGAGTCCGGTATAGCTGGAACTCGGGTGGATCAGGCGGTTGTTGCCGCGCTGCTCGCCGACATGCGCGATCAGCCCGGGCAGCCGGGCGAGGAAAAACATCGGCGGGAACAGGCTGACCGGCAGCCCGCATTTTTCATAGATGATTGCCGTGTAGTAATCGAGGTTGGCGAACATCCTGCGCTCGCGCATCAGCACGTCCTCGATGCGCACCGCTACTTCGTAGAGGGCGGGCGTGCCCGCGTGCTCGCACAGCTTCTGTGCCCACGGCCGGTTGATCGCGTTGCGCGGGTCCGACTTGCTGTAGGCACGCTGGCCGAATCCCGGGATGCGCGCTTTCTTCGCGAGCATATCCAGCACCGCGGCCTCGGCTTCATCGGCGGACTTGAACTGCAAGATGAACCGCAGAACCGCTGCATTGGCGCTGCCGTGCAACGGGCCCTTGAGCGTCGAGATCGCCGCGACCAAGGACGAGTACGCATCTGACAGGGTGGACGCCGCGACGCGCGCGGCGAACGTCGACGCGTTGAAATCGTGCTCGGCATAAACAATCAGCGACACCTCGATGGCACGTCGGCACAGCGCATCGGGCGGCGTCCCGTGCAACAGCGTCAGAAGATTGCCGGCGACATCCGGCTCGTTGCTGCCGGAAGTTGCGGCCTTGCCGCCATGGTGGCGGTGATACCAGTAGAGCAGCGCGGTCGGCAGGCACGCCATCACCCGCTCGCCGACAGCGGCCAGCCCGTGCTCCGCGGTCTCCGGCTCGAGGCTGCCCAGCACCGAACCGGCAGTGCGCAACACATCCATCGGGTCGGCCCCGGCTGGCAACTGATCAAGCACCGCGACCAGCGGCGCCGGCAGCGCGCGCAATCCGGCTATACGTTGCCGGTATTCCTCCAGCTGAGCTCGAGTCGGCAGGTCGCCTTTGACCAGCAGATAGGCGACTTCCTCATAAACGGCCTCGCCGGCCAGGTCTTCGATCGCATAGCCGCGGTAATACAGGCGGTCGGATTGCTTGTCGGCAAGGCACACCTTGGTCTCGTCAACCACCACGCCGTCGAGTCCGCGCGCAATCGTGTCCATAACGCCTCCAACTCCTGAGTATTTTGCTTACCTGTTACTTGGATTGGACCAGAAGCGCGAAAGCGGGTCTGTCTCCCCGGCGACAATTCGTATTACCATCCAACCCCGGGGACCGACCACGTTGAGGAGCAAAGCCTGGGCATTGCATCGACAGATTTTCTCGGCCAGCTTTCCGCGAGCGACCGCGCCGGATTGCTGCGATTCGCGAAATGCCGCACGTTCCGCCGCAGCGAATATGTCTTCCGCGTCGGCGACCTGAAACGTGGCGCCTACATACTGCTGCGCGGGCGGCTCAAATTCTTCCGCCTGACGCCCGCCGGCCGCGAGGTCATCCTGTGGTTCTGTTTCCCGGGCGAAATCTTCGGCCTCACCGAAGTTCCGGGCAGCAAGGGTCGCCGCGTCAACGTCCAGGCGTGCGAAGAATCCGAAGTCGCGATTATTCCCGAAGCCGCGTTCAACCGTTATCTGGATGCGCATGCCGATGCCGCGCGCATGTGCCGCCGCACGATGACGGCACGCCTGGGCATACTCGCCAATACGCTGGTCAACCTGGTGGCCAACAGCGCGTCCGTGCGCGTGGCAAAGCTGATTCTGCATCTCGGATTGCACCACGGCACGCGCACCGGGAGCGTCATCGAGCTCGGCGTACCGCTCAGCCACCAGGAAATCGGCAACATGGCCGGGGTGAACCGGCAAACCGTGACGCGCTCGCTCGGCCAATTAAGCCGCAGCGGAATCGTGCGCATAGCAAGGCGCAGGATACGCATCGACAACGAAGCGGCGCTCTACGAATTCATCCACGCCGAAGCGGATTGACTGCTCCGGCTATGCCTTGATCCCATCCATGCGCTTGATTGCATCGACGAACAGGTCGCCGTCGGTGCCCAGTACGATCACCTGCACGCCGCGCCCGGCGACCCGGCGGCCGTATTCCACTTCAATATTGTTGCCGATCAGCGTCATTGCGTACTTGCCGTGGCGCCGGGTCGTCGCGACGACCTTGTCGAGTACCGCGCTCATCTTCGGATCGTCGAACGTCGCGCCCGGCACGCCGAGCGAAATCGACAGGTCGGTCGGACCGAGAAAGAACACCTCGAGCCCGGGCATCGCCGCCAGCGCTTCGAAGTCCGCAATGCTCGCGCCCTCCTCGAGCAGCGGAATCGCCATGACTTCGCGGTTCGCGCGCGCGGCGTACGCGTCCCAGCCGCCACGCACATAGCCGGCCGCGCGCGTGATCTGACACGCGCCGCGCTCGCCGTCCGGCGCAAATTTCATCGCCTTCAGCAACGCGGCGCAGTTGTCGCGATTCGCATGCGGCAGCACGATGCCGGCGACACCGAGATTCAGGAGCTTCTTGATCAGCGACGCATCGACGTCGGGCACGCGCACGAACGGCGTGATGCCGGCCGCATCGGCAGTGCGGATCAAATGCGCGGCGCGGTCGAGATCGAGCGCGCTGTGCTCCATGTCGATGATAACGAAATCGAGTCCCGTCGCCGCCATCATCTCGACCACCATCGGGCTGCCGGTAAAGAGCAGCATGCCGGTGACGATTTTGCCGTCGCTCAAAAGTTTACGGATGCGATTTTCAATGGCCATGAGCGCGTCTCGTGCGTGCAGTTGCGGGAGCGCCGAGGTTACCGTGCGCGCGTCGCGCCGGTCAAGAAACCAGCCGTGCTTGAGTCATGACGGCGGTTCGCATGGATTGCAGCGGGGAGCATCGCGATCGTCACCGAAGAAGAAAGACAGCGTGTCAGCCGCAATCCCGGCGATGCTCGCGGCCATTTTCGCCGCGGGCGGGAATCCGGCTCGAATAAGCCGCCTGCGCGGCCCCGATTTCCGGCCGTCCTAGCCGCGAGCGGGCGGGACGCCGGTACGATCCGGCCAATCACGCTCGAGGATACGGTCCAGTGCCGGCGCGAGGGGCGAATCGCGTCCGCGAATAATCGACAGATGGTCGCCGCTTACAGGCACGACTTCCAAACCCCGGCCGAACAGGTTCTTCCAGCCGAGTTGCGGGTCTAATTCCCGCGCCGCCGCGTAGTCATCTGCCGCGCCGGCCCGAAACAGGATGCCTCGCGCATCCAGCGGTTGCGGGCGGTAGTCCTCGCGCAACTTGGCATAGAGGCGCGTCAAAAGCTCCCCGTCGAGCGGCATTCCCTGCTCGTCGGTCAACGTGGTCAGCTGATTCGATATCGGCGCGATGCGGCGCCAGAAGTCGCGCGCGCGGTTTTTTTCCTGCCTCAGCAGCAAGCGCGCGATGCTTAACGAGCGTCGCAAACGCGCCGCGAGCGCCGGAATAATCCGACGACCCGCCGGCTTGCCCGAAGACGCCCGCCAGCAGTTGCGCAAGTTGCACGCCGCGATTTCATAGTGACCCGGCAGCCTCGCCCAGGTATCGATCAGCATGACCAATTCCACCCTGGCGCCCTGTTGCTGCAACTGCCGGGCGACTTCGAATGCGATCAATCCGGCAAAAGAATGCCCGGCCACCACGCACGACGAAGACTTGGCGTGACTGCTCAGTGCAGTTACGTAAAGCGCCACCAGCTGCTGCATGTCCGGGAAAGCGGCCTGCTGATTGGCGGCGACCGCTTCGCGCCACGCGAGCGGCCACGGCACCTGGATCCCCAAGACGTCATGACCCGCCTGCATGCGCTGCGCGAGATGGTACTCGTCGGGCCCGGCGTAAATAAAATAAACGGCCGGCGCGGAGCGCCCCTCTTTTAGCCGGTACACCGCGGGCTGCAACAGCCGCGGCCGCTGCCGGTCGATCACGAGGGCCATCTGTTCAAGGGTCGGGTTACGGAACAATTGAGGCACGCTGACACTTACGCCCAAGCGACGGTTGATCTTGTCGATGAGCGCGACAAGCATCAGCGAATCGCCGCCCAAATCGAAAAAGTTGTCGCGCACGCCGATCGCGCTCAACTGGAAAAGGCTGGCCCAGATGTCCGCGAGCAACTGCTCGGTGCGCCGGCGCGGCGCGATATGGTCCCGCGCAGTTTCGTGCAACTGCGAATTCGGCGCCGGCAGAGCCTGGCGGTCCAGCTTGCCGTTTGCGGTCAGCGGCAGGCGGTCCAGGACGACCAAGGCGGCTGGAACCATATACTCGGGCAAGCGCTGCTTGAGGAAACTGCGCAACTCGGTGGCCGCCGGCGGTGACCCGGCGACAGTCACGTAAGCCGCCAGTCGTTGATCAGGCGCTGTGCTCCCGCTCATCACGACCGCGACCTCGCGAACGGACGGATGCTGCCGGAGCGCCGACTCGATTTCGCCCAATTCGATGCGAAAGCCGCGCAGCTTGACCTGTTCGTCAACGCGCCCCAAAAATTCGAGGTTGCCGTCCGGCAGATAACGGACTAAATCGCCGGTCCGGTACAGCCGGCCGCCCGCCTTGGCGCAAAAAATATCGGGAATGAAGCTTGCCGCCGACAGCGCCGGCTGGTTGTAGTAACCGCATCCGACCTGGGCGCCGCCCAGATACAGTTCGCCGGGCACGCCGACGGGGACGGGCTCGCGGTGCGCGTCCAGCACGTACGCGTGCGTATTGGCCACGGGCCGCCCGATCGGAACAGCGTCGCCGCCGTGGCCCGGCGGGACCGAATAGTAGAGTGAGTCGATGGCGGCTTCGGTCGGGCCGTACATGTTGTGCAAGCGCGCGTCGAGCGCCGCATAGAAAAGACGCGGAAGGTCCGCGGTCATAACTTCACCGCCGCAGAACACGTGGCGCAGGCTCGCGCAGTTGGTGAATTCTCGCGTAACCAGCAGCATACGCAACAACGACGGCACGAGCTGCAGCACGGTTATCCGGTGGTCGACGATGGCCTGCGCGAGGTAGGCAGGGTCCTGGTGGCCACCGGCCCGCGCCACCACCAGCCGCGCGCCCACGTGCAGCGGCGCAAAAAACTCCCACACCGCGACATCGAAACTGAACTCCGTTTTCTGCAGTACGGCATCGTTCGCATCGAGCGGAAACGTCGCATGCATCCACTGCAGATGATTCACGATCGCGCGGTGCGGAATCATCGCGCCCTTGGGCGTGCCGGTGGAGCCGGACGTGTAAATGATGTAAGCGAGGTTCGCACCGGTGACGGCGAGCGGCGGGTTGGCCGTGTTACCCGCCGCGGTCCAGCGCGCGTCATCCAGATCGACGACACGGGCGGCGGCCGGCACGGGTAAAAGGTCAATGAGCGTGTGTTGCGCGAGCACGACCGGTGCATTGATATCGTTCAACATGAAGGCCACGCGCGCCGCGGGGTAACCGGGATCGACGGGCACGAAGGCGCCGCCCGCTTTGAGTACGGCAAGCAATCCAACCACCATCTCCAACGACCGTTCCGCGCAAATCGCCACCGGCACGTCGGGTCCGACGCCTGCTTCGCGCAGATGATGCGCGAGCCGGTTCGCACGTCGATTGAGCTCGTCGTAAGTCAGGTGCCGGTGTTCGAAGACGACCGCGACGGCCGCCGGCGTCCGCCCGGCCTGCGCCTCGAACAATTCGTGCAGACACGCGCCCGCTCCAGCCGGGTATTCCACGCCAGTCTGATTCCAGCCGACAAGCAACTGGTGGCGCTCGGCCGGATCCAACAGCTCGAGTTCGCGCACCTTGCATTGCGGCCGGGCGGCGATCCCGCACAGCAGAGTACGCAGGTGGGCGAGCATGCGCGCGGCCGCCGCCGCATCGATTCGCCGGCGATCGAAATCGAGCCGTAAACGCAATTCGCTGCCATCATATGCTGCAAGGTCGAGCAGATAGCTGGTTTGCAGCGCGAGATCGAACCGGCGGCCGGCCGCGGCGCCGTCGCGTATATGCGCATCCTCGCGCATATCGAAATTCTCGAACATGACCGTGCTCTTGAAGAGCGCTCTGTCGTGCGCAACCTCGCTCCAGCCCTGGACCTTCGCGAGCGGCGCATGCGCGTGTTCATGCATGGCCGTCCATTGCGACCGCACTTCGCGCAACCACTCGAGCAGCATGGCTTCGCGATTCACGCGCACTCTGAGCGGCAGCGTATTGAGAAATAGTCCGACCATAGCTTCCGCGCCGGCGACCGTCGCGCGGCGGTTGGCGCGGATCACGCCGAACACGACGTCTGCTTCGCCGCTGTACCGGCTTAGCAACAACGCCCAGGCGCCCTGCACGACCGTATTCAGAGTCAACCGGTTGCCCAGCGCGAGCGCCCGCAACTCGGATGTGATCTGCGCCGGCAAGCGCAGGTCGAAATTGCCGTGTCCGGGCCGGCGATCGTGAACGGTGCCCATAGCATGCTCGATGGCGAGCGGAGTGGGCGCGGTGAAACCCTGTAGCGTCATGCGCCAGAATGTTTCATCCCTGCTGAAATCCCGCTCGCGCAGCCATTCGATATAGTGCCGGTAAGGTGGCGGCAGCGGCAGCTCGATGTCGCGTCCGCTGCGCAAGGCCGCATAAAACGCAAACACTTCGCGCAGCACGAGCAGGTACGACCTGCCTTCGAGGATCGAGTGGTGAAACGTCCAGATGAAACGATATTCGGCACGCCCCCAGCGCAGCAGCGTGAGGCGGTATAAAGGCGCCCCGGTCAGATCGAATCCGCGCCGGCGGTCCGCAGCGAGAAATTCGACGAGCCGTTCGTCGCGATCGTGCGTACCTGCTTCCCGCCAGTCCTGCTCCTGCCAGGGCAACTCGACCTGCGTGTGCACGTCCTGCTGCGGTTCTTCGAGATTCTCCCAGCGCAGGCTCGTGCGCAAAACGGGATGGCGCGCGATTGCCCGCCGCCACGCGCGCTGGAAAACCGGTACGTCGAGATCCTCGAGCAGCGCGCAAAACAATTGCTCGACATCCACGCCGGAACCCGGCTCCAGCAGGGTATTGAACAACATGCCGTGCTGCAGAGGCGAGAGCGGGTATGAATCCTCGATGTCGCTTGCTTTATCCAGGCTCAAAACCTCTCTCATTCAGCCGTCCGCGCGCGGCTGTTTGCCGGACCGCGCCCCGGGGTGCGCCAAGCCGGTCAGCGGGCGGGGAGATAATGGCACAAGTCCGAAGCGCGCGGCAACGCGCGGCGCATGCCGTAAGTTAGCCACCCAGTGCCGTTTGTGCTATTAACGCGGTTCCGCTTTTTTCAAGAGAATTCGCCATGTCCGAAAATCGCTCCCTCACTGCGTACGTCGCCGAATTCATCACGCGCACACGCACCAAAGACATCCCTGCCGACGTGATGCATCTGGGCAAGCGCTCTATCCTCGACGGCATTGGCCTCGCGCTCGCCGGCAGCGTCGCGGAGTCGGGCCATATCGTGCGCAAGCACCTGAAGTCGCTCGGCTGCGATTCCGCCAAAGGCTGCACGGTGATCGGCTCCTGCATGAAAATGCCCGCGCGCTTCGCGGCCTTCGCCAACGGCGTGGCAATCCATGCCGACGACTACGACGACACCCAACTCGCGGTCGCCCAAGACCGCGTCTACGGCCTGCTTACACACCCGACCGCACCGGCGCTGCCGCCAGTGCTCGCGATCGGCGAGCGCGACGCGCGGTCCGGGCGCGACGTGCTCACCGCTTATCAGATTGCGGTCGAAGTTGAAACCAAACTGTCCGAAGCGATGAACCCGCGCCACTATCAGGACGGCTTTCACAGCACCGCCACGGTCGGCACCCTTGCGGCCGGCGCCGGTGTCGCGCAATTGCTCGGTTTCAACGTCGAGCAGACGCGCCGCACGTTGAGCATCGCCGCGAGCCAGTCCGCGGGGCTGCGCGAAAATTTCGGCACCATGATGAAACCTTTTCATGCGGGCCGCGCGTGCGAAAGCGGCGTGATCGCCGCTGAATTCGCGCAACTCGGATTCACCGCGACGCCGATCATCCTCGAAGCCGGGCGGGGATTTTTCAAGGCGGCTGGCGGCGGCTACGATGCGCAGTCGATTGACGGCAAGCTCGGCAAACCGTGGTCGTTTGCATTTCCCGGCGTGTCGATCAAACCGCATCCGAGCGGCTCGCTCACACATCCGGGTATGGGCTTGATGCTCGAACTCATCATGCAGCACGACATCAAGCCAGGCGAAGTCAGGAAGGTCGCGGTCGGCGTAAACAAGCAGAACGTGAACGCGCTCATCCACAATCGCCCAACCAACGAGCTGCAGGCGAAATTCAGCATGCAATTCTGCATGGCGATCCTGCTGCTGCGGCGCAAGGCGGGACTCGCGGAATTCACGGACGAAGTCGTCAACCGCCGCGACGTCAAAGCCATGATCGAGAAAATCGACTATGGCGTACACCCGGTGGCGGACGCTGCGGGCTACGAGAAGATGACGACCATCATCGATATCGAGCTCGCCGACGGGCGCACGATCAGCGGCAGTGCCGACTTCGGCAAAGGCAGCCCGGCCAATCCGATGAGCGACGACGAGCTCGCGAGCAAGTTCCACGAATGCGCCGCGTGGGGCAACTTACCGAAGGCGAGCGCCGGGAAAATCGTCGATCTCGTCTTTGGCCTCGAGAAGGTCAAGAACATCCGCGAGCTGACCAAATTATTGCAAACCGGCAAGCCGGCGCCAAAAAAGACGCGTCGCGCTGCCAAGAAGCAACGCAAGTAACGCGGCAACAACAAATCCTGAACCGCGAAGGATGCAAAGGAAGGCTTTTAATATATTCACCCTTGTATTTTGTTTTCCTTGGCGGCCTTTGCGGCGAACGCTTTTGACTTAAAGGTTTCTATGAACAACTTACCTCGTATTGGTCTCATGCTCGGCGACATGACCGGCATCGGCCCCGAAATCAGTGCGAAAGTGCTCGCCGCCGGCACGTTCAAACCGCTCGCGCGCATTGTCGTAGTCGGCGACGCGCGCGTTTTAGCACTTGGCGCGAAAGACGCCAAGGTCGATCTCAAATGGACAACCTATGCCGACGTCGAAGCGATCGACTGGTCGCGCGACGAGATTGCGCTCATCGATCTCGGCAATATCGATCCCGCCGTCATCAAGCGCGGTGAAATGTCGCCGGTCTCGGGCAAGCTCACGGGCGACACCTTAAAGCACTTGATCGACCTGGCACTCGCCGGCAAGCTCGACGGCATTAGCTTCGCGCCGCTCAATAAGGGCGCGCTGCATAAAGGCGGCTGGAAATATCACGACGAGCACCAGATGTTCGCCGCGCTCACTGAGCATTCAGGCTTCTTCGGCGAGATGAACGTGATCAAGGAGTTCGCGACTTTCCGCGTGACTTCGCACGTGGCATTGCGCGAAGCGGTCAATATGATCACGCCCGAGCGCATCACGTCCGCGATCAACCTCGCGAACGCCACGCTGCGCGCAACCGGCATTGCCGCGCCGCGCATCGCGGTGGCCGCGCTGAATCCCCACTGCGGCGAGAACGGTCTCTTTGGCGACGAAGAAATACGCATCATCGGCCCGACCGTGGACGCTGCGCGCGCCACCGGCATCAACTGTGCCGGCCCGGTCTCGTCGGACGTAATTTTCCTGAAGGCGCTCAAAGGCGAATACGATGGCGTCGTGATGATGTACCACGATCAGGGCCAGATCGCGACCAAGTTGCTCGGCTTCAACAAGGGTGTGACGGTAACCGCCGGCTTGAAGACGGTGTTCACCACCCCTGCGCATGGCACCGCGTACGACATCGTTGGCCAGGGCAAGGCCGATACCGGCGCACTCGAACAGGCGCTGCGCATTGCGACCAAAATGGCGGCTGCGAAAATGCAATAAGGCTGTCCCTGGCTGATCTGCGAGAGAAGCCGGTCAGCTTCCTCTCGCAGAACGTGCGCGCCTCATCTCTTCTCTGATTGCATCTCTGGAATCATCGGATGACGGAGACGTAGAGGCCGCATGGGAAAAAGAAATTGAAGCGCGCGAACCACTGATGCCTTATAGGCCCATTTTCGACCCAACTAACACCACACTTACGGCAGTTGTCCTGCCATCACCATGCGGCTCGTGAGCGCATTCGTCGACAACCAGGTCACGATATCGTCGAATTCTCCGTTCGCGCCTGAAGCGGTGCGCAGGTGATAAACGAATACCGGATCGTTGTTCACATTCGCGGCTTCATCCGCGCCCCCACCGCCGGTGGCCCAGTTCGGACCCAGCGAGTAAATCACAGCCGGGGCCGAACCCACGAGCATGGTCGCCGTCCCGCAAGTCGTCGTGGTAATCCCTGTGGCGGTGGCGCACACGTACAAATTGGGTAAAAGCGCGCTCATTCCAGCAGTGCGCATGCCGTTGCTCGTCGTGAAAGCGTTCGCGTTGGATGTCGTCACTGCATAGCGGATGCGCGTGCCCCAGGTATCGATCGCATAGCCCTGCGCGTCGGTTCCGGACAGGCCCAGCGTCGCCGCCGGCACAAAGCCGTAGGCGGTGGTGCACGCGCCGCCGCCGACGGGGCTCTCGATGCCGTTGCTCGCCCCTGTCGCGGGACACGGCAGGCGCCCGCGGGCCATCGCATAACCAATTAAAGCTTCCTTGATGTCCTCGAGCGCTTTTTGCGCGTCGCCGGTTTTGCGCTGCGTAACCTGCGTCGTGAGCGGCAAGAGAATACCGCTCAGCAATATCGTGATGACAAATAGCGAGATCGCGAGCTCAACCAATGTGAAGCCGCTCGCCCGCCGCAGGAATCGAATGGTTCGCATCACAAATTGCACGTCTGCAATGTCGCGACCGCAGCCTGGCACTGCGGCGGATTGGGATTGTTGCCGCACGGCGGCGTGATCATTGCCGTCGCAGCCGCCGCGCAACTGCACGATTGCAGCGCGGCCGATGCGATCTGGCACGCCGGTTTTACATTTGCCCAACCGCCTCCCGTGGGGTTGCAATCGGCATTGGCGAGCAAACTCGCCGCATTCGTCGCGCATTGGTTCGCAGTGGCGGCCGAGGTCACGGTCGTGATGCGGTTACGGTCGGTTGCCGACGAAGCCGGTGGAACATACACATCGTTGGCGCCGTCATTGTTCTGCGCGTCGCGCAGGTAGTCGGCGAGTACGTTGGAGGGCCGGTTGATTCCCGCCGGCGGCGTGCCCGGTGTGAAAAACAGCGCGCTCACGCCCCCCACGCCGTCGAGCGTCAATGTCGTCGCACCAGCCGAACACGTTGTGCAGGCGGCGCCGCCGCCAGCGGTGTTCTGCTTCGCGACGCTATAGTAAATCACGTTGTGCCAGTTGTTGGGAATAAACCAGGCCGGCAGCGCGACGCTGGCGTTGGTTCCCCACACCTCGGGCGCCGCAATCGCCGGCAGCCGTCCTCGGTTCACGCCGACGTCGCTGCTACCGCCTCCGACGTTGAAAGTGTTTGCCCATGGATAGCATTGGCAGGTTGAAAGCGTGCGATAGCTAATTAGGGTGGACTTCAATGCCTGGATTACGCGCAGCTCGACCCCGGGGATGAACTCCGGCGGCGTAACGAAAGCCAACTGATCGTTATATGTGCTCGAATGCGCGCCGAGTACAAACGGGCCGTTGGTGACCGCATTGTTGCTGCCTGCCGTGGACTCGAGATAGTTGGCGACAGCGTTTTGGCCCGTGCCGATGCGCGTCTGTCCGGTCAACGCGGGCCCTGGTGCGAAAATAACCGCTGCCGCCTGGCTGGTCAAAGCCGTCACACCGTCACTCGCGAATACGGTGAGCGTGCCGCGCATGTCGCTGTTGATGCCCGCGACATTCGAAGGGCTCGTGCGAAAGGGGCCGGACACTGCGTACCATAGCGTCTCGCCGGCCGCATCGTGAAGATCGGGAATACCTAGCGTCTTCCACGGCAGGCGGCCGATCTCGCCGGCGACGCAAGTACCATCGTCGTCCAAGCCATTATTGTTGCGGTCGGGACATGGCAGTTCGCCGGGACGCGTGCTGCCGTCGGCGGGAACGCTTGCGTGCGGCGAGGTGATCGCGTAATTGATCAACGCCGCCTTCGCCTGCGCAAGCGCATCGGCAGTTTTCTGAGCGCTCTCTTGTGTAAGCGTATTGGCCCTGAAAAACGTGAAGAACACCACGCTTGCACCGATTCCGATGAGCAGCATGACCAGCATCATGGCGACGCCCCGTTGCCGACGATTGCTGCGGCTTTTCCGATCTCGGCGCATAACCCTCTTCTCGTCGATACAAGGCTATGTGAACCTACGTGAGTTCCCACAGCGGCTAGCCGTTTATCCTACATTTGCATTGCGCGCTCTGTACGCTGACGCACTTAGCGTGTACGGCGTACGCTGCGCGCGCCTGTGTCTGTGCTTTGCTCGCCGCGAGGCCGACGCATCCTCACACCATATTCAGGCGGTAGACGTCGGGGGCGACGGCGATGTTCTTCAGCTTCAAGTCGGCGCTGCCGATGCGCTCGACATTGAGCTCGAATTTTTTCCTGACGTGAATATAGACCGCCTCCGACACGCAAATGCCGCCCGGCCGGGCCAACGGCTGGATGCGCGCAAGCACGTTGACGGCGTCGCCGAACACGTCGTTGTTTGTTATCAGCACGTCGCCCAGGTGAATGCCGATGCGCAGCAGGATCGTGTTGGCGTCTTCCTTGCCGGTGTTGTATTCGGCGAAAGCGCGCTGCACCGCAAGCGCGCAGTCGACGGCATCCAGCGCGCTGCGGAAAATCACCAGAAACGCGTCACCAATGGTCTTGATTTCGCGGCCGCGGTAATTCGCGATAGTCGCGCGCACGATTTGGTTGTGCGCCAGCAATTTCTCATAAGTAAGCGGCTCGTCGACTTCCATCGCGCCGCTATAGCCGACCATGTCCGTCAGCATGATGGTCGAGAGTTCCCGCGCGGGCGAGATTTCGGAGGCGCGGTCGGCCTGCGCGCCGCTGGACGCCCCCAGCGCGCCCTTCGCCGTCGCCTGCTTGATCGACGCGGTGAGGTCCTTCATGACCGTCCCCAATTCGCGCATGGGTGACGTTTTTTCCTTCGTGGTATTTGTTGCCGTTGGCTCGTCGGTGCGCGTCTTGATGTTTTCCCGGATCACGGCGGCGAGTTCCTGCTGAGAAAGAGGAACTTCAATCGGCTCGCCGAAATTCACGACGGACTGCTTCATCGTCGCGTCGTCGGCGATAACGTTACGCGCTTCGAGCCGCTGCCGGTTGCGCTCGAACTCGCGCCGTTCGCGCAGGTTTTTTTTTGCGATGACGTAGACGATGTACAGCGCGATGGCGATCGCAGCGTAAACTACCCAGATCCAGAAATCGCGGCAGCCGGCGGTCTGTATCTCGTGTCCGGCGCAATAGCGGGCGTAATCCAGGTACTTCCCGAATTGCTCCCAGTACGCCAGAATTATGTCGATCGCTTTCATCGTTGGCTCTCAGAATGAGAATTACGAGGATAAGCCTATCGGTCACCCAGTGCAATTACGTACGGTGTCACACAGCAGTAACACGTGACTAAGGTCACACGCCGCAGCATTACCCCCGTTCGGCCTGAAAAACAGGGTATTCACGCGGAGGCGGAACTTCGTAATCGAGCCCTAGCATGTCAGGATGCTCCTGATACGCGCCCCACCCGGCAGGGTTCCCGTCAAATTGAAAATCGTTTGCCTGACATTCGCGGGGTCATGTGCTGCCGCGTCGCCGCCACTTGCAGCCCTCCAATTCAGCGCGGGCGGACGCGCGCTGCCTGGAATTCCGGTTCTGCCTCGGTGCGCCGATAGTCCCCGTCGCGCACCAGGTAATGCAGATGGATGTGCAGATTGGCGGCCGAGCCAAAGCGCTGGATCAGCGCCATGCAATCATGGCTCTGTGTGTTATGCGCGCGTCATGCTGATCATGGAAAATGAGTCTAAGCACGCGGTTCGCGTCGAATGAACGCGCAGCATGATGCGCCCGGTGTCCGGCAAAATATGACTACTCCTGCGGAATGGCCCAAGCGTCCGCGCTTGACACGCCGGGCGGCGGCGTGAAAACAATCTGCTCGGCGTCGCGCAGTTTGTCGGGGCCGCCCCAGAATTCGGCCATGCGACGCTGGTCCGCCTTGGCGCGGCGGTCGACTTCTTCGGGATCGCAGATCCTGCGCAGGCAGGTTTCAAGTGATTCCGCACGGCCGCCGTCGCGACCTTCATCGACGAGATCGTGCGCTTCGTCGGGATCGGCCGCGAGATCGAACAACTGCGGCGGCATGCCCACGTGGTAGACAAGTTTCCAATCGCCGTCGCGCAGCATGAACTGCCCCGTCTTCGATGCCTGCGCATGATATTCGGCGAACACCGGGCGCCCCGATTCCCGGCCTTCGACGGCGGGGAACAAAGATATGCCCGGCAGACTTTGATCCGCGGCAGTGAGTTGCGCGCCGGCGTTGGCGACCGCGGTCGGGAATAGATCGACGTGCGAGACGAGTTGTTTCACCAGGTGCCCGTGAGGTATGCCGGGGCCCGCCATCAGGAGCGGCACGCCGACCGAACCTTCCCACAGGCTTTTCTTGCCGAAGAGACCCTGCCAGCCGAAGAGCTCGCCATGATCGCTGGTATAGACGATGCGTGTGTTCGCGAGCAGTCCGAGTTCTTCGACGACTTGCATGACGGCGCCGACCTGTTCGTCGAGGTGCGTGACGAGGCCGAAGTAGGCGGCGGCGACTCGGCGCAACATGCGTTCGTCGGTCATGTCGTGATAGCCGTCGATCTCGCGCAAATGGCGCGCGGATGCGTGTTCGGGGCGGTCGCCGGGACGGTAGCGCACCGGCAGCGGCATGTCCTTTTCCGGATACAGGTCGAGCAGGCGTTGCGGCACGGTGAACGGCGGGTGCGGACTGATGTAGCCGATCTTAAGGGCCCACGGCTTGGCGTGCGGCGCAGTGTTCGCGCGCAGCCACTCGATGGACCTGGCGGTGATCTGGCGGTCGTATTCCTGGTAATGCGTTTCGCCAGCGCGAGAGCGCAGCGTGTAGAGCTTCCATTTGCTGTCGTCGCTGAGCGGCGGTTCCTCGTCGTAGCCGCGCAGGAGGTTCTTGATCGCGCCCTGTCCCTCGTGCAAATGCATCGGAATGATTTCGTCGCTGAATCCATTCGCGGGCGTGCTGTCGCGGTAATGCAGCTTGCCGATGCCGACTACGGTGTGGCCCTGCTCGCGCAGCCGGAGCATCCAGCTCGGAAAGCGCCCGTCGTACGCGATCGCGTTGTCCCAATAACCGGTTTCGTGCGCGTAGCGGCCGGT
>JBKJMN010000379.1:0-5307 GCA_046596405.1 Burkholderiales bacterium
CAGGTCGTAGACGGTTTTGGCGACGCCTTCGACCGAGGTCGGGTCTATACCATCCTTGATCATCATGGCCATTGGTCCGCCTGCCATGATGGACTGGCCGACGATGGTGTGCTGCCAAGTCGCAACCTTCCCTTGAGCGTCAACCCCCGCCTTGACCGCATGCACATACATCGGCCGGTACAGCCCTGCGCCCGTGTCGTCCTCGCGGCTGAATTGCAGGCGCACCGGCGCGCGGCCGCCGATTGCCTTGGCGACATTGACTGCGGCGACGGTGAAATCGCTGAATACGTTGGCGCGCCGGCCGAAGCTGCCGCCCGACACGAGCGTGTGCAGCTTGACCTTGTCCATACTCAGCCCGGCGGCCTTGGCGGCGAGCATGTGGTCGAACGACGGGAACTGGTGACCCGACCACGTCTCAAGCATGCCGTCGTGCAGCCACGCTACGCAGTTCATGGGCTCCATCGTCGCGTGCGCCAGAAACGGAAACTCATACACCGCCTCTATCGTCTTTGTTGCCGCAGGCGCAGCAGATGCGGAGGTTTTGGTGAACGGTGTGCCCGGTTGGGCGGCTTGCGCGCGATAGCGGGTCAGCAGCGCTTCCGAATCGAGCTCCTTGCCCGCCGACTCGTCCCATTGCACTTTGAGCGCGCGCCTGCCCTGCAGCGCTGCCCACGTGCCGGTGGCGACCACCGCCACACCTTCGGGCACCTGAACGACGTCGGTAACGCCCTTCACTTTCTTCGCCTCGGTGGCATCGAAGGAGACGAGCTTCGCGCCGAAGCCGGGCGGCCATGCGATCACCGCCGTGAGCAGGCCCGGTAGCTTGACGTCGATGGTGTATATCGCGGTGCCGTTGCATTTCGACGGCGAGTCGACCCGCGGCGTCGAGCGGTCCTTGCCGATAAAGGTGAACTGCGCCGGCTGCTTCAGCGTCGGTTTGGCGGGGGGCGTCTGCCGGCTGGCGGCCGTCGCCATTTCGCCGTACGTCGCGCGCCGGCCCGAGGCATGCGAGAGGGTGCTCTTGGAAGTTTGAATTTCAGCCGGTGCTACATGCCAGGCTTCCGCGGCGGCCGCGACGAGCATGGCGCGCGCCGTAGCGCCGGCGCCGCGGTATTGCAGGAACGAGTTGGCGATGGCGGACGAGCCACCGGTGCCTTGCATCGGTCCAAAACTGAGATTGTTATAGAGCTTGGCATCGGACGGCGCGTACTCGGTGCGCACGAGCGACCAGTCGGCGTCGAGCTCTTCGGCCACGAGCGAGGCGAGGCCCGTCGTATTGCCCTGGCCCATCTCGTGATGCTTGCAGATTATCGTGACCAGATTGTCGGTGCCCACGCGCACGAACGCGTTCGGCGCGAGCGGACCGACGGCGGCGCCTTCCGCACCCGGCAGCGCCGCCGTGGCGCCGGTGGGCGCGAGCCAGCCAAAACCGATGACGAGGCCCGTTGCGCCGGCGCCTTGGAGAAATACGCGGCGCGACAGTAACGGCGCGGCGGCGTCTTCCGTAGCGGGAGATTCGATAAGCTGATGGAGTTCATCGGCATGACGATTGATGAGCGGATGCATGGTGCGCCTCCTCAGGCCGCGAGCTGCGCGGATGCTGCGTGGATCGCAGCGCGGATGCGCTGGTAGGTCGCGCAACGGCAGATGTTGCCCGCCATCGCATGGTCGATGTCGGCGTCACTCGGCTTGGGCTTCTGTTCGAGCAGGGCGGCGGCCGACATGATTTGTCCCGACTGGCAGTAGCCGCACTGCACGACATCGAGGTCTACCCACGCTTTCTGCACGGCCTTCGCGGCGCGCGATGACAAGCCTTCGATCGTAGTCACTTTACGATTGGCGACCGCCGACACCGGCGCCGAGCATGAGCGCAGCGTTTGCCCTTCGACATGTACGGTGCAGGCCCCGCACTGCGCGATGCCGCAGCCGTACTTGGTGCCGGTGAGGCCGAGGTCCTCGCGGATCACCCAGAGCAGCGGGGTCTGCGGATCACCGTCGAACTCGCGGGCTGTGCCGTTGATGTTGAGCGTTATCGCCATGTAAAGCTCCTTAAGCGGAAGAGGGACAAAGCGCCGGTCATCACGGTGCCGGGCAGGCGGCGCCGGAAGCGATCCACGCCGCGATCAATGCGCCAAGCTGCGCCTGCGTCCCGGGCGCGGGCTCGCGGTTGCCGCCGGGCGCCCACCCCCACCCAACCAGCGTATCGTGCGCCATATGCTCGTGGATCGCCGCGAGCGTCTTGCCGCCGTTGCGCTTAGGGTCTTTGATCTGCGTGCAAATCTCGCCGAGCGATTTCGTCTGCCATGCCATCGACTTCGGCGCGACATGCCATAGCGGATGTCCGGGCACGCCTGACGGTTCATAGTTCACGACCTGATGGCAGGCCGTGCAGCGCATGCCGATCGCGCCCTTGTCGTCAGGGCCGCGTACCACCAGCGGGGAATGCGGATGAGTGTCGTTGCCCTGGCTCGGCCGCTCGCCGACGGGATGGCAATTCAGGCATCGTGGATGCTGAATAACGCGGCCTGCCTCGACGAACAGCGCGCGCGAGCGCTCGGCCTGGTTTGCGATCGACGAGAACGACTCGGGTGCGCGCAGATCCGCCGCGCCAGCGGGCAACGCGGCTGAGCACGCCAGGACGATAGTGATCACCAGAATTCTTTTATACATTTGCCGCCCTCTCAATCAATGAAATGAGCGCTTACCGTCGGATTGCGTTGCAAATCGGGGGGAGTGCTGCGTTCGAAGAATGCCATCCCCGTGACGAAGGTCTGTGCGCTAGCGTACTGAATCGGCGGTGACGTCCATTACTTCTGCGCCTTGATCAAAAGAATCGCCGCAGCGAGTAACGCAAGATTTGCTTATCACGCGCCAAAAAATGACCTCTCGTCTTCGTCAGGACGAATCAGGGATAGCGCGTCCGCTGCGCGTTACAGTACAAATGGTAGACGTAATCGCGCGGATCGAAGCGATCGTCGAGGCTATGCATTCGAATGCCGCCGCGCGCGCGGGAATGTAATCAGCATTGTTTTACTTCAATGCGTCGAGTGCGGCGCGAATCTCGCTGTTCGGGAAATGCTGGGTGTAGTCTTTTTCGACCTTCATCCACGCGACCTTGCCGGATTTGTCGATCAGATACACGGCAGGATAAGGGATGCCTTCGCGTTTCAACTTCACGTAGCGCGGATCCTGCAGGCCGTAGGCGTCGATGACGCGGTGCCGCGGATCGGACAGCAGCGGAAACGCAATCGGCCCGCGGCCGTCGGCGGCAATCTTCTGCGAGAACCCCGTACTTTCTTCGCGCGTATCCATGCTGATGCTCCACAGCGCGACTTGCTCGCCGGGTTTGAGCAGGGTTCTGAGTTCGGCAAACTGCCGAACACAGTACGGTCACCAGTAGCCCCGAAAAAATATCAGGACGACGGGTTGCCTGCCGCGCTCGGCGGATAGCGTGAGCTTGCGTCCGTTCTGGTCATCAAGCGTGAAGTCCGGCGCGGTGTCGCCGCTGGCAACGGCCCGCGCGGCCTCGGCGGCCACGCCATGACCGGAGACGCAGACGCAGGCACCCAGGCATAACGCGAGGATGAGTTTGGTCATCATGTCAGCGCGCGAGCAGCTGCCACGCCAGGGTCATCTGGCAGAAAAAGCCAACGGCGAAAGCGAGTGTGCGCACCCAAGCCACGGCGAAAGTGTAGGCCAGCAGATGCACGACGCGCGCCCAGAAATAAATCATGCACGCCATGACAGTCGCGTTGTTGCTGACGCCGGCGATTTGCGCGGCCAATACGAGGGCCGCAAACACCACCAGATTCTCGACGGCATTGTGGTGGGCCGCCTTCATGCGTTGCGCCCATGGCGATTGCGGCTTGGGGTGGGCGGGATAGCCGACCGCGCCGGCGATGCCCTCCACCATGAGGCGGTCCACAATGTAGGGAATCCAGATCAAGGCAGTCAACACCGTAACCCATACCAGATACATCAGTTCTGTTTTCATCGCTCCGTCCTTAAGATAGTGGAATACCAGACTTGCTGCTTACATTGCGCGCCGACCGGCGTCGTCTGTCAACCGGCGGGAGGATGTAACGGGTTTAGCGACTATCCGTGATGAGTATCGCGCGGTAGTCGTTGACGTTGGTGCGCGTGGGACCCGTAACGACGAGGTCGTCGAGGGCGGAGAAAAAACTATAGCCGTCGTTATCGGCGAGCAATTTGTCCGGGTGCATGCCGAGCCGGGCGGCGCGCGCGCCGGAATCCGGTGCGGCAATCGCGCCGGCATTGTCTTCGGTGCCGTCGATCCCGTCCGTATCGCCAGCGAGCGCGTGGATGCCTTGCGCGCCTTTGAGGTCATCGACCAGCGACAATAAAAACTCCACACAGCGCCCGCCGCGGCCTTTGCCACGCACGGTCACCGTGCATTCCCCGCCCGAGATCAGCGCGACGGGCGCCTGCCACGGCAGGCCATGCGTTTTCACTTCGCGCGCGAGCGCGCCGTAAACCTTGGCGACTTCGCGCGCTTCGCCGGTCACGCTGTCGCCGAGTATCGCGGCACGCACGCCGTTCGCCTCGAAGAATTGCGCCGCCGCCTGCAAAGATTGCTGGGCAGTCGCGATCACGCGGTTTTCCGTGCGCGCGAAGACCTTGTCGCCAGGCTTGGGGGTTTCAGCGAGCTCGCCGCGCACGCCGCGCTCGAGCGTCGCCCGCACGGCCGCAGGCACTTTGCATTGGTAACGTTCGAGGATATCCAGCGCATCCTGATACCGCGTCGGATCCGGCGCGCACGGACCGGACGCGATGTGCGTCGGATCGTCGCCGGTCACGTCCGAGATCACAAGCGCGAGTATCGTCGCCTTGCACACGGCGGCGAGCCGGCCGCCCTGGATCAGCGACAGATGTTTTCTGACCGTATTGATTTCCTGGATCATCGCGCCGCAGCGCAGCAGCTCTGTGGTCACGGCTTTGAGGTCAACCATCGTGATCGAATCGACCGGCAGGCTCAAAAGCGCCGAGCCGCCGCCCGACACGAGCACGAGCAGCAGATCGTCTTTCGCGAGTTTCTTCGCGCTGTCGAAGATGCGCCGCGCCGCAGTTTCGCCGGCTTCATCGGGAACCGGATGTCCGGCTTCAATCACGCTGATGCGGTTGGTGAGCAGCCCGTGCGCGTAACGCGTGATCACCGTGCCTTCGAGCGGCGCGCCGGCCGGCCAATGCTGCTCGACCGCGAGCGCCATCGACGCTGCCGCCTTGCCGGCGCCCACGACGAGCGTGCGGCCTTTCGGCGGCGCCGGCAGATGTTGCGGCACGATCTGC
>JBKJMN010000215.1:0-6360 GCA_046596405.1 Burkholderiales bacterium
CAGGCCTTATGCATCGGTGGCCGCGCTGCACGATGCGATGATCAATGTAGTGGCGAGTGCGGCGCCCGCGCAGCAACTGGCTCTGCTGCGAGCGCACCCCGAGCTCGCCGGCCGCGAGGCGGTGGCGGGCGAGATGACCACGGATTCGACCGGCGAGCAGGGCCGCCTGGGCTTTACGGCGCTGACACGCGCCGAGTTTGAGCAAATGGGCGAACTCAACCGGTGCTATCGCGAGAAGTTCGACTTTCCGTGCATAATCGCATTGAAACTGCATACGAAGCGTGACACGGTGATTGCCGAATTTGCGCGGCGTCTTGAGAATGACACCGACACCGAAATGAAAGATGCGCTCGCGCAAATCGGCCACATTACGCGAGGTCGTTTGGACAAACTCGTCACCGCAGGCTGAATGTGGGGCGCCTTACCACGCACGTTCTGGATACCGCCAACGGCGTACCTGCCGCCGGCGTGCGCATCGATTTGAGCGCGATCGGCGCCGACGGCACGCCGCGCCTGATTGCAACGGTGTACAGCAATCGCGACGGCCGCACGGACCAACTCTTGCTCGAAGGCGCGGCGTTCGTGGCCGGCAGCTATGAGCTCGCGTTTCACATCGGCGCCTACTTCACGGCGTGCGGTACGCGGCAGGCGACTCCACCGTTTCTCGACATCGTGCCGGTGCGTTTCGGCATCGCCGACACAGAAGCGCATTACCACGTGCCGTTGCTCGTTTCACCGTGGAATTATTCAACGTATCGCGGCAGTTAACCCGGGAGTTCAGCGCATGAAAACCATTAACGTCGTATCTTTTCTGGTCGCAGCGTTCGGTCTCTCAGCGCAGATCGGCATGACAGCGGAGCCGGCCTGGCCGACCAAGCCGATCCGCGTCGTCATCACCTTCGCGCCCGGCGGTTCGTCCGACATCGTGGCGCGGCTCATGTCCGCCCCGCTGCAGGAAAAACTCGGCCAGACCATCATCGTCGACAACCGTCCCGGCGGCGGCGGCACTATCGGCGCCGATATCGTGGCCAAAGCACAGGCCGACGGCTATACGCTGCTGCTGTCGAACAGCTCGCCGATCAGTCTGTCGCCGTTCATGTTGAGTCCGTCACCCTACGATCCGATGAAAGGGTTCACCCATGTGAGCTATATCGGCTCGGTCGCCAACGTGTTTGTGCTTCACCCGTCGGTGCCGGCCAAGAATTTTGCTGAAATGCTCGCGTGGATGAAGGCGCAGCCCAATGCGGTCAACTACGGTTCGGGCGGCATCGGTTCGATCGGTCACATCGTCGGCGAAACCATGAAGAAGGATCTCGGACTGAAGATGGAGCACATCGGCTATCGCGGCTCGTCGCCTATGCATCTCGATTTGTTTTCGGGCACCTTGAAACTGGCGATCGACACGCTCACGCAAAACGTGCCGCTGATCAAGGACGGCAGGCTGCGCGCGATTGCAGTGACTTCGCCGACGCGCGCCGCATTGGCGCCGGATGTGCCCACTGTGCTCGAAGTGGGGCAAAAGAAACTGGTAGCGGAAAATTTCCTTGGCATTTCCGGTCCCGCCGGGTTGCCGAAACCCGTCGTCGACAAACTTAGCGCCGCGGTGGCGCAGGTGCTTGCCGACCCTGGCATGATCAAACGCCTCGAAGATCTGGGCGTTACGGGACGCAAAATGTCGCCTGTGGAGTTCACGAAGTTCGTGCAGGACCAGGTCACCGACTGGGGCCCGGCGGTCAAGGCTTCCGGCGCCAAGCTGAATTAACGCAGCCCATGCCCGGCATTTCCATCCACGTGATCGACGTGTCGCGCGGCGTGCCCGCCGCGGGCATGGCGGTCGAGGTCTTCAGCGAGGAAGCTGGCAAACAAAAGCGCATCAGCGCGGGTGCCATCAACGCGCAGGGCCATTACGACGACGCGGCGTTGGCGACGAGCGTACTGCCAGCGGGGCGTTACGTCGCGCGTTTCGAGATCGGCCGCTATTACCGCGGCGCCGGCATCGACGTGCCCGACCCGGCGTTTCTCGAGTCCGTGCTGTTTGAGTTCGGTCTCGCGGAACCCGCGCAGCATTACCATCTGCCGCTCAAAATGACGCCGTGGGGCTACTCGCTCTTTCGCGGAGGATCGTGAGCGCGCTGCCGTTATACTGCCGGTCATGTCCCTGAACGCAGAGCAGGTCGCAAGTCTCGACCGCTGGATCGACGAGCACCACGCGCAGCAGATTGAATTCCTGCGCGAGATCGTGCGCGTGCCGTCCGACACGCCGCCCGGTGACAATGCGCCGGCGGCGGAAAAGGCCGCGCAACTGCTGACGGCCCTCGGTTATACCGTCGAGCGGCATGCGGTAGACGCCGGGTTTCTGCGCGCCTACGGCATGCAGAGCGTGACCAATCTGATCGTGCGCCAGAAGTTCGGCAGCAGCGGGCCGACCATCGCGCTCAACTCGCATGGCGACGTGGTGCCGCCGGGCGCCGGCTGGACCAAGCCGCCGTACGAAGGCATGGTCGAGAACGGCCGCATGTATGCGCGCGGTGTGGCGGTGTCGAAGTCGGACATCGCGACCTTCACGTTTGCGCTGGAAGCGTTGCGGCACGCCGCGAGTGGGGGCGCGCGCCTAAACGGTACCGTCGAATTGCATTTTACGTACGACGAAGAATTCGGCGGCCTCGCCGGGCCCGAGTGGCTGCTGGAAAAAAAACTCACGCGACCGGATTACGCAATCGGTCCGGGCTTTTCCTATTCGGTGGTCACCGCGCACAATGGCTGCTTGCAGCTTGAAGTCACCGTGCACGGCAAGGCCGCACACGGCGCGATGCCGGAGACCGGCGTCGATGCATTGCAGGCGGTGGTTGCGATGCTCAACGCGCTGTACGCGGCGGCAGCGGACTATCGGCAGACCACGTCGAAGGTCAATGGCATCACGCATCCCACGATCAACGTGGGCCTGATTGCCGGCGGCATCAATACCAACGTCGTTCCCGACAAAGTCGTGTTCAAGCTCGACCGGCGCATGATCCCGGAGGAGAACCCGGCCGAAGTGGAGGCCGCGCTGCGTGCGCTGATCGAACGCGTCGCAAATGAGCACGCGGGCGTGCGCGTCGAGATCCGGCGGCTTCTGCTGTCGCTCGCGTTAAAGCCGCTGCCGGGCCACGAAAAGCTGTTGCAGGTATTGCAACGTCACGGCAAACGCATTCTCGGCGAGGACATTCCGGCTGTCGGCATGCCGCTGTATACCGATGCGCGGTTGTACGGCGAACACGGCTGCCCTATCGTCCTCTATGGCGCGGGGCCGCGCACGGTGCTTGAATCGAATGCGAAGCGCGCGGACGAAAACCTCGTCCTCGAAGATTTGCGCAAGGCGACGCACGTGGTCGCTGGCGCGGTCGCGGACCTGCTGGCGTAAGCCGGATCGTTAATCCGCGGCGGCGGCGCGCGCGAGTGCGGCAACGTCTGCAAGTTCGGCAATTCGCCAGACAGTCGCGATCAGCGCATCGATTCGCGCGGTAGCCAAAACTCCCTGCGCGAGGCCGCGCACTTTGCTTTCGAGATCGCCATCGCTCATCGGATTTTCCGCGCTGCCGATGACGCGGTCGATGCGTTTTTCCAGCGTCGATCCGTTTTTCAGCGTAACGGTCGCGCACGCGGCGATCTCCGGCAATTGCGCATCCGCGGTCGCTACGATCAAGGCACGCAGCGCGCGCACTTCCGGCGCGTTCACGCGCTCGTCGCTGTACTGATGCTCGCCGGCGGCGCCGTCCACCAGCGCGACTGCCGCCGAATGATAAATGCTCCATTTCGACTTCAAGCCGTTCGGCGGCTCCTTGATGCCGGTCAGCTCGAGCGCGCGTGGACTGACGCGCAAAGCGACGCTTGCGACATCCGAAACATTGAAACTGCTTTCATTGCGTAACTGGATGCACGCATCGATCACCGGATGCGCGACAACGCCGCACGCGTAGGGTTTGTAACTGTTCGAAAGAATTTCGTAGCGGGTGCCGAGTCCGGCGGTGACGGCGGCCAGATCGCGCTCCGGTGCGAGCACGTTAGCGAAGCCGTGAGGTCCTTCGATGCTTGTTTCGGCCGCGGTGAAACCCTGGTGCGCGAGCAATGCCGCGAGCAGGCCGTTCTGCGCGGCGCGGCCATGGATGAAAGCTTTAGTCATCGTGCCCGCCATCTCGCGGGTTCCCGCGGCTTCGGCGCTGGCGATCCCGAGCGCGTGCGTGGTTTGATCTTCGTCAAGGCCAAGCACGCGAGCCGCCGCTGCCGCGGCACCGAACACGCCCGCGGTGCCGGTGATATACCAATGCGAGTTGTGCGCGAACCAGATCGCGTTCGCGATCCGGCATTCGATTTCGACCCCGACGATGAAGGCGAGCAGAAAATCGCGGCCGGCAATGGGTTGCCGCTCGCCGAGCGCCAGCAATGCGGAAGCGACCGGCACGCTCGGATGCAGCAGCGTGCGCAAATGCGTGTCGTCGAAGTCGAGTACGTGCGCGGAGAGACCGTTGATGAGCGCGGCGTGCAGCGCGTCAGTGCGTTCGCGGCGGCCGAGCACCGTGCATTGATCGCTTGCGCTGAATGGCGCCAGTGCGGCGAGCGTCTTATCGACAGCAGGGTGGTGCGCACCGCCGACGGCGCAACCGATCCAGTTCAACAGCGAGCGCGTCGCTTCGTGGGACGCGGCCGCCGGGATATCGGCATGCGCTGCATTGACGGCGTAGCGCGCAAGCTCGCGGGCGAGCGTCATGCTTCAGCCTGCGTCAGTCGGCACGGATGCCCGAGGCCTTGACGACTTTGCCCCATTTGGCGATTTCGGCTTTGATGTACGCGGCGAATTCCTGGGGCGTGGTGGTCGACGCCTCGTAACCGAGCAGCGCGATGCGCTCGAGGATATCCGGCGACCGCATGATCTTGACGAATTCCGCGTGCAGCCGCGTAACGATGGGTGCTGCGGTCCTGGCGGGCGCGAGCGCGCCGTACCAGGTGTTTGCGTCGTAGTTGGCGACGCCGCTCTCCGCGATCGTCGGTAACTCGGGCGCGGCCGCCGTGCGCTTCAAAGTCGTCACCGCGAGCCCGCGCAGCCGCCCGGATTTGATCTGCTGGAGCACCGAGGGCGCCGTCGCGAATCCAACCACCGTCTCGCCGCCGACCAGGCTCGTGACCGCTGGACCGCCGCCCTTGTAAGGAACGTGCGTGAAATTGACGCCGGCCATGCTTTTGAAAAGCTCGCCCGCGAGGTGCGCCGAACTGCCGCTGCCCGACGATGCGTAATTAAGCTGGCCGGGCTTCGCTTTGGCGAGCGCGATCAGTTCCTGCACCGACTTGGCCGCGACCGATGGATGAACGACCAGAATATTCGGCGTCGACGCGAGCAGGGTGATTGGCGCGAAATCCCGCGCGAGATCGTAGCCCGGCTTAGCATACAGCGTCATGTTGATCGCATGCGCGACGTTGCCCATCGTCAACGTATAACCGTCGGGCACCGCATGCGCGCCGATTTCGGCGCCGATGTTGGCGCCCGCGCCCGGGCGGTTATCGAGCACCATCGTCTGGCTGAGGTTCTCGCCGAGCTTTTGTCCGACAATGCGTGCCAGCGTATCGGTGCCGCCGCCTGGCGGGAACGGCAGGATGAAGCGGATCGGCTTGGTCGGGTAATCCTGCGCGCAGGCGATGCCGCAGAGCGCAGTACTCAACGCAATGCAAATAGCGATATTTCGCATGATCGACCCCGGTTAGCCGGCAGCGCGGGCGCGCGGCCGTGACGTGAAATCGAACAGTGCGTCCGGACGTTTATCCAGCGCCCACAAAGCGGCGAGCAATTCGCGCGCCGGGGCATCGCCGATTACCGGCATCGCAAGCTCGAGAAACTTGTCGTTGACTTCGTCGTCGGTCAGCGGCATTTCGGGGTCGCCTTTGCGCGTCGGTTGGAAATGCTGGTAGACCTTGCCGTCGTTCAATTCGACTTCGAGGTGCGCGGCGCGCTGACCCGGATAGCCTTTCGACAACACGGGATCGGCGACCACCTCGACTTTGGCCAGCACGGAACGCACGTCCGGATCGAGCAGGCGCTCGGGCGCAAACGCAACAAGCCGCACGCTGCCGTGTACGAGCGCGTGGGCGGTTACGTATTGCAGGCTGAACTTGGCCTGGTATTCGCCTTCGGGATTGGCGTTATCGGTTATATCGGTGCCGGCCTTGTAGGTGGCGATTTTCACGCGCTTCACGTCGCGCCAGGTGAAGCCGTGGGTTTTCTGCATATGCAGCACGCCGTCGATCGGCGCGAATGTATGACCGCAGCAGCCATGATTTTTGAAGGTTACGCGCGTGATGTGGTAATCCACGCCCAGACCTTTGACGGCTTTC
>JBKJMN010000118.1:0-7967 GCA_046596405.1 Burkholderiales bacterium
ACTCACGCCGCCGATCTTCAGTTCGATGATCGACGTCTTGATCATGGATATGACGAACAGCGTCAACACCGCCAGCATGATGAGCGAGACGACGAGCACCGCACCGCGTTCCCGCCGTGCAAACCTGCGTTGTAACTGTTTCATGCGCCATTCCTTTGCGCGATATTGCGCACCTGTATCGTCTGCGAAAAAATCTTGCGCTTGTAGTTGCACGCGGGGGCCGGCGCGGCGGTGCAGCGGTATATCACGGTCACGCCGTCGCCCAGGAGGTCATACTGCTTGCTGCTATCGTCGTATTCGGTATTGATGTTCGGCGAGCGCACCAGCATGGTCACTTTCACCGAGACCACTTGCAGCCATTGGGTCACGGTCACGATGTTGCCGAGGTATACGTCCGCCACGCCGTCGGCATTGGTATCGACTCCAAAGCGGTAATCGATGAGTTCTATACCTTCCACCAACGGCACTTCGGTCATCGCGCTGCCGACCAGTTCCTGCCGCACGAGAGTCGGAATCGGATGGCTGTTGTCATCGGCGGCGCCGGTGCAATTGACGGCGCCGCCGTTCGGCCGGCTGCAGGGGCGGATGTAATAAACGTGGGCGCGATATTCGAACATTTCCATGTCGGTGGCGTTGGGATACCTGCGCGCCGTCGCGCCCGCCCGCAACGCTGAGTATTCGCTGCCGTAAAACGCAATTCCCGTATACGGGTCGGCCTGCAGATAAATAGTGGTGGTGTAATTCGTCTGATTGGTGAGCAGGCTGGGCGCGTTGGAGCACGCAGGCGATATATTCGGTACCGCGGCCACAATCGCCCAGCACACGCGAAAACCGCTCGCACCGCGCGTGACCAGGATGGGATTCGGATTGGCAATGGGTGGCCCGGTGTTGAAATTCGCCTGCTGGATGCACGGAAAATCCGCATTGATGGTCAGCGGCGTGTAGTTCATGTACGCCCGAATAGGCGTCCTGAAATCAAGCGCAAAATTGACCGCGGGCGTGACTGTCGCGGAGCCGCAGTCGGTGGTGGTCGCGACCGTGCTGCCGGCGGGAATTGTCATCGAAGTCGTATCCTGGGCGCTCCCGTAAAAGCCCGCCTGGCGCAGCGAATCGCCAATGTAACGGAAGGCGCCCACCGCATTTTCCTGCATGCGCGAAAAATCGTCGTTCACGCGAAACGATTGCGACGTGCTGACGATCATCGTGAACATGCCCAGGGTCAGCACCATGCCGATCCCAAGGCCCACCATCAACTCCATCATCGACATGCCGCATTGCGACCGCATGCGCGCCATGTTGCGACGGGAAAGGACAAGATTTTCAGGATTGATCAGGGGCATGGTTGCGACACCAATAAGTCGTACGTGATGATGCGGCGTTTGCTTTCGGCGCCATATAAATTGACGCCGCAGCTCGAATTCGCTCCCGAGGGTGCGACGGTGTCGTCATTGCCCTGCCAGGTCACGCTGATGCGCAGGGTGCGGCTGAACACGGCGGTGGCGGGCGCCGGAGCAACCGGGCAGGTCCCGCTGGTGTTCGATAATTCCGCTATGCACCCGCGCGCATTGACAATGCCGCCGATGCGCGTGCCGCTGCCGATTTGTTGTTCCGAGTAGCCGTTCAACAATCCGTCCCAGAGCGCTATATCGTACAGCGCGAGTTCCTGTACGGTGCATGTCAAAGTTGCGCAGTCTTTGATCGCGCCAGTGAGGTAGTCGTTGTAGTGAGCGCCACCACCGACCGGGGTAGTTATCGGGGCGCCCATCGAATAGGTGGTGCACGCAGGGCCGGCAGGGCAGGCGACCGCCAGCAGGCGATTGCCTCTAATGCGCTCCCCCATATCGCTGGCGAGCGTGACTGCCTGCTGGCGCTGATAAGCCTCGAAGGCGATACGCTGGCCTTTGGCCATCAGGCCCGCGATGCCCAGCAGACCGAAGGTAAGGATTACCAGGGTCACCAGAACTTCAATGAGCGTAAAGCCCCGGCTCAGTTGGCAACGCACGGCAGCGCCTGTCCATTCATTTTGATCGTGGTCGCGCGGCCGGAAAACCCGAACTGGATGCCGCGAATCTTGTCATTGGTCGTGGTGGCATCGCCCATGGTGTCGACGATGTAGATTCCATCGTTGCTGGTGAGGGCGCCGGTGCGCACGACCCGTCCGTCAGGACGGAAGATGATTTGGGTATTGAAGGCCCCGACCGGCACGGTGCACATGTAAATCGTGCCCGTGGTGAACCCGTCAAATCGCTTGAGTTCGAGATCGACGCCGGCGTCGTACGCGGCATTGTCATTTATGTCGGCATACAGCCGCCATCCGTTGTTCCAGTTCACGCCGAGTTTCTGCATGTAAACGCGGCGGCTCGTTTCGATGGCCTTGGCGCGTCCGAGAGCGATTTCCGAAGTGATGTCGGATGCCACCGTGCGCACGCGCTGATCTGCCACGAATTCACCCATCGCAGGCACGCCGATCACGAGCATGAGGGCGATGATGGTCACCACGACCAGGATTTCGATCAGCGTAAAGCCGCGCGCGCACGCGCGGGCGGCGACCGGGTTTATTGCGGTACGCAATTCGCGGCTTCCCACGTGCAGTCGCCTACTCCCGCGACCTGCAGGTTATAGATCGAATTTAAGTCGTTCTCGCGCCAGCGTTGCTGGAGGCTGTTTAGCACTAACGCACCATCGTTCTGGCTTGCCGGCGTGCTGCCGGCGCTAGGCGTCAGCACGAGTATGAAGGTGGGCGGCGTCGCTGCATTATTGACATTGAACGGCCGCGTCAGCGTGTACTGCGCCGAGACCTCAGGCGGGATCGTCCGGATGAGTATTCCAGGGGCGGCGACCGTACCGATATCCGTTGCGTATTGCCGCTGATCGAGAAAAAACTGCTCCTGGGCTTGCGCCAGATCCATCAGGAACTGCTGGCCCTGCGAGCGGATGCCGCGGACTTGATAGCGTTGATAGGATGGCAATGCGATTGCGATGAGTATCGCCATGATCGCGAGCACCATCATAAGTTCGATCAAGGTCATTCCTGAGTGGCGGCGCATTTAAAATACTCCCCTAGATGTTGGCATCTTAATGACGCCGGGTTGGCAACGCCACGTGCACCCGATAAGCGGTCTGTTCGTTAGAACGAACGGAACGGGGTTCGCGTGTGGCTACTAAACGCCTAAAATAACGGACTTTTTTGTGTTATGACGAGTGAGTGCCCGTGCAGCGATTCTAGCATTGGCGTATCGCCAACCCGCCGTTCCCGGCCGCACGTGATATTTGTCACGCGAGGGCTTTGCAGAGGTTCAACGAAAGCCGATTCCTGATTCACACAGACGTGCATCGTGCGCCGGCGTCCGGATTGGGTGTTAGACAGAGTTCGGAGCTTGCATTAGAATAAATAATGCTGTTTGGAAACAATGATGTTTGAAAATAAAATTTCCCGCGACAATCTGGCCGAGATCCTGCGTGGCCACGGCATCACGCCCACGCATCAGCGCATAGAAATCGCGCATGCGATATTTTCGCGGCGCGAGCATTTGTCCGCCGATCGCATTCTCGCGCTCGTAAATGACCGGGCGTCGGAAACGTCGAAAGCAACGGTCTACAACACGCTCAATTTATTTATCGAGAAAAAAATAGTTCGCGAAGTCATCGTTGACCCGAGTAAGGTTTTCTATGATCCGAATCCCGACCCGCACTACCATTTTTACAATGTCGACACCGGCGAATTGACTGATATCGATGCGCGCGACATCAAGGTGACCGGTTTGCCTGCATTGCCTCCCGGCATGTCGACCGAGGGTGTCGACATCATAGTTCGGGTCCGTATTAGCGCCTGATTCGGGGTGCCTGAAATACGCGCCGCGTCAGGACTGGCGAGGCCAACCCCCGGCTAGCAGCAACCGCAGTCCGGGTAACCATCAGTTCGCGCCGCACGGGCGCTGTGCTAAAATTGTCCCGCATTCTGCAAAAAGAATAAATTTTCCGGCCATTTCCGGCTCGGTTAAAATAGCGTTCAGCAAGTGTCTGAAAAAATGCCGGAATAGCTCAGTTGGTAGAGCAGCGCATTCGTAATGCGAAGGTCGTAGGTTCGACTCCTATTTCCGGCACCACCACCTCCACCCCCAGCCAGCACTGTCAAGCAAGGCCTTTGATCCTGCTTTGATCACGAATAGCTGTGCGCAGATTCGAAGAAAAGCTCAGGTTTAATCAGGTTTGATCTTCGCCTGCCTGACGACCTGTGACCAGCGCGCCAACTCTCGCTTGATGTGGGAGGAGAATTGCGCGGGCGAGCCGCCGGCCGGATCGGCGCCTTCGCTGATCAGCCGCGCGGTTATATCCGGCATTTGTATGGCCTTCGTAATCTCACGATTGAGCCGCTCGACGATAAAGTTGGCGGTGCCCGCCGGTGCGAGTACGCCGTACCACGACGCAGATTCATACCCGGGCAGGCCGGATTCGGCGACCGTCGGCAAGTCCGGGATCGCGGCGGAGCGTTTTGCGCTCGTGAGGGCCAGCGGACGCAAACGGCCCGCGCGCACCTGCGGCAGCATCGCGACCGTGCTCGAGAACATCAATTGCACCTGGCCGCTCAATAACTCGGTCAACGCGGGTGACAGGCCTTTGTAAGGCACATGGACCATGTCGGTCCCGGTCATTATCTTGAAAAGCTCGGCGGCCAGATGCGACGAACCGCCCGTGCCGTTGGAAGCAAAATTGAGTTGGCCGGGCCTCGCTTTGGCAAGCTGCACCAGCTCTTTGACGCTGGTCGCGGGCATCGCGGGGTGAACGACGAGGATCAGCGGCGCCGACGCAATCAGACTGACCGGCGCGAAATCCCCGATCGGATCGCAACCAACTTGCGGATTCAGATTCGGCACGATGCCGTGGCTCGCCACCCCGCCGAGGAACAACGTATACCCATCGGGCGCCGCGCGCGCTGCCATTTCCGCGCCGATCACGCCGCCTGCGCCTGCGCGGTTGTCGATGACAAACTGCTGGCCGAGCGAGGCCGCGAGCTTGTTGCCTATCGTCCGCGCCATCGTGTCATTGCCGCCGCCGGGCGGGAATGGCACGATAAACCGGATCGGTCTTATCGGATACTCTTGCGCGGCGGCGCCGAAGGCCAGCAGCGCCGCGAGCGCGAACCAGGGCGCAATCACCGAATCACAATACGCCCGATATGCCGCCGTCGAGGTGCACGCTCGTGCCCGTCACGTAACTCGCTGCCGCGGAGCACAGAAACACGATGACATTGGCGGCTTCCGCGGCTTCACCAAAGCGGCCGAGCGGGATCGGTTTCGCTTCCTTCGCGTAATACTCGTCGGCGCTGACGCCAGTCTTCGCGATGCGCCGCTCGTGCTGACCGGATTTTATTTTGCCGATGCACACAGTGTTGACGAGAATGTTGTCGGCGGCGAATTCCTTGGACAGCGCCTTGGTGAGCGCGAGACCCGCGGCGCGCGAAATCGTCGTCGGCATCGAGCCCGCGCCGGGCTGCTTGGCGCTCGAAATCGTAATGTTGATGACGCGTCCGCCGCCGCGTTTTTTCATGTGCGGCACGGCGAGCCGCGTGCACCGGATCGCGCCGAAGACCTTGAGCTCGATATCGGCATGCCAGGTGTCGTCATTAATATCCAGAAAGGCGCCGCGCGCGGAGGTGCCCGCGTTGTTGACGAGGATGTCGATGCCGCCATACTGTTTGACGACCGCATTGATGAAACGCTCGATGTCTTCGAGCTTGCTCATGTCAGCGGCCATGCCGAAAGCGTCGCCCCCCGCGCGCTTAATCTCCGCGACGGTTTTCTCGACGCCTTCCGCGGTGCGCGCGCAAATCGCAACCTTCGCGCCTTCGCGCGCGAATTCGATCGCACTCGCTTTGCCTATGCCTTCAGTGCCGCCTGTCACGATCGCAACTTTGCCTTTCAATCCCAATTCCATTTCGAACTCCCCCACAGAGGTTAAGTGCCAGGATAGTGCCGGGTTTTGACTCCCGCCGTGTGCTTTGAATCCAGCCTTTGCCGCTTGCGCAGGGGCCGTGTCCGTTGCGCGGGCAAAGGTCAATGTAGTCGTTTCGCTGACGCGAACCCGCAATTTCGCGTGCGCGAATATTTTCTCATGAGTTGGAGATTGCCGTAGCGTCGTTTCCAGCATAGTATTTGACCTGATGCCATTGCCGTGCACCAGGAGATCCACCATGGTTCCTAACACTGCTTCAATTGGTCAGCGCGGCCGCTTCAAAGACGCCAGGGTGCCTGTCCTGATGGCCGGGCTGATTTTTCTGGCGGCATTTTTCTGCGCGATGCCCGCGAGCGTACGTGGCGCCGATGCGCCGCGCGCCGGCGGCCGCGAGCCGCTGACTGTCGACGCATTTTCCGTCGTCAAGGTGCGCGTTAAGGCCGTTGCCGACGCGCGCAGTCGCAATTCGCTGGGCGGCGACCGCGAAGGCACGGGCATCGTCATCGATTCGAGTGGCCTGATACTCACGATCGGATATCTCGTGCAGGAAGCCGACTCGGTGGAAGTCTCGGCCGCGGACGGGCGCAGCGTGCCGGCCAGCGTCATCGCATACGATTTTTCCAGCGGCTTTGGATTGCTGCGCGCGGCCAAGCCGCCGGCGGTGAAACCTATTGCGTTCGGCGATTCGGCGACCGTACCCGAGCGCGAGCCGGTGCTCATCGTAGGCTTCGACGGCGTGGCTCCCGCTTTCGTCGTATCGCGCCGGCCGTTCGCGGGTTACTGGGAATATCTGCTCGACGAGGCGATTTATACCGCGCCTGCAACGGTCAACTGGCAGGGCGCCGCGCTCATCAACAAGGAAGGCAAACTGCTCGGCGTTGGCTCGCTGGTCGTCGGCGACGCGCTCGGCGGCAAGGGCCAGGTGCCAGGCAACCTGTTCGTGCCGATCGATCTGTTGAAGCCGATACTCGGCGATCTGATTGCGCAGGGCCGCACGTCGTCTAAGCCGCGGCCGTGGCTCGGCGTCAACACCCAGGACCTTCAGGGCAAGTTGATCGTCACGCGCGTATCGCCGGACAGCCCGGCCGATCAGGCGGGGCTCGCGAGCGGCGACATCATCGTCGGCATCCGCGGCGAGCAGGTGAAAGGGCATACGGATTTTTATCGCAAGCTGTGGGCTAGCGGCGACGCGGGGGCCGACATCGTGCTCGACGTGCTCAAGGGCACCGAGGTCAAAAAATTCGAGATTCATTCGATGGACCGCGAAAAATATCTGCGGCCCAGGCCGACGTATTGAGCAACCCGACCGCGCAGAAAAAAATCCCGGGGTTGCCCGGGATTTTTTTTGGCTGCGCTAGCGCATCCGTAAGTCGAGGACGCCGACCGCGCGCGGGTCGACTCTTGGTTGCGCGGCCACCGGGTCAGTTTGCGACCGCGCCAGCAATCGCATCCGTAAGCGGCCGCACGTCCGGCATGTCATCGATTTCCATGATGCACTGCGCGAGATCAACCGCCTGCTTCTCCGCCACGTTCGCATAGCGAAGGTTCGCTTTGAATTTGGCGAGCAGTTCGTGGTCGGTCAGCGGATGGTCCGGATGACCTTTTGCGTTCGTCTGCCGGACTTCACGCTCGCCGAACGGGCCATAAGCGCGTAGCGTGCAGCCGCCAATGTCGCGCTCGCCGGCGCCCGGGTCGGCAGCGGCGCTGATCCTGCCGATGGCTTTGAGGATCTCGGGCGAAGGCGGGATTTCCGCGGAAAGTTGTCGAGGGGTCAGTTCGCCATAGACGAGCGCGACCGCGACGGCCCAGTACACGCTGAACTGTGCAGCAACCCATGTCGTTGGCGTGCGCCGCTCGGGGATATCGCGACCAACGACGTCGTACGCCTGCGGTCCGATAAGCAACTCCACGCGCTCGATCTGGTCGGCGTCGCCGCCAAGTTGCGTTCGCAGTGCGAGCGCAGCGCTGATCGCGGGGTGCGTCAGACGGCAAGTCGGATAGGGTTTGATCGAAAG
>JBKJMN010000142.1:0-25662 GCA_046596405.1 Burkholderiales bacterium
TCGGCATGGCGTGCATAGGCGCGCTTGGTTTCGCGCTGAACATGCTGCTGCTGCGCGTCGAACGCTCGTTGCTCAAGTGGAAATCGCTCTGAACGCATTTATGTCACACCATCACAAACGGAGGAAATCGATGAAGCCGACCCAGTTAGCAGCGCGTTGCCTGTTGGTTGCCATGACCCTGGGTGCGACGGCACACCTGCCGGCGGCCGCGCAGACCGCGGTGAGCATAGGCACCGGCAAAGACCCCAACCTCGCCGCCCAGATCGTAATTGCGCGCGACAAGGGCTACTTCAAGGACGCCGGCCTGAACGTCGACGTCAAGCTGTTTCCGTCCGCCGGGGATGTGATGACAGCCATCGTCGGCGGCAGTCTCGCCATGGGCAGTTCGGGGTCGACGCCGACCACGACGTTGAGATCGCGTCCCTTTCCGATACGAATTCTGGCGCAGATGTCGGATATCTCGGGGGCGCAGCAGATCATCGTCAAGCAAAGCCTGAAAAGCCTCGACGAGTTGCACGGCAAGAAGATTGCGATCATGCGCGCCACGGCGTCCGAATCGCTGTTCAATTCATTCGCGCAGGCCTACGGTTTCGACCCCGCCAAGGTTGAACTCGTCAATATGGCGCCGGCCGAGATGCTGGCCAGCTTTTCGCGCAATACCGTGGACGCGATTGCCGTGTGGGAGCCGCACGCGACGCGCGCGCGCAAGTCGGCGAACGGCAAGATGCTGGTGAGCGGCACGCGATCGGCGATACCGGGCAGGGAAGGCGAGCGCCGCATTTACGGCGATCACAGCGTATTGTTTGCAACCGAGGCTTTTATCAAGGAGCAGCCCGCTACGGTGCGCGCGGTGTTGACCGCGCTGGCGCGGGCGGGCGACTTTATCGAAAGCAATAAGACCGAAGCCACTGCGATACTCTCCAAAGAGTTCGGCCTCGAGCCGGCGGACATGGCGGACGTGATGGCGTCCAATCGCTACACTCTCGCGATCAACGACGAACTGGTGCGCGATCTCGACCAGCTTTCTGCATTCATGTTCGGGTTAAAGCGCATCCAGTCCCAGCCCATCGCGCGGGACTGGATCGATGCGGAACCGCTGCGCGCAGTACGTGCGGGGCTCGTTACCATCAAGTGATGACGGATTATGATGTAGTGGTGGTCGGCGGCGGGACGGCGGGCTCGATTGCCGCGATCGCCGCGGCACGGCAGGGAGCGCGCACCTGCCTCATCGAAGCGAACGGGCACCTCGGCGGCACTTGTCATGCGCTTGCCAACGTGACGCCATTTCACAACAGCCGCGGCGAGGCGGTGGTGGCGGGGCTCGCGCAGGAACTGGTGGGCCGCGTAGCGGCCAATGGCGGCGCGCGCGAAAGAATGCATCTGCCGAACCCGGCGGGCATCGGCGGGTCTTTCACGCCGCTCGATCCCGATGTCATGCGGGTTGCGCTGTTCGACATGGCTGAAGATGCGGATGTTGAACTGTGGCTACATTCCCTGCTTGTCGGAGTCGTTACCGAGAGGAACGCGGTCAACGGAGTGCGCGTACACAACAAGTCGGGCCCCCATGAACTTCACGCCAAGGTGGTGATCGATGCGACCGGCGATGGCGACGTGGCAGTGCTCGCCGGCGCCGACTACGTTCAAGATACGCCGGAGGCCGCGCTCAACGCAACGCTGCTGTTTCGCGTGGCGGGTGTCGACACCGATGCATTCATCGCTGACGCGCGGCGCTCGCCGCAGAAGATCGTCTTATTGTCTGATCCCTATCTCAGGGATGTAAAGAAGCTCACGCCTGAGCAGGTCATGGGCAGAGTGCAAGATATTTATGACTGCCCGTATATTTATCTGGCGAATCTGGTGCGCGATTACATCCCGCGCGACGATTGGGCCGAATGGGGTATCACGAGCGTAGACAAGGCCGGCTGGGGCGCGTTGAAGCCGTTTGCCGCTCGCTTCAGCATCATGCCGCTGCCCCATCGGCGCGATATCGTCACGCTGAATGCGACGAGCATCACCTTCGATGCGACGAATGGCGCGCAAGCGAGCCGTGCCGAAGTCGAAGGACAGCGCCAGATGCATGTCGTACTAGCCGTGTTGCGGCGCTATATACCCGGTTTCGCCCACTGCTTTCTGCACACGGTGATGCCGCACGTATCGGTGCGTGCGTCACGACGGATCGCGGGCCTCTATGAGATTACGCGTACCGACATCGAAAGCGGCGCACGTTTTGCCGACGCCATCGCGCGCGGCGCTTATCCCATGAGTGTGCAATCGGCGACTGAGTCGGGTGTGCGCCAGCACTTGTTCGTGCGGGATGGCGGTGACTATGATGTCCCGTATCGTTGCCTCGTGCCCAAGAGCGTTGACGGGCTGCTGGTGGCCGGCCGTTGTTTGTCGGCGACACGCGAAGCGATAGGCTCAGCGCGCATGGGCGCGCAGTGCATGGCTTACGGTCACGCCGCGGGCGTCGCGGCGGCACTCGCGGCAGAGCGCAACACTGCGCCGCGGCGCGTCGATGTCGCTCTGCTGCGGCAAACGCTGAGTGCCCAGCACGCTATCGTGTGAAGAACACATAGTAACAATTCAAGCAAAGGACCGCGCTATGACAAATCCGCGTATACCGTTTCAAATGACCAGCGAGCGCAAGCCGCTCAAGCCGCCGAAGAAGGGCAAGAGGCTGATCGTGCATCTCGTCACCAACGTCGAGTACTGGCCGTTCGATCAGCCGATGCCGCGCAAGACACTCTCCACGCCGCATGGCATGGAAACCATCCCCGATATTCCCAACTACTCGTGGGCCGAGTATGGCCTGCGGTGCGGCATGCCGCGGCTCTTGCAATTGTTGTCGGATATGAAACTGCCCGCGAGCACTAATCTCAATTCCACCGTCATCGATCATTATCCGTCGGTCGCACAGGCGATGTTGAAGGCGGGCTGGGAGTTTGTCGGGCACGGCTATACGCAACGCCTGCTGAACAAGGAAGAGGACGAGGAGGGCACGATCAGTAAATCGCTTGCCCAAGTGTCCGCTTTTACGGGCAAGAAAGTGCGCGGCTGGATGGGTCCGGGCTTCGCGCAGACGTTCAACACGCCCGACATCCTCAAGAAGCATGGCATCGAATACAACCTTGACTGGATACTCGATGATCTGCCGTGCTGGATGCGCACCCAACATGGCCCGATGATTTGCATGCCGTACGGGTTCGAGCTCAATGACAGCCTGGTCTACACGGTGGAACGCCAGTCGTCGCCGGAAGTGTTGCAGCGCTTGAAAGACACGCTCAAGACTTTCGGTCCCGAACTCAAGAAGCAGCCGCGCGTGTTGACGCTGGGACTGCATCCGCACCAGATCGGGGTGCCGCACCGCATGCCTTACCTGGTCGAGTGTTTGAAGATACTCAAAAAGCGCGAGGACGCGATATTCATGACCGGCAGCCAGATCGCCGATTGGTATATGGCGGCCGATCCCGCGCCGGCCAGTCTGTAGCCTGCACGCATGCCGATGGGATCCGGGGCCGTCGCGGCGCAACGTCCGCTTGCCGAAAGTCTGTTTGCTGAGCTGCATCGCTTGTCGTTCGATGGCGTGGGTATCACGCGCGCGGCATTTGGACCGCTGGAAGACGCTGCCCACGAGCTCATTGCGCGAACGGCGCGCGCCGCCGGATTGGCGGTCGAGCGCGACGCCGCGTGCAATCTGATGGTGACACTGGAGGGTAGGCAGCGGGGCCAGCCGTTCATAGGAGTGGGCTCGCATCTCGATAGCGTGCCGCGCGGTGGCAACTACGACGGCGCAGCGGGCGTCATCGCCGGACTACTTGCGCTCGTGCATTTTCGAACGCATTCGATAGTGCCCGCGCGCACGATCAAAGTGATAGCGTTGCGTGGTGAGGAAAGCGCGTGGTTCGGAAAATCGTGGATAGGATCGAACGCATTGTTCGGGCGGCTTACCGAGAACGATCTGGCGCGCCCGCGCCATGGCGACCGCCGCGCATTGCGCGCGTGCCTGGAAGACGTGGGCGCCGATGTCGATGCGATTGCACAGGGAGCAAAGCTGGTCGTGCCTCAGGCGCTGGCGGCCTATATTGAAGTGCATATCGAGCAGGGGCCGGTGCTCGAGGCGCGCAAGTTGCCGCTGGGCATTGTTACGGGCATCTACGGCAACTTGCGGCATATGGAAGTCACGTGCCACGGGGAGGCCGCGCACGCCGGCGCTACGCCGCGTTTCCTCCGGCACGACGCGGTAGTTGCCATCGCCGATCTGATAATGCGCATGGACCGGCATTGGGCGGCATGGGTAGAACGCGGCGAGCAAATCGTTACCACGCACGGCATCATAGGCACCGACGCCGCCGAGCATTCGATTTCGCGCGTTCCCGGGATCGCAACTTTTAGTGTGGAGATTCGCGCCGACAACCTGAAAACGCTCGATGGTTTTCACCAACTGCTGCGCGACGAAGCCAGTACGGTCGCGTGCGAGCGCGGCGTCTCGTTTACTTTCGATGGGCCCATACTTAACCCGCCGGCGACCATGCATGCGCAATGGGTCGACCGGCTCGAGCGCGCGTGCGCAAAGTTGAGTATTCCCAGCATGCGCCTTGCGAGCGGCGCGGGGCATGATGCATCGGTGTTCGCGCACATGGGTGTGCCGACGGCGATGCTCTTTATCCGCAATCCGCATGGATCGCACAATCCCGCTGAAGACATGACACTCGACGACTTCATGGCCGCAACGCAGGTGCTCGTCGAGACGCTGGCCGGCGCTTGAAGGTCGCATCGCATCTCGAGAAATTTCGCCGGCTCGATGCATTGAAGCAGCGCCTCGATCCGGCGGCGGACCGCGAGCTCTGGATCTGGACGGCGATGAACGCCGGCACGCATCTACTCAACGCCGCGCTGCATCACTGCGGTGCTACGGATGAGACTGATTCGTTTCACACGCAGGTCGAAGGCCTGTATGCGGTACCCGACCGGGCGAGCGGGACACTCGCCGACGCGCAACATCCGCCAGGCGACGTGATGCATGTAGACCAGCCGTTGATTGCAAGGCCGGTGCCGACGGCGGTTACCCAGGCAGCTGCCGCGTTGAAGATCATCGAAGATTTGCGCGAACCGTACGTGCGTGGCAGCGAACAAGTGCCCGCAGGTGCCACCGGGGAGTGGGAGCTCGCATACCGTACGTGCGTCGCACGTTTGTCCGAGACGCTGGCGCAAGGCGCGGGCGGCAGTGCATGAAAACCCAATATCATCGATTGAAGGCCGAAAACATAGAACGGTCGCTGGCCCGCTGTAAGGTAGCGGATTACGAAACGGTGATTGAAGGCGCCATGCTCGCGGGTACGCACTGGTTCAATATCGTGCTCCATCAAACCGCACTCATGCCGGTTGAGCGGGATGCGATGCATGCGGAGTTCATGACGGTCGGTGACCGACGCAAGGTGCTTGCGACCGTGCCGGACGCGCTCCACGCGCTCGACGAAATCGAGCGGCTGCGCACGCCCTACGTGCGCGGTGACATGCCGGGTGGAGAGCGGGCCGCGCAGATTGCGCTCGATAGTCTCGCGCGCCTGCGGCACATGGCTGTGGCCGGCGTCGCTCAGACTTAGATGTGCTCGGCCGTCGCCGGATGGTCGACCACCAGGTGTTTACCTTCCGCGCGCACGAATTCCATGAAGGCCTGCGCCGCCATCGGCAGGTTCTTGCCCACCGGGTAAACGAAATACCAATGTCGTTCGAGCGGAAAGCCTTCGACGTCGAGCGTGACGAGCTGCGGGTGTTCGCCGTCGGGGCCCAGCGTGTATTGCGAGAGGATGGAGACGCCGAGACCGGCAAGTATCGCCTGCTTGAGGGCTTCGTTGGACGAGAGCTCCATGCGCAGTTTCGGTTGCAGGCCGCGGCGCGCGAAAATTTCCTGCGCCACCATGCGCGTGCCGGACCCGGGCTCACGGATCAGAAACGGCTCGCGGGCCAGACGCTCCAGGGTAATTCCGCGCTCGTTGGCGAGCGGATGGTCGGCGCGCGCGAACACGACCATCGGATTGGGCATGATCTGCTGCACGACCACTTCGCCGTCTTTTGGCGGAGTGGCGAAAATATAGAGGTCGTCCGCGTTGTCGGCCAGGCGCGCGAGCAGGGTCTGGCGCTGATGTATTTGCAGCGCCACGTCGATGCCCGGATACTGCTGCACGAAAGCGGAGAGCATGCGCGAGGCAAAGTGACTGCCAGTGGTGCTGACGGCAAGGCGCAGGCGGCCGGTTTCAAGCCGGCGGATGCTGGCAAATTTATCTTCTATTCTCACCAGCACCTGGAAAATTTCGCCGCACGCGCCCACCAGTTCGCGCCCGGATTCTGTCACGTGTATGCGCTTGCCGATCTGCTCGAGCAGCGGCAGGCCTATCGTTTCGGTGAGTTTCCTGATCTGTACCGATACCGTGGGCTGCGCCATGTGCAGTTCCTCGGCGGCGCGCGTGTAACTGCCAAGACGCGCAACGGCTTCGAACACGCTCAATTGCGGCAGGGTACCGTGCTTGAGATAACGGCGTATGCTGGATTGCGGCATATTGATTCTCCTCTATACAGAGTTGAACAATGCCGTGCCCGCGAGGGCGGCGGCCTTTACCTCGAACAGGACAAAGGCCGCAAACAAAAAGACCTTTGCCGGTTCCGGCAAAGGTCTCGCTCGCAACGATCCAGTCGTTGCCAGCACAACCGGGGATTACTCCCGTATTGACGGCTGTGCGGTAGTAGCAGTGCTCCGCTACCGAAGCTACTCCCCTTTGGAGGGTGCCTGATCATTTACGATCAGACAGACGGATTATTACCAAAGTGCTGCAGAAATGCAACTGCGCCGTCGCGCGGCGGGCTCTGCGCGTGTCGAGGATTACGTTACGTAATGCCTGCGATTAAAACTCGACGGCACCCATCAACAAAACGCAACGCCGCCATTACAAAACTTCACTGGTATCGCGTCGCGCGCTCAGCATAATGAATGTCATGCAGCCGCGCGGTTTTTTGCGCGGCTGCACAGGTGGCTCAGGGGCGCGGTTAGCAACTCTAAATCTGGAGGCAACAATGGATATTTTCTCGATGCAGTTCCTGTCCGCGCTGCTGGCGATCGTGATCATCGATCTCGTGCTGGCGGGGGACAACGCGATCGTCATCGCGCTGGCCGCGCGCAACGTGCCGGAGCACCTGCGGACCAAGGCCATCCTGTGGGGCACGGCCGGCGCCATCGTGGTGCGCAGTCTATTGACGATGGTGGTGGTGTGGCTGCTGGCGGTTCCCGGTCTGTTGTTCGCGGGCGGTGCGTTGCTAGTATGGATCGCCTACAAGCTGCTGCTGCCTGAACCGGAGGACGATAACGGCGTCAAGCTGAACTCGGTCGATAGCTTCGGGGCCGCGATCCGCACCATCGTCGTGGCCGATATCGTGATGGGGCTGGACAACGTGTTGGCGGTGGCGGGCGCTGCCCACGGCAGCTTTTTACTGGTCGGTCTCGGCCTGCTCATCAGCATCCCGATCGTGGTATGGGGCAGCACGCTCATCCTGCGCTTTATCGACCGCTTTCCGGCCTTCGTCTATCTGGGCGCCGGCGTGCTCGCTTGGACCGCGGCCAAGATGATGAGTGCGGAGCCTTTGCTCAAGGACTTCTACGCCGATCACCATATGGTGGTGCCGCTCATGTTCGTCCTTATCGTGGCCGGCGTGCTGTGGGCCGGCTTCATCAAGAACCACCGGCATCTTGAATCCCGGATTACTTCAAGGCTGGCCAGATTCACGGACCGGCCGTCTCCAACCCCGTTAGTTTCACAACCAGCAGAAGGAGCAAATATCATGGAAAAAGTTCTCGTTCCAGTCGATGGTTCGGCTAATTCACTGCACGCCGTCAGGCATGTCGTCAACCTGTTTTTGCGGAAGTCAGCGCTCGAAGTCCATGTGCTTAACGTGCAGCCCGCGTTCTCGCGCCACATCGCGAAATTTGTCCAGAGAAAGGACCTCCGGGACTATCATCGCGAGCAAAGCGACGCCGCCCTGGCGCCGGTGCGCCGCGTGCTGGATCAGTTCGGCGTTCCCTACAGCTTGCATACCGAAGTCGGTAAAAAGGCGGAAATCATCGCCAATACGGCGCGGCGCCTGCGGTGCGGGCAGATCGTGATGAGCACCGCGCGCAAGAATTCCCTGACGCGCATGGTCGAGGACTCGACGACCAACAAGGTCCTCGAACTGACAGACGTTCCGGTCGAGATTATCGCGGGCGACGCGGTGTCGGCAGTGGAGCGCTACGGTATTCCCGCCAGCCTGGGCGCGGTAATCGCGTTCCTGCTGCTCGCGCTCGACTAGTCCGGCAGCTGGCGCTAGAACATCGGTTTTTTGACAGCGTTTTTGTAGCGTTCGACCCCGGCGAGGATTTCGCTGCGCGCCTCATCGGGGCCGGACCAGCCTTCGACTTTGACCCATTTGCCGGGTTCGAGGTCCTTGTAGTGCTCGAAAAAGTGGCGGATCTGGTCGAGTGTCAGCGCTGGCAGATCGTCGGGTGTTTTGACGCGCTGGTAGATAGTGCACAGTTTGTCGATCGGCACGGCGAGCAGTTTTTCGTCGCCGCCGGCCTCGTCGGTCATTTTCAGTATGCCGACGGGGCGGCAGCGCACGACCACGCCGCTGATGAGCGGCACTGGGCTTAACACCAGCACGTCGACCGGGTCGCCGTCGCCCGACAGTGTGTGCGGGATGTAGCCGTAGTTGCACGGGTAATGCATCGCGGTCGACATGAAGCGGTCGACGAACAGCGCGCCGGTCTCCTTGTCCACTTCATACTTGATCGGATCGGCGTTCATCGGAATTTCGATGATGACGTTGAACTCGTCGGGCAGATTGCGGCCGGAACCGACTCGGTCTAGATTCATGCATGCCTCGGGTGGAAATTTCGCGCCTATTATAGCCGCGCGCGCGCCGGCGATTACGCCAGTTCGGCGTGTTCGACGCGCGGGCGCGCGGCGTTTGCTTCGATGGTCGATTTGATCTGCGCCAGCAGCTCCGCTTCCTGATACGGTTTGCCTAGGAACGCTTGCACTCCCAGTTGGATGGCCTGGCGGCGGTGTTTGCCGGCGGTGCGGGACGTGATCATGATGATCGCGATGGCGCGCGTGCGCGGGTCCGCGCGCAGCTTGCTGGCGAGTTCGAACCCGTCCATCCGCGGCATTTCGATGTCGAGCAGCATGACCTCCGGCACCGCGTCCTGGAGTTTTTCGAGCGCGTCGATGCCGTCCTTGGCAGTCGTGACCCGATACCCTTCCCGCTGGAGCAGTGTCCCGGTGATATTTCGCACGGTGAGCGAGTCATCGACGACCATGACCGCGGGCGCCTGCACCGATTCCACGGCGATGGGCGCCGGTTTCGCCAGCACCGGCCCCGCCCGCTGGGAGAGCAGGACCGGGTTGATGATCATGATGATGCTGCCATCGCCTAGCACGGTGGCGCCCGCGATGCCGGCCAGGCGGGCAAGCTGGGGGCCGATGTGCTTGATGACGATTTCCTGGTTCTTCAGGTACTCGTCGACATGTAGCGCAATCCGTTGCATGCCGCTGCGCAACAACAGCACCGAGCTGTGGTCGGCGATTGCGGACGGACCCTCGACCTCCCCGAGCAGGCGCCCGAGATAGTGCAGGGGGTAAGCCGTGCCGCCGGAAGTAACCGCGCCCTGCGCGTAATGGTCCGCCAGCGTGTCCGCGCGGAGCTTGACAACGCGCTCGACCATGCTCGACGAAATCGCGTAGGTGCGGGAGCCGGCGCGCACCAGCAGCGCCTGCGTGACCGCCAGCGTGAGCGGCAGGAACAGCGTGAAGATGGTGTCTTTGCCCGGCCGCGTGGCGACTTCGACGCGTCCGCCTATGCTCGCGATTTCATTGCGCACCACGTCGAGGCCTACGCCGCGGCCTGCGAGCTCCGTCACTGCGTCGCTGGTTGACACGCCGGCGGAAAAAATGAATCGCAGCGCGTCGGCGTCGGCGACCGGCTCGTGGCCTCCGAGCACGCCGGCGGCAATCGCTTTCTCGCGCAATTTGGCCAGATCGATGCCGGCGCCGTCGTCGCTGAAGAGCAGCGCGATTTCGTTGCCTTCCTGGCGCAGCGTGATCCTGATCTCGCCGATCTCCGGCTTGCCCGCGGACACGCGCGCCGCCGGCATTTCAAGGCCATGGGCCATCGCGTTACGCATCAGGTGCTCGAGCGGGGCGGCGATTTTCTCGAGCACGCTGCGGTCGAGCTCGATCTGGCCGCCCTCGATGTCCAGATTGGCTTTCTTGTCGAGCTCCCGCGCGCTCTGGCGCAGGATGCGATAAAGCCGGTCGCTCAAGGCGGAGAATGGCACAGTGCGCAGGCGCATCAGTTCCTGCTGCAAGTCGCGGCTCACGCGCGCCTGCTGGACGACAGCGGCATCGGCCTCGCCGATGTTCTTCAGCAGGCCATGCTGGACCGCCGTGACGTCATGCAGGCTCTCCGCCATCATGCGCGTCAGTTCCTGCAGTCGCGTGTAACGATCAAATTCCAGCGGGTCGAAATCGCGGTTGGGCTCGCTGCTCGCAGGCGCGCTCGATTGCAGCTGGCTGTCTGCTTGCAGCTCTACTTCGCGCAGCTGTCCGCGCAACCGCAGCACGCTGTCGCCGAGTTCGCGCATCGCCTGCTTGATGGTGCGAAGCTCGCCCTCAATGCGCGAGCGCGCAATCGTTATTTCGCCCGACTCGTTGACCATGCGGTCGAGCGTGGCGGTCTGGACCCGCAGCGTGGCAACCGCGCTGCCCGGCTGGCCCTCGGCAGGTGGCTCCACGGCAGCCGTGGTCGCCGCGACCGGTTCTTGAGGATCGACGGCGGGGCGCAGCAGGCGATCGACGCCGGCGCCCAAGCGGTCCATTTCCGCTTCGAATTCTTCGAACACCGAGGGTGCGACCGTTTCTGCCTTGAGCGCGAGCTGAACCCTCGACTCGAGCAAATGCGTGAGCTCGCCGAGCCGCATCGCGCCTACCATGCGCGCGCTGCCTTTCAGCGTGTGCAACGAGCGCTGCAGCGCATGACAGAACTCGTAGTTCGCCGGCGCCGCCTTCCACGCGCGCAGATCCGCGGCGATCACCGGCAGAAGCGTGGCGGCTTCCTCGAGAAAGACCGGCAGCACCTGCTCGTCTATTTCATCCTGAATGATGCGCTGCTCGCGCCGCCGCGCTGATGCGATCGCGTTGCCGATGACGTGCGCCTCCGTTTGCATGCCGGCGCGCGCGTAATCTTCCATTTGCACGGGTGCGGCCGCCAGTTCGGCGCTTAAATCGAGCAGGCCCTCGACTTCGGCCGCAGCCGCATGCGGGGGCTGCCTGCGCGCGACACTTGCGAGCATTGCTCTGAGCTTCGTCAGCGTCGACTGCACCACTTCGACCTGCGCGGGCTCGGTCACGCGCGGCGCATAGGGCAGCCAGTTCTCAAGCGCGGCACCCAGCGTCGCGATATCGGTGAGCCCGGTGGCGCGCGATATACCCGCCAGCGTGTGCGCGGCGCGCATGAATTCGTGCGCCAGTTCAGATGCGCCGCGTTCGCGCCATGCGGCGAACTCGCGATCGAGAGTCACTAAGTGTTCCTCAGCCTCTTTCAGATAGACTTCATAGAGGCTTTGCGGGATGCACAGTTCGCCGATGGCGATGTCAGCCGGCGGCGGTTCGGGCGCTGGTTCGCAGGCTGGCGCCTCAGCAGGTGCCGCCACGGGCGCTGCAGCGGCTATGTACATGGCCGCCGACGTATCAGCAGGCGCGCCGCCGGACGACGTCGCCGCGGCAGCGATATCCCGCGGCAAGTCCGGCGCACCGGCGGTGAAGTCGGGGACCGGCAAGGCCGGCTGCATCGTCGCTTTGAGTTCGCGTGCGCTGGCGATGAGCGCTTCGCCGTGCACGTCCGCCCGCGCATGCGCCGCGAGCTCGCCGATCCAGGCAGAGAACGCCGTATGCGCTCGCTCGATCAATTCGAGTAGCTCCGGGGTTGCCGGGGCATCGCGTTCGAGCCCCTGGTTCAGCAGTTGCTCGAGTTCCCACGCGACTTCAGCGAGTTCATTGAGCCCGACCATGCGGCCGCTGCCCTTGAGCGAATGAAATGCGCGCCGGATGATGACCAGGGCCTTGAAGTCGGCAGGCTGTTCGCGGCAAGCCGGCAGCGTTTCCCGGATGTCGCCGAGCACCTGCTTGGCTTCGTCGAGAAACACGCCCAGCAATTCCTTGCTGGTGCGGCGATTGACGACCGAAATCGGCTCGTCGACTTCGAGCGGCGGCCTGACTTCCGGCTCGGGTGGGGTCAGATCCGAAGCGACCGCCGCCGCCAACGCCTCCACCGCGGCGGGCGTCTCGCTGGGCGGCGAGATGAGCGGCCCGACAGGCGCGGAAGGCAGGCCGGCGGCGCGGCGCGCGTCGGACACCGGTGACTCGACGGCGGGCTGCGCATCCGTGGGTTGCACCGTGGCAAGAAACGCGTCGATCACATGATCGGCCGGCGGGCGCCCGCGCAGCATCGGCTCGACATAAAGCTCGAGACTGCTCAGGCCTTCCGCGACGCGGTCCATATCGCGTGCCGTATTCTCGGCGCCCGCGCTCACGCAATCGATGATCAGCCGGCTGCACACGGACAGCAGCGTGTCGGCGCGCACGAAGCAGAACATCACCAGCGCGCCGTGTATCTGCCTGATCAGCAGCGGCATCTGCCCGAGGCTCGCGCGCTTGCCCGGTTCGCGCACGACCAGCTCGAGCGCCTGCTCGATGCGCCGCAGATTGACGACGATCTCCTTGGCGACCTGCGCGCGCAGCTGGATGTCGCTGATCTGCTGCGTCAGGTCGGAGCGCAGGCCCGGCGGCGGCTCGCCGCGCCGGGATTTGCCGCGCGCCGCGTCAAGCAGCCAGCCAGCCATGATCGTCACCTGCTGATCCAGATCGGTGAGCGGCGTGGTGAAAGTGTCGAGAATATGTTCGACCATGAGTGCCATGGCAACCATCTCGACGATCATGTATTGCTGTCGTGGATATTTCTCCGGCAGCCGCGTCGCTACGAACACGACGACATCGAGCAGCCGCACCAGATGCTGGTTGCCCAGCTCGCTGGCTTTTTCATGCAGGTTTCTGGCGACGTCGCGCAACAGCGCGAGTCCCTTCGCTTCGCCGGACGTGTATTGGACCCACGCGCTCTTCGCGACGTCCAGCCGCGCGCGCATGTCGTCCAGCGCCGGCTGCAGGCTGGCGAGGTCGTATTCCAGGAGCCCGGGCACCGCGGGCTCCGGAAACAGGGCGTCAAGTCTGAAAAGCTGCCGCATGTCGGTAATGCGGCGGGTCGACACGTCGCTGGTCGCCACGTAATAAAGCATTTCGCGCAGGAGCGTCGCGTCGCGCGCCCCGGTCCTATTGGCGAGATCTCGCAGCAGCGTGTCGAGCCGGTTGCACAAGGGCCTGGCGCCGGCAAGCCAGGCGGTCTTTTTACTGAATATCAGAGCATCGATGAAGCCGACGGCGGTCCACCACAGGCCGGGCGTCGTGGGCAGCTGCTGCGTGATGCGATCGAGTCCGTCGAGCGCGATCTGCATCTGGCGCAGCCCGTGCTCGCTGCCCGGTTCGCGCAGCCAGGCGAGCATTCCGCGCTGAAAATGCGCGCGTTGCGTTCGCAACTGCCGCGTGTCATCGATGGCAACCAGCGCAATGTCCGCGTGCACCGGCGGGCGCACCGAAATGTCGGGGAAAAACAAATCGAGTTCCGCGACCGGCGGCGCGCCTATCAGTTGCGCGAGATCGCGATAAATCGGAAACAGCCTGAGCGGCACGTTCGGTTCGCCTTTGGCGAGATCGTCGAGGAACTGGCTCAGGGCGTAAACGCCGCGATCAATTGCGGAGACGGTCGCCTTGGTCGCCTGCGGTCCTTCGAGCATGGTTACGTATGCGCGCTCAATGACGCCGCACACCTGCGCGGCCCCGTCGAGTCCTACCATGACCAGCGCCCCGTGGACCTGGTGCAGTTCGAGCGGGCAGCCCTCCAGCACGGCGCGATTGTCGCTCTGGGCCAGAAACGAGGCCGTGCGCTCGCGCACGAGCTTCAATGCGTGATCGATCTCCGCCTTGACCCACGACAACAGGTCTATCGTCACATCGGATCGCGTTGCCATGGCGCGTCAGGCGAGCTTGAAGCCGGCCACCGATAGTTTGAGTTCCTGGGCGAGCGCTGCGAGCTGCTCGGTCGACGTCGCGGTTTTATGCGTGCCCTCGGTGGTGAGGTTGGTGATGCCCAGGATGTCCTGCATGCGGGCGGCGATTTGCGCGGCTGCTTCGGCCTGGGACGTCGTCGCGCTCGAGATGGATGCAATCAGCGTCGCCAGTTGACGCGACACCAAGCCGATTTCCTGCAGCGCCTTGCCGGCGGAATCGGCTACTTTGGTGCCCTCGACGACGCCCTGGGTGCTGCGCTCCATCGCGACGACCGTGTCGTGCGTGTCGGACTGGATGCTGCGGACGATCGCAGCGATATGCTTGGTCGCCTCCGCGGAACGTTCCGCCAGTCGCTGCACCTCCTCTGCGACCACTGTGAAACCGCGGCCAGCTTCCCCGGCGGACGCGGCCTGGATCGCCGCGTTCAGCGCGAGCACGTTGGTTTGCTCGGTGATGTCCGAGATTAGCTGCACGATTTCGCCGATCTCCTGCGAACTCTCGCCGAGCCGCTTGATGCGCTTCGCGGTTTCCTGGATCTGCTCGCGGATATCGTTCATGCCGTGGATCGCGTTTTGCACGGCGACCGCGCCTTTGCCGGCGGCCGCCAGCGAATTCTCGGCTACGCGGGCCGACTCCGCGGCATTGGCGGACACCTCGTTGATCGATGCGGTGATGCGCGTCACGGCGTTGCTCGTGCTGCGGATTTCGCCGGATTGCTTTTGCGCGGCCTGCAGCAGCTGGCCGGTTATCTTTTGCGCCTCGCCGGTGGCCGTCGTGACCTGGTTGGCGGCGGTGGTGATGCCGGACACCAGCCGGCGCAGTTCGTCGATCGTGGCGTTGACCGAATCGGCGATGGCGCCGGTAATGTCCTCAGTCACTGCCGCGCGCACGGTCAGGTTGCCTTCGGCAAGCTCGCTGATTTCGTTCAACAACCGCAGGATCGCATCCTGAGTTGCGAGGTTCTGGCGCTCGCTCGCGGCGACGCGCCGGCGGCTGTCTTCGACGTAAACTCCCACCGCGAGCACGAGAGCGCCGACGGCCAGTGCCGAAACCAGCATAAGCCAGAGGTAACCCGCCCGCTGGCGCTGCTCTTCTTCGTAAGTGGCAACCAGCACATCGGACGCGGCGAGCAGCGGGTCGCTCGCGAGGAACACTTCGCGCGCCGCCTGTTTCGCTTTCAACTGCGCCTGCGAGTTGCCGAGGATCTCCGTGATGCTGCGCAGATATTCCTTAAACGCCGTATCGAGTTCGCCGAGCTTGGCCCTTGCCTCGGGATTGGTGACCGGCGCAATCCGCGGATTGTCCCGGCCGTCGATCAGGCTTTGCAGGTTGGCGCGGAATGTATTGGTGTCTTTGCTGAGCAGAAAAGCGACTTCCGCTTCGATCGTGTCGCCCCCGAGCATGATGTTGGCATTTTTGGCGATGCGCTGCGTGAGCACCATGAGTTCGCCCGCCACGACGGCATGCCGCGTCGACGGCGCCGACGCCGCGGTCAGCGCCGCGACTTCTTCGGCCAGATCGGACAAGGTCGAATTGCGTCCATTGATGTTGCGCACCGCCGCGCCGAGACCCAGCAAGGTTTGCGTCTCGTTCACGACCACGGTCGCGTTCTTCTCGGTTATTGCCCACTCCTGCGCTAGCTTGTCGAGCGCGTCGCGCGCGAAGGCGGAGGTCGGCGGCAGATTGACTTCACCGACCGCGCCGCCCTCCGTCAGCAGTTTGACAATTGCGGAGAATTCGTCGCGGCTTTCGCGCAGTTGCTTGAGCGCGACGACATTGCCGAACGTGGCTTGCAGCGCGGCCTTGGCGAGCCGCTGCGACAGGGTTCTCAATTTTCCCGCACGGGCGACGTAAGTCGTCGCATAGGTCGACTGCAAAGTATTCAGATGCACCAGCACCGCGTCGACGGCGAGGCATCCCACCAGCAAGCCGATTAGCGCTGCCAGCCGCGCATTGACGGAGAGCCGGCTTAGCAATGCATGCGGGCCGGGCCGCGGCGCGCGCCCGGGTGTTTCGTCTTGTGCGACTGTGGACTTGCGCCGCCAGAGCTGCGGCAACTCAAGCGCGGGAAATCGGAATGCCATAGTTTCTCCTCACTCGTAAAACGTTGCGTTGATGCTTGGCGCGGCGGGCCATGCTTCTGCGCGTGCCGGCCGGTATCACGGGCGCGCGCCGATATCGAGGAAATCCGGGTGTTGAACGAGCCCCTCGACCGCGAGTTCGGCCCACGGCTGCTTGTCGCGATCGGTGTAGTGGGCGGCGATCCAGGCGGCGGATTCGCTCGCGGCGGCGGCGAGCACGAATAGTTGCGGATTGCGCAGCCCGACGACGGCGTCGATCAGCAGCGCGCAACCCACGCGGTACTTGTCGCTGATCAGCAGCAGGCGCGAGCTGTCGCTGCGGACGGCCGCGGCGCCACCGAGGAACGCTGAAAAGTCGACCACGCTGTAGAGGTTGCCGCGCACGTTGGCAACACCCGCGTACCAGGTACGCGTCAACGGCACCGGCGCTATCGCGGGTAGCGGGATGACTTCGCCGGTGTCCGTGAGATCGAGCAGCCACCGGCGGCCCCCCGCCATGACGCCTAGTTTGGAGGCCGGCCGCAGCGTCTGCAGATCGGCGAGCTGGGCCGACAGGCCGCGTTGATAGTCGCGTAATGAAATTGGTTCAGCCACCCACGCTCACCTTTAACCGAGCTTCGCGATCATGGCTAGCAGCTCCGTCTGCTTGACCGGCTTCACGAGGTAATTTTTTGCGCCTTGCCGCATACCCCACACCTTGTCGGTCGCCTGGTTCTTCGACGAGCAGATGATGACCGGCACGTCCTTGGTCGCGTCATCGCGCGAGAGGGTGCGCGTTGCCTGGAAGCCGTTTTGCCCAGGCAACACCACGTCCATCAGCACCAGGTCCGGTTTGGTCTGCTTGACCCGCGCCAGCGCTTCCTCCGCGCTGCCCACGGCGACGACACCGAAGCCATTTTTGATCAGCATGTCGCACAATAACTTGCTGTCCGTCGGCGAATCTTCGACGATCAAGACGTTTTTAATCAGCATGAACGCTTCCTTCCGGCAAATTGTTTCAAGAGGCAGCGCGTGCGGCGTGGCGGTGGACGGCCTCGACCAGCGCTTCTTTGGTGAATGGTTTGGTCAGATACTGGTCCGAACCCGCAAGCTTGCCGCGTGCGCGGTCGAAGATGCCGTCCTTGCTCGACAGCATGATGACGGGCGTGGTTTTGAACGTCGGGTTTTGCTTGATCAGCGCGCAGGTCTGGTAGCCGTCGAGCCGCGGCATCATGATGTCGACGAAGATGACCTGCGGATGGTGATCGCTTATTTTCGACAGCGCATCGAAACCGTCGTCGGCGAGGACGACGTTGAAACCGGCCTGTCGCAGAAATGCTTCGGCGCTGCGCCTGATCGTGTTGCTGTCGTCGATGACCAGTACTTTGATGCCTGTATCCATAGGCCCCGCCCCTTTTTCTTATGCGATCCGGCTGGTTGCGCCGACCGAAAGGGGAGGTCATCCCATGCCGCCTGCGCGGCATTCTTCATACGCCCCCCTCAAGGCATATGAAAGTCTAGACTGAAAACCCGTTAAAGCGCAAATCTTTCATTTCGCTAGATTTTTTTCTTCATGTGATACTTGAACATGCGAAAACGCGCTTAACTATCGGTTTCAGCAAGAAAAAACGCCGGACCTCAGGCGGCTGGATCTGCGCACCTCGCGAATTGCAGCTGAACTGATGCCTGCACTCAGGTCCGGAAAATTCGCGCGACACGCTGAAACTGCCTGGCTGCTAATGCCGCAACTGCGCCGCCACTGCGCCGCAACTACGTCTGCGCTCCGCGCGCCGGCAAGCTCATCGCAATAGCTAACCCCCGGCCCGGTGTATACAATCGGTGCCGTTGGCGAGTCCATTGCGTTTTCATACAGATTGCGGAACGGGGAGGTGGTTATGTTCGAGGCCCGCAAAATTAGCTGGTTGCGGCTGCTTGCAGTGGTCCCGGCCCTCGTCGGGTTGACCGCGCATGCAGAGGACGGCATCACCAAAGATAGGATACTTATCGGCCAGGCTGCGGGCTTCACCGGCTCGGTGGCCGGCGCGGTCAAGGAGCAAAAAGCCGGCGCGACGGCATATCTCGACGCCGTGAATGCGAGCGGTGGCGTGCATGGACGCAAGATCGTGCTCGAGTCCCTCGATGACGGGTTCGACTTCAAGAAAACACCCGAGGTGACGCGCCAGCTGATAGAGGATAAAAAGGTATTCGCGCTCTTCCTGTTTCGCGGCACCCCCAACACCGAGGCCGCGTACCCGGTCGCCGCCAAGGCGAAAGTGCCGCTGATCGCGCCGTCGACCGGTGCGCAGTCCATGTATTCTCCGCCGCGAAAATATCTGTTTCCGGTGCGCGCCAGCTACCATTCGGAGACGACGGCTATCGTCAATCACCTGGTCTCGCTCGGCATCAAGAAAATCGCCGTCTTTCACGATGACGGCGCGTTCGGCAAGGACGTGCTGGCGGGCGTGCAAAAGGCGATGCAGGAAAAAAAGATGGCGCCTTCGAGCGTCGCGAGCTACGAGCGCGGCACCACCAAGATCGAGGCCGCCGTCAAGCAAATCGCCGCCGACGACCCGCAGGCCGTGGTCATGGCCGCCGCAGTCGATTCGGGGCCGGCGTTCATCGCGCAGATGAAAGCGCAGAGCAGAAATCCGATGTTCTTCACGCTGTCCAACCTGAGCGCCAATTCCTTCGTCAAGGCGCTCGGACCCAATGTGAACGGCGTGGTCATCAGCCAGGTCTCGCCCTATCCGTTCGCCGTCACCACGCCGATCTCCAGCGAGTTCCTGAAGGGCATCAAGGGCCGCGACATGTTGCCGTCGTACGCGTCCATCGAGGGCTTCATCGCCGCCAAGGTGCTAGTCGAAGGACTCCGGCGCGCCGGCCCGCAGCCCACACGGGAAAAGCTGATCAAGGGCCTGGAGTCGATGGCGCGCGTGGATCTCGGCGGCATCTCGGTCACGTACGGGCCCGAGGACAGGAGTGGCACGACGTTCGTCGATCTCACGGTGCTCGGCAAGGACGGCCAGTTTTTTCATTGATCGTCGCGGTCCAATCGCGATAACAACGCTGGCGCGGCCGCCGCGAGAGCGGCGATAATACGCCGCATGACCCCTGTATTCCGTTTCGCGCACGCGGCCGGCGCCGACTGGCAGGCCGCCGCGGACGAATGCCTTACGCATCTCGCGGGACCGCCCGCGAGCCTCGGTTTTCTCTACGTGACGGACCTGCTGGCGGACCGCGTCGGCGACATCCTCGAATTTTTCCGCCAGCGCACTGGCGTCACGCACTGGGTCGGCACGGTCGGTATCGGCATTTGCGTGAGCGGACGCGAGTATCTCGACGAGCCCGCGATGGCGATCATGCTCGGCGAGTTTTCGCCTGCGTCGTTCAAAGTGTTTGCGGGTCTGCGCTGCGCCGATGACCTGGGCTTGAAGCGTTTCACGTGTGGCGACCGCCCAGCCAATTTTGCGATTGTCCATGCCGATCCGCGCAACAGCGACGTGCCGGAGTTGATCGACGGACTCGCAGGCAAGCTCGAAAGCGGCTTCGTCGTTGGCGGGCTCACGAGTTCGCGCCACCAGAACACGCAGATCGCCGACAAGCTCACCGAGGGCGGCATTTCGGGCGTCATGTTTGCCGACGATATCGCGATCGCGACGCGCCTGACCCAGGGTTGCTCGCCGATCGGCCCCCAACATGTGATCACGCAATCTCAGCGCAACATCATCGTCAAGATCGACGACCGCCCCGCGCTCGACGTGCTGAAAGAGGACGTCGGCGAACGACTCGCGCGCGACCTGAACCGGCTGGGCGGCGTCATTTTTGCGGGCCTGCCGATTACGGGCACCGACACCGGCGACTATCTCGTGCGCAACCTGGTCGGCATCGACCCGGCGCGCGGAATCGTCGCGATCGGCGACCTTGTTGAGAACGGCAAGCCGATCATGTTTTGCCGCCGCGATACTGCGAGCGCGACCGAAGATATGACGCGCATGCTCGAAAGCATGAAAAAAGGGCTTTATACGAAACCCCGCGGCGGGGTCTATTACTCGTGCCTCGGCCGCGGGGCGAATCTGTTCGGCCGCGATTCGGAGGAAATGCAGATGATCGAAGCCGCGTTTGGCGAATTCCCGCTGGTCGGATTTTTCTGTAACGGCGAGATTTCGCACAACCGGCTGTATGGCTATACCGGCGTGCTGACGCTGTTCGCATGAGCACGCTCAGCGCCTTTATCGGCCGCCTGCCGCTGCCGTGGCTCGATATGCTGGCGCTCATCTGGTTCGGCGTTTGGTGGGCAATCTATGTCTGGTACGCGGATTATCGCAGCACGAATCGGCCGGCGTTGCGCCGGCAGACCGATCATTTCGTGCGCGACTGGATCGCCCGCATGGTCGAGCGCGACAACCGCATGCTCGACGTCAACGTGATGCGCAACCTGACGCGCAGCTCGCAGTTTTTCGCTTCGACCACGATGCTGATCCTGGGCGCGCTCGTCGCCTTGATGGGCTACGCGGAAAAAGCCGCCGGCGTGCTGGCCGAGCTGCCGTTCGCGCAGCAGGTGTCCGAGCGCGTGTGGGAATTGAAAATCCTGCTGCTGGTGCTGATTTTCATCTACGCGTTTTTCAAGTTTTCGTGGTCGATCCGCCAGTTCGGGCTGTGCTCGATCCTCATCGGCGCCACGCGCAAGCCGCCGGCGGACGCGGAGCAATACGCGACCCACATCGACCGCATCACGCTGATCGTCAACTTTGCGAATGGTAATTTCAATAACGGGTTGCGCGCGTACTACTTCGGGGTTGCCGCGCTGGCGTGGTTTGTGCACCCGGTACTGATGATCGCGATCACCACCGGCGTAGTCTACGTCTTGCATGAGCGCGAATACCGCTCGCGCACCGTGCAGGCGATGATCGACTTGTAGCCGCGGATTTACGCGCGCCGCCGCTAGGGCCGCGGCGGCCGCCTGGGCAATAACGGTTTCGCGACGCCGTCGATCCCGACCAGCGTGAGCAGCGTCAGGAAGTGCCGCTGCGGCCCCAGGTAGGCGTCGGTCGGGTCCCACCATTCACCCAGCGAGTGATTGGCGCCGCCTTTGCCGCCGCGACCGAGCGTGACCGCGGGCACGCCGAGGCTTATCGGCAAATTCGAATCCGTGCTGCTGGCGCCTTCGGCGCGCGGCTTGAGTCCGATCGCGCTGGTGGCCATGAACGCCGCCTGCACGGTCGGGGTTTCGAGCGGCTGGATGCCGGCGGGGCGGTCGCCGACGAGTTTGATCTCGACCGTGATCCTGTCGCTCGCCCACCGCGCGTTTTCTTCGGCGACGGCGTCTTTGACCGCCTTGAGTATCTGCGCTTCGATTTCGAGCAGCGGCGCGTTGTCGTCGGACCGCATGTCGACTTCCATTGCGGCGTCGCCCGCGATCGCATTGACCGAAGTGCCGCCCTGAACGGTGCCGACGGTGAATGTGGTCTTCGGTTTTGGCGGCGTTTTGAGGTCGCCGATTTTCGCGATCGCGCGCCCCATTGCATGAATCGCCGACGGCAAGCCGAAGGCAGAAAAGCTGTGGCCGCCGGGTCCTTTGAAACTGATGCGATAGCGATGGCTGCCGGTGGCAAGGTACGTTATGCGGTCGGGCTCGGCGCCGTCGATCGAGATGAAGCCGTCGATCGACTTGTCATCGCGAAACAATGCTTTGACGCCGCGCAAGTCGCCCAGACCCTCTTCGCCCACGTTGCCGACGAACACAATGTCGCCGACCGTCTTGATGCCCGTCGCGTTGAACGCGCGGATCACCGACAGCAGATCGGCGAGGCCGCGCGTGTCGTCGCCTATGCCCGGCGCGTACAGCTTGCCGTCCTTTTCTTTGATGGTGAGATCGGTGCCTTCCGGAAACACCGTATCGAGGTGGGCTGCGACCACGAGTTTGGGACCGCCGCCGCTGCCCGGGCGCACGCCGATGGCGTTGCCTTCGGCATCGATGCGCACGTCCTTAAGGCCGAGTGCCGCCAGCCGCGCGCGAAAACTTTCGGCGCGCGCTTTTTCCTTGAAAGGCGGCGCCGGTATGACAACCAGCGTCTTCAACTCGGCGAGCGTATTGGCGTCGTCGGCCTTCAGGAATTCGAGGCCTTTCCTGACCTGCGGATGGGCATTGATGGCCGCAAAGCCGGCGCGGGCGTCGGCGGAGATCACCGGTTCCGCGGCGTGTGCAGCTAAATTCGCACAGGCGGCAAGCAGCAGGCAGGGCATTAGGCGTGAAGTCATGGCGGCACTTTCAGCAAGAGAAAGACGGAATCAGTCGGCTTTGATGGCAGCGGCCTTTACGACTTTGCCCCATTTGTCGGCGTCGGCCTTCATCACCGCGGCGAAGCGTTCGGGCGTGCTCGGCGTGATATCCGCGCCGAGTCCGGTGAACCGTTCCTTAACGTCAGGGAGGGCGAGCACGCGTGCGAGATCGGCGTTCACGCGGTCGACGAGCGCGCGCGGCAGTTTCAGCGGCGCCAGGAAGCCGTACCAGTTATTGAATTCATAGCCGGGCAGCGATTCGCCGACGGTCGGCACGTCAGGCAGCGCGCCCACCCGTTTCGAATCGGTCACCGCGAGGATCTTGAGCTTGCCGGCCTTGATATGCGACATCGTCACGGGCGCGCCGGTGAAGAGCATCGCGACGTGGCCACCGAGCAGATCGGCGACCGCGGGCGCACCGCCCTTGTACGGCACGTGCACGATGTTGATGCCGGTCTCCATCTTCAGGAGCTCCGCGCACAACTGGTTGAAGCTGCCGACGCCGCCTGACGCGAAATCGAGCTGGCCTGGACGTTTTTTCGCGAGCGCAACGAGTTCCTTGACGTTCTTCACCGGCAGGTTCGGATGCACGACCAGCACGGTGCCCACGTTCGCAATCAGCGAGATGGGCGCCAAGTCCGTCACCGGATCGAAAGTCATCCCGCTGTACATGAACTGGTTCGTCGCGTGCGTGCCCATGTTGCCGAACAGCAGCGTGTAGCCATCAGCGGGCGCCTTGACGACGACCTCGGTGCCGATATTGCCGGCCGCACCGCCGCGGTTCTCGATGACGACCGGCTGGCCCCAGGCCTCGTTCAATTTCTGGCCGATTACGCGGCCGAGGATGTCGGTGGTGCCGCCGGCGGGCCATGGCACGATCAGGCGCACGGGCTTGGCGGGATAACTCTGCGCATGCGCACCTGCGATCAGCACGCCAGATATTAGACAGCACAGCGGTCGCAGCATGAAGTTTTCACTTTAGAGTGGATGACTGCGAAAAGTCTACACGTTAGAATCAACGGTGAGAACTGCCGCGCGAAGTATATTCACTTCACTACGATTGAATCGATGAAGCTTACCCTGCTGGGCACCGGCACGCCGACGCCGTCGTTGAAGCGCGCGAGCTCCAGCTATCTAATCGAAATCGGCGCCGACGTCATCGTCATGGACCACGGCCCCGGCGCGCACCAGCGGTTGCTGGAAGCCGGCAAACGCGCGGTCGACGTCACTCACGTGTTTTTGACCCATCTGCATTACGATCACTGCCTCGATCTCGTGCGCCTCTTCATGACGCGCTGGGACCAGGGCGCGGACCGCATTCCCGAGTTGAAGATTTACGGGCCGCCGCCGGTCAAACGCATGTGCGAGCAGTTGTTCGGCACCGACGGTGCGTTCGCGCCGGACCTCAATGCGCGCATCAAGCATCAGGGCTCGATCGACATATTCGTCGCGCGCGGCGGCAAGCCCCCGCGCAAATGGCCCGCGCCCGAAATCACCGAGCTCAAATCCGGCGACAAGGTCGAAGGCAAGGACTGGACGCTGACGGTAGCGCCGGCTTCGCACGTGCAACCGTACCTCGAGTGTTATGCGTACCGCATCGACAGTGCCGAGGGCTCCGTCTGCTATTCGGGCGACAGCGGCGGGGTGGCGCCGGCACTGATCGACCTCGCGCGCGGCTGCGACGTGCTGATCCACATGAACCACTATTACAGCGGTAGCGAGCCCACGGAAATCTATCGAGTCGTCTGCGGTAACCATGAAGACGTCGCTGCGGTCGCCAAGGCGGCGGGCGTAAAAACGCTCGTGCTCAGTCATTTCCTCGAGCAAATCGATCAGCCGGGCTTGCGCGAACACATCGTGCGCGAAATCGCGAAGACTTACACTGGGCACATCGTATGGGGCGAGGATTTGATGGTGGTTCCCATCGGCGGCCCCAAAATGTTGCGCATGGAATGATGAAGGAGAATTGAGCATGCGACTGCGTTTACTGGGTACCGGCACGCCGACGCCGTCGTTGAAGCGCATGTGTTCCGGCTATGTCGTCGAAATCGGCGACGACGTGATCGTTTTCGACCACGGCTTCGGCGCTCACCACCGCCTGCTCGAATTAGGCATAGAAGCGACGCGCGTCACGCATTTTTTCTGCAGTCATCTGCACTACGATCATATGGGCGACTATCCGCGCCTGCTGCTGACGCGCTGGGACCAGGGTGCGGGAAAAATACCCGAGCTCAAGGTCTTTGGTCCGCCGCCGATCAAAAAAGTCACCGCGGCGCTGTTCGAGCGCGACGGCGCATTCGGCCCGGACCTGATCGCGCGCACCGAGAACCTGTGCAGTATCGCGATTTACTGGGCGCGCGGGGGCGAGGGCGAGCGCAAGAAGCCGCAGCCCGAAGTTGCCGAACTCAAGCCTAACGACGTGGTGAAAGGCGATGGCTGGACGGTGACGACGACCGGCGTGTCGCATTTCGGCCCCCAACTCATCTCCTATGGCTTCCGGCTCGACACGCCAGAGGGCTCTATTGTGTACTCCGGCGACAGCGGGCCGTGCGCGTCGATGACGCGGTTGTCCAAAGATTGCGACGTATTGCTACACATGTGCCATTACATCTCAGGCACCGAACTCAACGCGGAATTCGCCCAATCGTGCATGGGGCACCGCGAGCTCGCGCAGCTCGGCGTCGATGCCGGCGTCAGGACGATAGTGCTGAGCCACGTCACCGAGCAAATCGACCAGCCTGGTGTGCGCGAGCGCGTATTGCGCGATATGGCGGAGATCTACAAAGGCAACCTGATTTTCGGCGAAGACTTGATGGAAGTGCCGGTGACGGGTCCCGCCGCGGCGAAACTGATGTAGATGAGGAGAGCGGGATTGAGGTTCGAGGGGAGAAGGCGGCGACTATGACTTCACGCATTTGATTTGACTCAATCCCCGATTCTCACTCCTCAATCCTGCCTTTCCCATGCGTTATTCCTTTTTCAATCTCGCGCGCAACGCAATCTCGGGCCATACCCGCTGGCCGCGAGCGTGGCGTGCCGCGCAGCCTGAAAAATCCTACGACGTCGTGATCGTCGGCGGCGGCGGGCACGGGCTCGCGACCGCCTACTACCTCGCGAAA
>JBKJMN010000266.1:0-2633 GCA_046596405.1 Burkholderiales bacterium
GCCGATTTCACCACCTGCGGCAGGAACATCTTGCCGGCGCCGAACAGGTCGCCGACGATGTTCATGCCGTCCATCAGCGGACCTTCGATGACCTCGATCGGCTTGCCGCCGGCCGCCTCGATCTTGGCGCGGATCTCCTCGGTGTCCTCGACGATGAATTCGGTGATGCCGTTCACCAGTGCGTGCGACAGGCGCCCTTCCACGGGGCCGCGCCGCCACGTGTCGTCCTTGACGTTCTCCTTCGCGCCGCCCTTGACGGTGTTGGCGATCTCGATCAGGCGCTCGGTGGAATCAGCGCGACGGTTGAAGATCACGTCCTCGACCCGCTCTTTCAGCTCGGGGGCGATCTCCTCGTATACGCCGAGCTGGCCGGCGTTGACGATGCCCATCGACATGCCCGCGCGTACAGCGTGGTAGAGGAAGGCCGTGTGCATGGCCTCGCGCACGCCGTCGTTGCCGCGGAACGAGAACGAGATGTTGGAGAGACCGCCGCTCACTTTCGCGTACGGCAGGTTCTCGCGGATCCATTGCGTGGCAGCGATGAAATCCTTGCCGTAATTGCTGTGCTCCTCGATGCCGGTCGCGATCGCGAAAATATTCGGATCGATGATCACGTCTTCGGGCAGGAAGCCGACGTCGTTGACGAGGATCTCATACGAGCGCCTGCTGATTTCACGGCGGCGCTCGAGCGTGTCGGCCTGGCCTTTTTTGTCGAACGCCATCACCACGACCGCAGCACCATAGCGGCGCGCGAGCTTCGCGTGCTTGATGAACTCTTCCTCGCCCTCCTTCATGCTGATCGAATTGACCACGCACTTGCCCTGCACGCACTTCAGGCCCGCCTCGATTACCTCCCATTTCGAGGAATCGATCATGACCGGCACACGCGAGATGTCGGGCTCCGCGGCGATCAGCTTCAGGAAGGTCGTCATCGCGGCCTTCGAGTCGAGCATTGCCTCGTCCATGTTGACGTCGATCACCTGCGCGCCGTTTTCGACCTGCTGGCGCGCGACCGACAGCGCGGCGGGATAATCGCCGGCGAGGATCAGGCGCGCGAACGCTTTGGAGCCGGTGACGTTGGTGCGCTCACCGACGTTGACGAACAGCGAATCGTCGCCGATGTTGAGCGGCTCCAGCCCCGACAGGCGCGTGCGCTTTTCGAGCACGGGCACTTTACGCGGCGCAACGTCGCGCACCGCGTCGGCGATGGCCTTGATGTGCGCGGGCGTCGTGCCGCAGCAGCCGCCGACGACGTTGACGAAACCGCTTTGCGCGAATTCCCGGATCAGGCTCGCGGTATACGCGGGCGTCTCGTCGTAGCCGGTTTCCGCGAGCGGGTTCGGCAGGCCGGCGTTCGGGTACGCTGACACATAGGTATCGGCGACCTGCGACAGCTCCTCGATATACGGCCGCATCAACTGCGCGCCGAGCGCGCAGTTAAGGCCGATCGCCAGCGGCTGCGCGTGGCGCATCGAATTCCAGAACGCTTCGGTCGTCTGGCCCGACAGCGTGCGGCCCGACGCATCCGTGATCGTGCCGGAGATGATGATCGGCAGCTTGATGCCGTGATTGTCGAAATACAGATCGATTGCGAACAGCGCAGCCTTGGCATTCAGCGTGTCGAAGACGGTTTCGACGAGCAGGAGATCGACGCCGCCCTCGACGAGACCGTCGATCGCTTCGGTGTACGTCTCGACCAATTCGTCGAACGTGACGTTGCGAAAACCCGGGTCGTTGACGTCGGGCGAAATCGATGCGGTCCGGTTGGTCGGCCCGAGCGCGCCCGCGACGAAGCACGGCCGCCCTTCCGTCTTTTCGACTTCGTCGGCAACCGAGCGCGCGAGTTTCGCCGCTTCGACGTTGAGCTCGTGGACGAGATGCTCCAGCGCATAGTCAGCCTGCGCAATACGCGTCGAATTGAACGTGTTCGTTTCGACCACATCGGCGCCTGCCGCGAAATACTGCGCGTGGATGGCGCGGATGATCTGCGGCTGCGTCAGCGTCAGCAAGTCGTTGTTGCCCTTGAGATCGCGCGCGAAATCCCGGAAGCGCGCGCCGCGATAGCCGGCCTCGTCGAGCTTGTAGCCCTGAATCATGGTGCCCATCGCTCCGTCGAGAATGACGATGCGTTCGGTGAGCAGTTGCTTTAAGGCGTCAATGCGTTTCATCTCGGAACCGACCAATAAAAAAACCCGATCCGCGGGCGCCGATCGGGTCACGCCGCTTAGCAGGATTTGTTTTTACGCCCGGCCGGAAGTGACCTCACGTCCGCGGCGGCGCCCGCAAGCAAGACTAAATCGGCGCAGGAACAAGAGGTTACGCGGAGAGCACGAAAATGTCAAACCCGTTCACCGGTTCTCACCAGCGCCCGTTGCACGCGCGGAATTACCGGGTCAGATCCAGAATGCCGTGCGCGTCATGACGCGCGAACCCGCTTTCATCGCGAGTATCACCGGCTTTGGCAATTCAGCGGCGCCGTGGTCGACCGCGGTGCTGGCGTGGCGCGCTTCGTCAATCTTCATCGCATCGACGATCGCGCGGCTTTTCTCGTCGTGCGGCGGCAGGCGGTCGAGATGGCCGGCGAGATGGCCTTCGACCTGACGCTCGGTTTCGGCGAGAAAGCCCAGGTTCCA
>JBKJMN010000181.1:0-17671 GCA_046596405.1 Burkholderiales bacterium
AATGTCGTCCGCGCCCGACAAACACTGCTTCTGCGAAAAGTGACGACATTCGCCTACCGGAACGGTCTCTCACAGCGAGTGCTTATGCAGCTCGGAACAACGATAAGCACCTTGCACGATAAGCACGTTGCGCAGCGCGATTTCGCGGGCTGTCAAAGCGAGCAATGGGCGAATTCGCGGGGCGCTTCGATTACTGGCGCGGCAGCGTGAAATAGAACACTGCGCCCTGGCCCTCGTCAGATTCGACCCAGATCCGTCCGGCGTGCCGTTCAACGATTTTTTTGCAGATGGCGAGACCGACGCCCGATCCCAGATACTTGCCGACGCTATGCAGGCGCTGAAACATCTCGAAGATGCGGTTGGCGAAGCGCGGGTCGAGGCCGATGCCGTTGTCGCGGACCGAGAACAGCCAGTCGGCCGCTTGCGCCTCGATGCCGACGTGCACAAGAGGCCGTTTATCGCTGCGAAACTTGATTGCATTGCCCACCAGGTTTTGCAGCAGCTGCTCGAGTTGTCCGGCATCGGCCAGCGCCGTGGGCAGCGCGTCATGCGTGACGATTGCGTCGCATTCCGCGAGACTTTGTCCGAGATTGGCCAGCACGCGCGCGAGCACGGCCTCGCAATCGACCGGCTGACGCACCACGCGCTCGTGCCCGGTTCGCGAGAACGTAAGGAGGTCGTCGACCAGGCGCCGCATGCGACTGACCCCGCTCACGATGAAGCCCAGGAATTCGCGCCCGTCGGCATCAAGCTTGTCCTGATAGCGCCGTTCGAGCAGATCGGAGAAATTGATCACCGTGCGCAGCGGTTCCTGCAGGTCGTGGGAGGCGACATACGCGAATTTTTCGAGCTCCGCGTTGATGCGTGACAGCTCGGCGGTGCGTTCCGCGACGCGCCCCTCGAGATCGTCGTGCGCCTTTTGCAGCGCATTTTCGGCCATCTTGAGCGGCGTGATGTCGCGCAGGATCGAGGCCATCCCTATAATCTTGCCGCGGTCATCCTTGATCGGCGAGCCGCTGAGCGAAACATCGATCGGGCGGCCGTCCTTGGCGAGGCGCACCGTCTGGTAATTGGAGACTTGCGCGCCGGCGCGCAGCAACCGGCGGTTTTCTTCGAGCTCATGATCGCGGTCGCGCGGCACCATCGTCAGGTCGCGGCCTTTCACTTCGTCTGCGGTGTAGCCGAACAGTCGCTCGGCGCCCGCATTCCAGGAGAGGATTCTGCCGTCGAGATCGCGGCTTAATATCGCATCCTGCGAGGATTCGACGATCGCCGCGAGCCGCGCGCGCGTCGCTTCGGCGAGTTTGCGCTCGGAGATGTCGCGGATCGCGCTCGAGACGAGCATTCCTTCCTCGGTCTCCAGCGGGCTCAAGCTGATCTCGATCGGAAACTCGCGCCCGTCCTTGTGCAATCCGTGCAGATCCAGTCCCGCTCCCGGCGGCCGCACTTGGGGCTCGAGGAAAAAACGGCCGTGGCTTGCGCCTTCGGCATTGCGATAGCGCACTGGCAGCAGCGTATCGGCGGCCCGCCCGATAAGCTCGCTGCGCGGATAACCGAACAGCCGCTCGGCTGCGGAATTGACCAGCACGATACTGCCGTGCGGGTTTACGATGACGATCGCGTCCGGCCCCGACTCGAGCAGGCCTTTGAACTTGAGCTCGGCTTTTTCGCGCTCGCGGATGTCCTGGTTGAGCACGCGGTTGATGTGCTCGAGTTCGATCGTGCGCGCGCGCACCCGCGATTCGAGCTCGTCGCGCTCGCGCCGCAACTGCGTCATCGCGCGGCTGCGCTCGCCGACGACCGCGCACAGCACGAGCCCCATGCCCTGCAGCACGATGATGTAGGTCAGGAGCAGCAGCAGCGACGAATTTGTTGCCTCCGCCGCGAACGGCCCGCGCCCGGCGAACGTATACCACAGCGCAATCCCGAACACGGCCGCGACTGCGGTCGCCGTTTCGCGCTGGCCGAACCGGAAAGCGACCCACAGGATAAACGGCACCATCAGATACGACCGCGGGATGGGCGGCGCGTAGCGCGCGGTGCCGCTGAACGCGAGAAACGCCGCGAGTAGCAACAGCAGCGCGAAAACGACCGCCTCGGTTTTTTTGCGCGGCGTCCAGACGGGTGCGTCACCGCCGGCCCAGCCCAGCACCAGCGGCGCGAAAATGATTATGCCGGCGACGTCGCCCAGCCACCACGTCCAGGCATTGGTGAAGAGCTCTTCCGCCGACAGCGTGTTGCCGATCGCCATCGGCAGCACGCCAGTGGCGGCCGCCGCAGCGGCGCTCACCGCCGCGGCGACGAAAAAAATTATCACGCCCTCGCCGCGCTCGAAGCGATAGCCCGCGCCGGCGAATTGCCGGATCAAAGCGGCGCAAACCAGTGCTTCCAGCGTGTTGCCGGTGCCGATGATGAGTGCTGCAAACACCGAAGAATTTACCGTGAAATTGACGGCTGCCGCGCCAATCCAGACTCCCGGCCACGCGCGCTTGCCGAGCATCAGCACCGCCGCTACCGCCAGGCCGGACGGCGGCCATACAGCAGTCGCATAACCGGGCGGAATCGCGAGCATCAGCGAGAGCTTGGCGGCGCCGAAATAAATCGCCGCCAGCAATGCGGCCTGCGCGAAGGCCGGCAACCGCCGGAGAGCGCTCAACGCTTCCGGCACGCCGACCTTCGAATAGCAAAATCCGGCGCGCGCCGGTGCTTGCTGACGTTGACTGGGCAGCTGTGCCGCACTGTAGAGTGCCTCGCTTGGAATCCGCTGACAATACACTGCACCGAGAAATTGCACTAAGCGCTATTGTGAGCGCAAGTCGGCGCTCGAATTCCCCCACTATCCGCATACGTTCCCACGCGTGCAACAGGGACATGCAAAAATTACCGATCGTCACCGTGCACGCTTGGCTATTGGCTTCCCGCTGGATCTTGTAACGGCTGGCCACGGTCGTATAATAACTTCGTGAGCCGTTAATCGCAGTTTTTGAACGGAGCGCACTATGTTGACCATGGATCTGGAATGCCTGTCGGAAGGCGAACTCGCTGACACGGTCGCCGAGCATTGCGCGCGGCTGGGCGAAATCAAAAACATTACTGTCTATAAACCCGGGGGTCAGCTCGATTACGCCATGGCGCTGGTCAGCATGGCGAACCACGCCGCCGCCCAAAATGTTTTGCGCCAAATCGGGGACTCGGAATTCGGCGCGACGGTCGCGATCCGGCTCGAGCAGGCGCGCCCGTCGATTCCCGTATCGCTGCGGCTGCTGGGTGAGGCCGACCTGGGCGCGCAGATGTACGACATAGGCGCGTGCGTTTCGGACGTGCCGCGAGAGCCATCAGCGCCCGCGGCGGATACCGCCGCGCGGCCGCCGCTCGAATGGTTGCTGGTCGAAGACGATCCCGCCGACGTGCGCATGACGCGCGAGGCATTGCGCGCGGCGGGCATCGACTGCCACCTGCACGTGGTCGAAGACGGCATGCATGCCATCTCTTTCCTATGCCAGACACGGCAGTTTACCGGCGCGCCAAAGCCGGACATCATCGTGCTCGATCTCAATATCCCGAAAATCAACGGCCACGAAGTGCTTGCCGAGATCAAGAGCAACGACGCCCTTAAGCATATTCCCGTCGTCGTTCTGACCTGCTCCAAATCCGCGAGCGACATGCGCAGAAGCCACCGCATGAACGCGGACCGCTTCATGACCAAGGCGATGGGGCTCGACACCTACGTCGAGCAGATCAAGTCGATTGCGGCGCTCGCCGCACGATAAAGCCGGCGCCGGCTGATCGTCATTACGGCATAAGAAGCACTCGCAAATAAGCGCCTACATGCGGATGCGTGCCTGGATCCCATCCGCATTCATCTGCGCGGCACAGAGAGTTTTAGCGCCTAACCTGAGTGCGCGTGCATGATCGCGCGCGGCACCAGCGAATTCCCGCCGAGCACCTGCAGTGAGCCGTCGTCGCTTGCGAGACAGATTTTCTGCAGTGCGAAAAACGCGCGGCCCGCCGCCGTGTCGTGCCAAAACCAGTGGAGCACCGCCTGCGCGTCGGGAGCGCCCGGCTGAGCCGCGGCCGCTTCATAGTAATACGCGCGGATATCGTCGCACACGATCTTGAGCGTCTCCCCGGCTGTCATACCCTTGATATTCGGCGCGGGCGCGCCGCGCAGGTGCGAGCTCACAAAGCGCGCCGCTTCCTCCATCGACATTCCGCTGAGGCCCGTCGTCGTGCGGGCGCGCCGTTTGGCCGCGAGGTCGTGCCACGGCGCCAATTCTTCAATCTCGCGCGCAAGCGCAGCACCCACATCGGCGGCATCGGCCTTACGATCGAAGCTGACCGGACAGGCCATGCCTTCGGTATCTTCGGGCAACGGCGCGGGCGCTTCTTCCGCATAATCGTCGAGCACCGGGCCCGCCGGCGCTTCCAGCAGGCGCAGCACCGCGCGCAGCACGCGGCGCTGGAATTCGGCGTCGCCCGGCACGCCAAACGGACGCCCGAGGATGAACGGCACCCATAGCGCGCGCGGCGGAGCCATCGCCTCAGTGTGTTCACGCACGAGCGAAATCTGGGTCGTCGCAACGCCCGCGGTTTCGAGGTAATGGCCGAGTGCGCCGACGGCGCACGTGCAATTAGGTCAAACCGGACACAGCAACACCGCATCGACGCGGTCCTTCTTAAGCAAGCCGGCGAGCTCGCGCGCCTTCGCTTCGATCTTGCGGATGGGCGCCGCGCCCATGAACGAATAATGAAAGTCGGCGACGCCCCCGATCACGCCGGCACTTGCAAACTCGCGCAAGCGATCGAGCGGGAACGCGACGTTGTGGTCTTCCTGGAAGCCGGTGCGGTCGAAATTGACCGACTGGTGGCTCATCACGAGATCCGCCGCGGGTGTATCGCCCGGAATAATCCGGTAATCCGTCGCCGTCGCGCTCGGGCCGAACGGCCGGTCGCCGCGCGCGTGCAGCCCTGCCGTCGAAACGATGGCGATGCGGCATTTGGCGAGCGGCGGCGGCTTTACCCACGGCCGCGCGCTGAATTCTTCGAGTCCGTTCAATTTGTCGAGCATATGCGCGCGCTCGAAGTCGGGCAAATCGGCAAGTCTGACCATCGGTGCTCCTCGGTTAAGGCGGGCAATCGCTTCGTCGTTAGCGCTTCACTAAGCTTACGTTCGCGACGCTTAATTCAACGGCGCGATCTGCAGTTCGGCGGCGAGTTGCTCGAGGCTTGTGCGCAAAGCGGCCGGCAGCGGTATGCCGGACTTGAGGCGCTCGGCGCGTTTGGCATGGCTCTGCTCGCCCGGCAGGCGGATCGCATCGACGCCGGGCAGGCGCTTCGAATTCCGGATGTCCCGGATCAACTGATCGACGCTCGCCTTGAATTCGCCGAGCTCGCGGAACATCGCGACGTTGATTGCGACGATCACGTGCCCGGTGTTGGTCGGCGTTGTGTCATCGTTGTTGAAGTCGACGACGTCGCGCCCCATCGCGGCGCCGTTCAGCGTCCCCGCCAAGAGGCCGAACACCAGCGCAAGCCCATAACCCTTGTAGCCGCCAATCGGCAGCAGCAGGCCTTCGTTCGCGCGCTGCGGATCGGTCAGCGCCCTGCCCATACGATCGATCATCCAGCCTTCGGGCATGGTCTCGCCGCGCTGGGCGGCGGTTTTGACTTTGCCGTACGCGGCCACCGTAGTCGCCATGTCGAGCACGATCGGCGGTTCCACGCCCGCGGGCACGCCGACCGCAATCGGGTTGGTCGATAAAAGCATGTCGAGCCCGCCCCACGCGGCGAGATGGTTGGCGTTGCCGACCGCCAGATACAAACCGATCATGTCGTGCTCGATCGGCATGCTCGCATACAACGATGCCGGCCCGGCGTGGTTGCTCTTCTTGACGCCGACCCATGCCACGCTCGCGGTCCTGGCCTTCGCGATCGCATGCTCGGTCGCTATTCGCATGACGAGGTGCCCCATGCCGTTGTCGCCGTCGATGAGTGCCATGCCCGGCGCGTCGCGCTCGATGCGGATCGAAGGACGGATGTTCACCGCGCCGCCCTTGATGCGGCGTATGTACTGCGGCAGGCGGAACACGCCGTGCCCATCGGCGCCATTGACGTCTGCGCGCGTCATCAACTCGGCGATGGTCGCCGCTTCCGGCGCGGAAATGCCGATCGCGGTGAAGGCGCGAGTGATGAAGGCTTGCAGAGCAGCGGCGGAAACATTACGGGATTCGGAACTCATCGGCGGATTTTATATGTTTCTGCGCGGGCGCGAGCGCGGCGATATCAAACCTTCCGGTCACAGGGCACTCCCGGTGGCAACCGCAGCCTGGATTGCGAAACGCGAATCGCTATTGCGCAACACTGATTCGGCGCTGAATTCAGTTCGTGTGCTCTTCCAGCTCCACCAGCGCGCCGAGGAAATCGCCCGGATGCACGAACGCGATGCGCTCGCCATGCACGTTCAACTGCGGCTTGCCGTCGCCCAGCACGCGCACGCCATTGACTTTCATGGTCGCGGTGGTTGCATCGACGTCGTTGACGCCCAGGCTGAAATGATGGATGCCGCCTTTGGGATTGCGCTCGAGGAATTTCGCGACGGGGGAATCCGTGCGTGACGGCTCCATCAACTCGATCTTCGCGTTGCCGAGTTCGACATACGCCATGCGAACGCCCTGCTCCGCATTAACCTTGATCGCGCCGATTTTGAGACCGTATTTGGCGTCGAGCTCGCGCGCAGCGGCGTCGAGGTCAGGCACGACGATGGAAACGTGGGCCAATCCGGTGATCATTTTTACCCCCATCCCAACCTTCCCCCTTGCAAGGGGGAAGGGGTCAGAACTAAACCACTTTATCGCGTCTTAACGCCGCGATCTTCGCGTCATCCAGGCCGAGCTCGCCTTTCAGGATTTCATCGGCATGCTGGCTGAGCGTCGGGGGCGCGCGGCGCACGGAGGTCGGCGTCCCGTTGAGCTTGTACGGCGTACCGAGCATCTTAAGCGCACCTATGGTCGCATGCTCGGCGCTGGTGATCATGTTGCGCGCTTCTGTCTGCGGATCGTCAAGCGCCTGCTTGACCGAATTGATTTTTCCGCACGGCACGCCGGCCGCCTGTAGCTTCTCTATCCACGCATCCGCGGTGTCCTGCTTCAGCGCCGCCGCGACCATGCCGTCGACCATTTCGCGGTGTGCGACGCGGTCGCGGTTCTGGATGAAGCGTTTGTCCTGTCCCCATTCGGGATGTCCGAGCGCCACTGCACATTTCGCGAACTGCGAATCGTTGCCGACCGCGAGTGCGAGCATGCCGTCGCTGGTTGGGAAAGTCGTATATGGCACTATGCTTGGATGCCCGTTGCCGAAACGTCCGCCATCCTTGCCGGCGGTCAGGTAGTTCGACGCGACGTTCACCAACATCGCGAGCGACGATTCATATAGCGATACTTCGACTTTTTGGCCGCGCCCGGTGCGATGCCGCGCATTCAATGCAGCGAGCACCGCGTTTGACGCGAGCAGGCCGGTGCAAAAATCCACCAGCGCCACGCCATGCTTGGTCGGTGTGCCGCCCTGCGGCCCGGTGATGCTCATAAGCCCCGATTCTGCCTGAAGGATAAAGTCGTAACCCGGCTGCGCGGCTTTTGGTCCGGTCGGGCCGTAGCCGGTGATCGAGCAGCGCACGAGTTGCGGCGCATGCTCTTCGAACCACGCATCGGTGAAACCCCATTTGGCGAGCGTGCCGAACTTGAAATTGTCGATCAGCACATCGCTCTTTTTGATCAGTGCGGCGAGCACTTCCTGCCCGTCCTTGACCGCCATGTTGAGCGCGAGCGAGCGCTTGTTGCGGTTTAGTCCCAGGAAGTACGCGGCCTCGCCTTCGATGAACGGCGGCCCCCAGGTGCGCGTGTCATCGCCGTTGGGCGGCTCGATCTTGATCACGTCGGCGCCCATGTCGCCGAGCATCATGCCGCACAGCGGTCCGGCGAGGATGCGCGTCAGATCGAGCACGCGCACGCCGTCAAGCGCGCCGGGAACTATGGTTTGTTCAGGATTCATACAATAAATTATCAGCCGCAGATAAACGCAGATAAACGCGGATGAAAACCAGGCCGATCAATCTCCAAGTGGAAAACAAGATGCCGATCTCGTGAATCACTGCAAGCAAAATTACACTGAAACATCTGCGTTTATCCGCGTTTATCTGCGGCTCAAGAACTACTTGCGCTTTTTCCGCATGTAAGGCGGCTCGTTGAGGTTCTTTTCGCAGCCGTCGAGATAACGCACCATCTCGCGCTTGTCGCGCACGCGGAACTGGTTGAAATTGGGCTTGCGGCCGGCGAGGAACGCGTCCATGCCCTCATTCGCCTCGGGCGAACCCCAGACGTGCGCAAGCAGCTCCATCCCCTGCTGCCACGATGCATATAGCGCATCGGAAGCGGAATTGAGCGAGCGCTTGGTCATGCGGATCGTCAACGCGCTGTGGCCTTTCATCGTGGTGCACCACTTCAGCGTTTCCTTCACCAGGTCCTTCTGCGGCACGCATTTATTGATGAGGCCGACTTCGACCGCTTCCTTCGCGGTGAAGCGCCGCGCGCAGAAAATCATTTCGCGCGCGAGCCGCTCGCCGAGGATCAGCGGCAGGTATTGGGTCGCGCCGACCGTCGGACACGCGCCGACTTTCGCGCCGGTCTGGCCGAGCACCGCGTTTTCGGAGGCGATCACCACGTCGCACCAGAGTGCGAGTTCGTGGCCGCCGCCCATGCACCAGCCGTTGACCATCGCGATCACCGGAATCGGCAGGCCGCGGATCGTCATTGCCAGCCCGAGCATGCGGTCGTTCCACATGTAGGCGTTGGTAAAATTGAGCCGCTTCATGGCGAAAAAATCGCCGCCCGCCGAGAAAGATTTGTCGCCCGCGCCGGTCACGACCGCGCACACGATCGTCGGGTCTTCGCGCGTCGATTTCAATGCATCGATCATCTCGTCGAGCGTCTGCTCGCGGAATGAGTTCAGCACGCGCGGCCGGTTGATCGTCACCCACGCGACATGGTCCTTCACTTCATACAGGATGTCCGCGTATTTTTGTCCAGACTTACGGGTGCTTTTGGCGACCTTTGCGGCCTTGCTGCGGCTGACTGCCATGACTCTCTTCTCCGGATTCGGTGATTTTTATGAAAGGCGGGAAATACCGGCGCAATTTTACCAGAGTGCGGCAGGGTCACGGCGGCTGGCAACCATCGATTGACAGCACTCGCACGAGTCAACTATCTTCGCAGGCTGCGCGCGCGCGCAACCATTCTTAGGGCGACCGCGCAGTCGAGGAGGTTCGTGAAAAATACAATCCACTGCTGGCTCGCGGTTGTTGCGATTTCGGCTTGCGCCGGCGCGTTCAACGCCTGCGCGCAGCCTTATCCGGCGAAAACCGTCCGGATCATCGTCCCCTTCGCACCCGGCGGGCCGACTGACATTCAGGCGCGCTGGGCCGGGCAGCAACTGAATGCGGCGCTCGGCCAGGCGTTCATCATCGACAACCGCGGCGGCGCGGGAGGCATGCCTGGCACCGAAGCGGTCGTCAAAAGCGCGCCGGACGGCTACACGCTGCTCGCCGGCAATCCAGGGCCGTTGACCGTTGCGCCGTCGGCACGCGCGCAGATGCCCTACGACACCCTGCGGGATCTGGCGCCTATTATGCTGATCGCGCGCAGCGCGAGCTGCGTCGCCATCCATCCGAGTGTGCCCGTCAAAGGCGTGAAGGAATTCACCGCGTTTGCCAAGGCGCGCCCCGGCAAAATCAATTACGGCTCGCCCGGCGTCGGCACCGTCGGCCATTTCGCCACCGAGCTTTTCGCGACGCAAGCCGGCATCAAATTGAACCACGTGCCGTACAAAGGTGCGGCGCTATACACCATCGATCTCATTGCCGGGCATATCGAACTTGCCATAGTCCAGTTTGCGGGCTGCGCGCCGCTGCTGAAAGAAGGCAAGCTGCGCGCGATCGGCGCCACGTCGCAGAAGCGCACGCCGCTGCTGCCCGACCTGCCGACGATTGCCGAACAGGGCATGCCCGGCTACTCGAGCTACAACTGGAACGGCATGCTTGCGCCGGCGGCCACGCCCAAAGCAATCATCACGCGCATCCACGAAATCCTCGCCAGGCAGCTTGCAACGCCCGAGAACCAGCAGTTGTTCATCGGCCAGGGCCACGAACCCGGCGGCGATACGCCAGAGGAATATGCCGCGTTCATTCGCGCGGAAATCGAAAAGTGGTCGAAGGTCGCAAAAGCCGCCAATATCCGCGAATGATCTACGCCGTAACCCGCATCCCGAATCCTGACTCTCCGAAAGAAAGACTCTGCCATGGCTGACAAGAAAGATCCTCCCTATTTCATGTACTTTCCCGGCAATTACCGCTGGTCGGCCGGGTTCATCAACATGCTGAGCTCGGCGCCGTACGGCGGATCGGAAATCGGCGAGCTGCACAAAATCGGCACGATGCTCAAAGGCAAGGCGCCGGAAGACGACGAAGCCTGGTTCGATGCTTGCGTGAAAGTGGCCGACGGCGTGCGCGCGCATGCGCAGAAGTTCGACCAGGGCCAGCACCGGTTTTCCGCCGCGCATGCCTATCTGCGCGCGTGCAACTACTACCAGATGGCGGAACGCTTCCGCACGCCCAAGGACAAAAAGGCGCTCGACGCCTTTCAGGCAGGCATCGATTGCTTTCACCGCCACGCCGAACTGACCGATGTGAAAATCGAAATCGTCGAAGTGCCGTTCAAGGACGGCAGCCTGCCCGGCTATTTCGTGCATGCGCAAAACACGGTCGCCGAGCGCAAACCGTGCGTCGTCTTCTTCGACGGCCTCGACGTGACCAAAGAGATCCAGTACATGCGCGGCGTGCCCGATCTGATCAAGCGCGGCATTTCAGTGCTGGTAATGGACGGCCCCGGGACCGGCGAAGCAATCCGCTTTCGCAACCACTTCCTGCGCTACGACTACGAAGTCGCCGGCAGCGCGTGCCTCGATTTCCTCGAAAAACGCGCCGACGTCGATGCGCAGAAAGTCGGCATCGTTGCGATCAGTCTGGGCGGCTACTACTCGCCGCGCTGCGCCGCGATGGATCCGCGTTACGCGGCGTGCATCGCGTGGGGTGCGCAGTGGGACTATCACCAAACCTGGAAAAAGCGCATCGACGCGCAGTTCAAGACGTCCTTGTCCGTGCCCGGCCATCACATCACATGGATTCTCGGTGTGGATACACTGGATGCCGCTTTAAAAGCGCTGGAACCGTTCAAGCTCGACGGCGTGATGCAGAAAATGCGCTGCCCGTTCCTGCTCGTGCACGGCGCGGAAGACGAGCAAATCCCGCTGGCCGACGCGCAGAAGCAGTTCGATGCCTGCGGCTCCAAGGACAAGACGTTTCGAATCTATACCGCGGAGGAAGGTGGCTCGCAGCATTGTCAGCGAGACTACCTGACGCTGGTGGTGGCCGACATGTGGAACTGGTTTGAAGACAAGCTGGTGAACGGCAGATAAGCGCAGCGGCGATGGCGTGCTGGCTGCGGCGCTGTCACGAATGCAATTTCCCGCTCGGGAGCAAAGACTTGTTCTGCCCGCGCTGCGGGGTCAAGCTGCGCCGCGAGAAATTGCGCGCGTTTAAAGATTGTCGGCGAGCCAGTCCGCCACGTAGTTAGATCCGAGCACGCGATTGTCGCCCTGCACGTGCTCGCTGCCGCCCTCGTCCGCGGTGAATATCTTGATCGACTTGTTTTTGGAGCCGACCGCGTCGTAGAGCAACTGCGCGTAAGCGGCCGGCACGATAGTGTCGTGTTCGCCGTGCGTGACCAGAAACGGGCAAGTGATTTGTTCGGTGACGCCGGCGAGGTTGTATTGCTTCAGTTTTGCCATCGCAGCGTCCATGTCCGGCACGCCGAGCACCCACATCAGGTGAAAGTACGGTGCCGAGACCTTGGTGCCGCCCGCTTCGATCTCCTGGCGGCGGCGTATCCATGATGCGTGATAATCGAAATGCCCGCCCCAAGCGACGCATGCCGCGTAGCGCTGCTCGAAGGCGGCGACGCGCGGCGCGTAATAGCCGCCCATGCTGATACCCATGATCGCCACGCGTTGCGGATCGACGTCGGGCCGCTTCGTCACGCATTCATACGCGGCGGTACCGGCGACTTCGTAATCGTAGCGGCTCGGAATGTTGTGCAGGCGTAAAGATTCGCCCTGCCCGGGCCCGTCGACCGCAAGCAGATTGATGCCGCGCGCCGCCAGCTCGACGCCGCCGTAAATCACGCCGACTTCCTTGGTGCCATCGAGGCCGTTGAAGAACACCACCGTGGGCGCGCGGCCTTGCGCGTTCGGCGCTTTCATGAACCACGCGGGCAGCATCTTACCCTCGTAAGGAATTTCGACCCGCTCGATGTTCGGATAGCGGCGTTTGATGCCTTCGCCGAAACACTGGAGGCTTTTGCGATAAACCGCGAGCTTCTTGTCGCCCAGATGCAGGAAGCGCTCGCCGTAGCCGTAATACGTCCACGCATGCAGGTAATAGGTGCCGGCCGTCAGCTGATGGTTTTTCGCGGCCGCGTCCACCGCGCGCTGCTCCATCTTCGCCGCCATCTTCGACCACTCGTCGCACCACGCCTCGTTGTCGCCTTCGCGGCCCTTGAGGCGCTGGCCGACCTGATCGATCTCGCCCATCGCTGCCGCGCCATACGGAATCATTTCGATCGCCGACATAAAACCCTGCGACCACATGAAGCTCTTGGGGAAGTACTGGAACCAATGTTCGTACCGTTCCTGCGTCACGCCGCGCTCCTCAATCCTCAGTCCTCGATCCGCAATCCTGCTTTATTCCGCTTTTATTCCGGCATCCTTGATGAGCTTGCCGTAGCGCTCATAGTCACCACGCAACCGCGCAGCCGCCTGGTCGAGCGTAGTCAGCGCGATATCCATTCCCTGGCGCGCCCACAGTTCCTGCATTTCCGGCATCCCTAGCGCTTTGAGGATCGCGGCATTGAGCTTGACCAGCGCGTCGCGCGGCGTATTCGCCGGCGCGAGGATTACGTGACCGCCGCTCATCTCGTAGCCGCGCAAGGCGGATTCAGCGACTGTCGGCACGTTCGGCAACAGCGGATCGCGACGCTCGCCGGTCACCGCGAGCGCGCGCAGCCGGCCCGCTTCGATCTGCTGGCGCACGACCGCGAGCGAATAAAACATGAAGTCGAGGCGTCCACCCATCATGTCGGTCACCGCGGGCGGGCCGCCTTTATACGGCACATGCACGATGTCGATCTTCGCCATTAGGCGGAAGAGCTCGCCGGCGAGATGGAACGCGCTGCCGACCCCTGAAGAGCCATAGGTCAATGTACCGGGCTTCGCTTTGGCGAGCGCGATGAGTTCATTGACGTTTTTGGCGGGCACCGACGGATGCGTGATCAAAACATAAGAGAAGTGGTTGATTTGCGCGACACTCACGAAATCGCGCAGCGGATCGAACGGCACGCGGCTCAAATGCGGCGTGCTCGTGATCGCGGAACTCGGTGTGCCGAGCAGCGTATAGCCGTCGGGCGCGGCCTTCGCCACGAGTTCGGATGCGATGACGCCGGTCGCGCCCGCGCGGTTGTCGACGATGAACTGCTGACCGAGCGTCTCGGACAGGCGCTGCGCCAGCGGCCGCACCAGCACGTCCACCGTGCTGCCGGCGGGAAAACCCATGATTATTCGCACCGGTTTTGAAGGGAAGGTCTGCGCTTGCGCGCTTGCAACCAGAGCAATGTAGCCGCAGATAAACGCAGATGAACGCAGATACTTCATGCTGGATCGTTATGAGTGCGGACGGCGCCGCGGGCGTTCGATGATCGCACAAGCGCGCAGCATCTTCAACGCGCGCATCGCCAGCGTGCGCTCATGCACGCAAGCGTGCGCCGCTTCATTCGCGGTCGCGTTGATGTGATAATCACGCGCGATGGCCGCCATCCGCATACTCAGTGAAGATGACGTTCGCGCCGCGATCGACGGCGCCCGCGCGCTCGAACTTGCGCGCTTGACGTTGCGCGACCAGGCGCAGGGCGGCAGCGAGCTGTCGGCGCCGTCGTCGATGTCGCTCGACGCGCGCCGTTTCGGTGCGGGACGTTTCAAGTTCAAGGCGGCAACCGTTGGCCATCTCGGCGCGTCGGGCATCCGTCTCATTTCGCGCCGCTCGCCCACCGATCCTGCGGCCTTCAACTACAGCGCCATCTACAACCACGACGGGCTTGCGCTGTCGGGCCTCGTGCCGGAACTATGGATCAGCCGCATACGCACTGCGGCGTTCGGCACAGCGGTAATCGAAGCGCTGGTGAATCCTGGCCCTTTGACTGTTGCGCTGTTCGGCACCGGCAAGATTGCGCATGAGCTCCTGCCCATGCTGGCGCTCGCGCTGCCGGTATCCGAACTGCGCATCAATTCGCGCAGCGCGGACAACATGGCCGCTTTCTGCGACGCACACGCACCCAAAGCGCAGTTCAAGCTACGCGCCGAACCCGACGCCGCGCGCGCAATCGCGGGCGCCGATCTTGTCATCACCGCAACGTCGGCCAAACAGCCTCTGCTGTTGCCCGGAATGCTGAAAGCCGGTGCGGTCGTATGCTCGATGGGCGAGAGCAACGAGGTCGACTACGGCGTGCTGGCCGAAGCACAGCGCCTGATCGTCGACGACGCCGAGTTCGCATGCGAAGTCGGCGACGGCGGCGCATGGATTGCGCAGGGGCATTTGACGCGCGAAAAATTCGCGGCACGCATCGACGCGCTGGCGTGCGAAGTCGTCGCCGGCAAGAAACCGGGGCGGCATTCGGCGGCCGATCGCATCGTCGCCATCGTGCAGGGCATGGCGATCGGCGACATCGCTTTTTCCGCGTATGCGCTGCATGCAGCGGAGCAGCACGGCCGCGGCAAACTCGTACAACTTCCCTAATTATTTTCAGCCGCAGATAAACGCAGATACACGCAGATAGAAATTGCAGTGCAAGTCTCTCAATGAGCCATTACCAAATATTCTCCTTATGCTTTTTAGAACTTTGATTCATCCGCGTTTATCTGCGTTTATCTGCGGCTCCATTTTGTTTTTGGCTTTTGGCCCGGCTGCGGCGCAAAATTATCCCGCCAAGCCGATCCGCTTCATCCTTTCCTACCCGCCCGGCGGCGCGACCGATACGCTCGGCCGCATTGTCGCCAAGTCGCTGTCCGACGCCTGGGGCGTCAACGTGACCGCCGACAACCGCCCCGGCGCCAGCGGCAATATCGGCACCGCGCTGTGCGCCAAGTCACCGCCCGACGGTTACACGATGTGCATGGTGGCGCCCGCGCAGGCCATCGCTTCGCGCCTCTCTGCTAACGCCGGTTACGATTCGCTGAAAGATTTCTCGCCCGTGACGCTGGTCGCGACCGTGCCCATGCTGCTGCTCGTGCATCCGTCGCTGCCGGTGAAGAACCTCTCCGAATTGATCGCGCTCGCCAGGCGCCGGCCCGGCGTATTGAACTACGCATCGAGCGGAGGCGGTGCGAGCCCGCATCTCGCGATGGAACTGCTCAAACAGCAGGCCGGCATCGACATCACGCTGATCACTTACAAGGGCGCCGGCGCCCAGATGGTCGATCACCTCGCCGGCCGCGTCGAAATCGCGTTCGCGCCCGCCGTCGGCGTCATGCCGTTCGTGAAGGAAGGCCGGCTGCGCGCGCTTGCCGTGTCGACCCGAGAACGCTTCCCGCTTCTGCCCGATGTACCGACCGCCAGCGAGTCGGGACTCAAAGACTACGACGCGAGTTCGTGGCAAGGCATCGTGATGCCGGCCGGCGTTCCACACGACATCGTCCACCGCATCAGCGGCGAACTCGCGAAAGCGCTGCAGAATCCGGCGATGAAAGCCCGCATACTCGAACTGGGCGGCGTCGCGGTCGGCAATACACCGGAAGAATTCAGCAGGTATTACTTTGCCGAGTCGGACAAGTGGCTTCGTGTCGCCAAAACGGCGAACGTCAGCGTCGATTAAGAGAATTTCGCAGAACGCCAATTCTCTTCAAATGGGAAAAGACGTCTACAGGATTCGAATCCTACCTAGGCTGATGCATAACTTCCGCTTTCGGCCACAACCGGTCTTTTCAGCATCGCGCGAAAATTTTCTGCAACCGGACATTCGCGCCCAAGGCACGCCGGCCCGCGCCGCCAAATACCGGTCGTTTGTATTGGCGACCGCCAACATGAATGACGGTCTGATGCAAGCTGGCAGCGATGGTAGCCGCCGTCGGGTTTACTATTGGATGCTCTCGTCCGCGCGGACCAGCAACGACCGCGGGATGCTGAGGCCGAGCGCCTTAGCAGTTTTAAGGTTGATCACCAGCTCGAATTTCGTGGGCTGCTCGACGGGGAGATTGGCCGGCTTGGCTCCCTTGAGGATCTTGTCAACGTAGGTTGCGGCGCGGCGAAAAATATCCTGGAGGGACGGCGCGTAGGCCATGAGACCGCCAGCGGTGACGGCGCTCCGACCTGAGTGCATCGCGGGCAGACGGCTCTTTGCGGCAAGATCGATGATCCGGCTCTGGTGACCAAGAAACATCCCATCCAGCAGGACGAGAACGGCGCCGACGCGCGCTCTGGTCATGGCCGCAAATGCACCCTCAAACTCGCCAGGCCCTCGCGCCCCCGAGATTTGAAGCTGTATCCCCAGCGACCGCGTCGCGACCTTCGCCTCTTCCAACGAGAGTGAGTGACCCGGATTGGTTGGATTCCAGAGGACGGCCACCCGGGAGACCTTGGGGATGACCTCCTTGAGCAGTTCCAGCTGCTTCCCGACTATCTCGGGGGCTAAGACGGACAGCCCGGTGATATTCCCACCGGGCCGCGCTAGGTTGGCGACGAGCCCACCCCTCACCGGATTGCCGATCATGACGATCGGGATCGCCCGAGTGGCCTGCTGGGCAGCAAGAGCGTTTTGGTCAGCGGGCACTACGATGACGTCAACCTTGAGATTCACGAGCTGGGCCGCCAGGTCCGGGAGGCGCTCATACTTTCCCTCTGTAACTCGCCACTCGATCGTGATGTTTTGGCCCTCCACGTAACCGAGTTCCCGCAGCCCTTGGATGAATGCCCCCCATAAACGCGAACCCTCTGGTTCGGCTAGGGAGATATTCCCCAGAATACCTATTTGGAAGACTTTCCCAGTCTGCTGCGCCTTGGCGGCGACCGGCGCAGCGAGAAGCACTCCCGCCACCGTGCCGACAAATGTGCGTCGGTCCATCATTGGATCACCTCGTCGGTGCGCCCCATAACGACCGCGTGATCGTCGGGCCGAGCGCGAGCATCGTTCTTCGCAGCATCTCGGGTCCTCGAGTGGATGTCCGGATCAGACCCAGCGAAACTACGCGGTTGCACGCGGAAGGTCAAGCAACTGCAACGCGTTTGTCACCGTCCATGCTAACCAATGCGCGACTGGCTGGTTCGGGTAGATACCCGCATCGCGCCGTCCCGGAAAGTGGCCGTTCCCCCCGATGTCAGCTATCAGGAAAATCGTAAGACCGCTTTGGGTCGAAAGCAGACATTGCCAAAAGTGATGGATCAAAAAGTCATCGCGGAAATCTGCGCTCGAGGAATTCCACCGCATCCCGCGCGCAGCGATCGGGCAGGTAGTCGCAGATATTG
>JBKJMN010000274.1:0-12681 GCA_046596405.1 Burkholderiales bacterium
AGAACGTTCACCCTTCGAATCTCGGGGCGAACGGTAAACGAATTATTGAGTATTACGTAATAGATGACAATGGCGCCGCCCGTCAAAACTTTCCCTCACCCTCGGACCCTCTCCCGGAGGGCGAGGGAAGAAAAAGCCCTTCTCCCTCCGGGAGAAGGGTGGGGAGAGCAAAGCGAGGGGGCCGAAGGCGGGAAAGTTTTTGTCATCAATAATGTAAAGCTCAATAGAAAAGGAGATTACGATGAATACTTCCGACGATCTGTTCGCAGCGGTTCACCGTGCCGGCGATGAGGACGCTCAACGGCGTGAAGATCGGGAATCCCGCCTGTTCGTTCTCGGTTTGGCTGTTTGCCTTGCGCCGTGAGCCAAACAGGGCAACTGGCGAATCGGCTCACGGCGATGTTCAGGTAATCTGCCGGGCCGCGCGATGCCGCGCACATCAGCGCTCTCTCCATTAAGTTGTAGCCAAAAAGCGTATGAATCGGGTGCGTTTACGCACTTACTAGGCATTCATGAAAACCTAGAGTAATCCCCGTATCAAACGTCTGGTCTACGCCAATTGAAACTCGGCAAAGCGGCCAGGTGAACAGTGATAAAAGGGATTGTCATGGAAAACATGTTGAAGAGCCAATCTAGCCGTGTCGTCAACTGTTCGTTGTTCGCAACCGGGTTCGCCGTGCTGGTCGTGATGTTTGGCTTTAGCGGCGCAAGCGACGGCGAAGGACGCAGTAGCAACGTGGCGACGCCTGTGACGCCAGTTGGGGTGCAATTGACACTTGACGACCATGAGGACGGCTTCGATCCGCTTCCCCAGGCGATTCAAGCGGCAACTGAACGTCGCGGGATTGCAGGCGATACGCGGTCGCAGCAGCATCGAAAACAGGTGTTCGACGAGCGGCATTACCGGTTGGAAAAGGGGGACAAGCGCAACAACCGTCCGACGGAGGTTGTGGACTTGCCCAAAGACTTGTCGATGGAGCTGCTTTAGTCAGTTGATTTGCCTGAACTCGTGCGCGAGTGTGCGCTCGTCGGTGCGGGGTGTGTAGGTAATACTTTTGCGCGTTCCCCACAGGTTGACCTGGTGGTACAGCGGAATTATTCCGAAATCGCCAACGCCAACTTCGGTTGCCTGTTGCAACAGCGTTTCGCGCTTCGCATCATCGACGGTGGCGAGCGCCTGATCGAGTAACGTATCCAGTTTCGGGTTTGAGTAGCGGCCGCGGTTTGCCGTGCCCATGCCCTTCTTGCTGTCGAAAGTCGCGAGCAGGGACTTCAGCGGCGACGACGCTTCCGCAGTGTCTGCCGCCCAGCCGACCAGCAAGAAGCTGAACTCGAGCTTACTGCCCCGCGTAAAGAAAACCGACGACGGAGCGGTTTCAACCCTGGTCAGGATGCCGATGCGCGTGAGCATCTGCGCGATCGCCTGACAGATCTGGTCGTCGTTGACGTAGCGGTTGTTGGGGCCGTGCAGCGTGAGCCCAAAGCCGTCGGGATAGCCTGCTTCCGCGAGCAGCTCTTTCGCGCCCTCGGGGTCATACTTTTCGGGCCTGAGAGCGGGCGCGTAGCCGAACATGCCCTCGGGCATCAACTGGCCAGTCGCAACTGCGGCACCTTCCATCACGCGCTCGACGAGCACCGGGCGATTAATGGCCTTCGAGATCGCACGCCGCACGCGCACGTCCTTGAGCGGGTTCCTGTCAAGCGGCTTGCCGGAGCGGTCCGTGACAAACGGCGACTTGTCGCGGTTGGAATCGAGGTGCAGGAACATCAAGCGATGCGAAACCGTGCGGGAGATGGTGATGTCGGTGTGCTTGTTCAAGCGGGCGAGATCGGCGGTCGGCACGTTCTCAATCGCGTGCACGTCGCCGGCGAGTAGTGCCGCGACCCGTGACGGGTCGTTCGAGATCATTCGAAAAGTCACATTATGCCAAGGCGGCTTGACGCCCCAGTAGGCGTCAAAACGCACGAGTTCGATGCGATCGCCCCTCGCATAACGTACGAATCTGAAAGGCCCGGTGCCGATTGTCGCCTTGCCGTTATTGAAATCCTCGGTCGCAGCGTCCTTGGCGACCCTGCTGGAAACTATGAGTATGGCGCTCATGTCGTTCGGCATCAGCGGATATGGCGTCGCCGTCTTCAGCCGCACGGTGTACGGATCAACGATGATCTTTTCGGTGATCTGCTTGCTGTAGACCGTGAATGGCCCCGGGCTGTTCGGCACCAGCGCCACGCGGTCGAGCGAAAATACCACGTCGGCGGTGGTGAAGTCTGCGCCGTTGTGGAACTTGACGCCTTTGCGCAGCGTGAACTCCCACGTCAGATCGTCGATGTTGCGCCATGATTCGGCGAGCGCGGGCTTCAGACGCGAGCGCGCGTCTTTGGTCACCAGGGTCTCGAAAATATGCTCGGCGACGTTACTGTTCGGCGTGAAATTGTGGTAATGCGGATCGATCGAGGTGACATCCGCGCCAAGAGCGATGCGCAAGTCGGCGCCGGCGGCGGAGGCAACGCAGAACAGCAGTGTAACAATGGCGGCAGCAGGTCGTAACAGCATCGACTTCCCTCCTGAGTCAACTGCTTCAGGATACCGCAAATTCGCCGGGTTTGATTGCGCCGAAAGTGTGCCTGCTCTTTCTACGCGTTCAGCAAAAACTGCGATCTCGCGTCCGCAGCGGCGGTGCTGCCGGTGCTGCCGGTGCTGCCGGTACTGCCGATACTGTAACCGTATCCGCGCCAGGCACCAGCGTGATAGCGCACGGTGCGAGCAATTGCAGATTACACACTCTTTGAAGGTAATTCATTTTGCAAACACTGCATTGACACTTCCGCCTCACGCATGCAGAACGGCATCTCGAGGGTTCGGTATAGACTAAATGCTTTGTCGAGATGCTCCCGGGCCTGCTCGCCTTTTTTCGTGCGGCCGTGTACGTTACCAATGCCGAGATGGCTGTGGGCGAGCAGGGGCGACATTCCGAGCTCTGATGCGAGCGCTATGGCGCTCTGGTAATTTTCCTCGGCCGTCTCATGGTCGTTTGTACGTGAATGAATCTCTCCGAGCAGCCATTTCGTCCATGCGCCAGCCCCCCGCTGGTTGTAGTCTAAGGCGTTCTGTAGCGCTAGATGCGCGACGCTGATTGCCTGTTCCACCTGACCGGCGTGCAAATGCGCCTCACTCAAGTGCACGAGCCGCATGGCCTGATCGACCATCAATTCCATGGCGGCGGCGTTGTCGATCGCCTCCTTGAGAATCGCGATCGCTTCGACTGCCCGATTGCTCAGCGTGTAGGCTCGACCCAGGTAACCTGCGACCATGGTCCGCGCCATGCGAAGATCTCCCCGATCGGACAACTGATAGGCGCGTTGGAGGGCCGGGATCGCCGTGGCGAAATCGCCTTTGCGCAGGTGTACTATGCCCAGTGCCATGTAGGCGTAGATCCGGCTGACGAGATGGTCGGCCGCTTCCGCAATGTGGACCCCTTCTTCGCCGCATATGATGGCGGGTCCGAATTCGCCGCGCTCCGCAAGCGACCACGCAAGCCATGTGCGAGCCGATACCGATGGCAGGTTGGCCATTCCCAAGAAATTAGCGCAATCGTCGTCCGTCGCTTTAACGACCCAGTTCAGCAACTTGATCGCGTGCGCGTAATCGCCCCGCGCATGCCGCGCCCTGCCTGCGAACAGGTTTGCCAGTACCTGGGCCGGCGTCTCGCCAATCGGCTGCGCCGTAGCCAATGCCTCGTCAGCGGCGTCGATGGCGCGATCCTGTTGACCGATCGACCAGTAGTAGAGAGCCTTGAACGTAAATACGCGTGCCAGCCGCGCCTGATCATTCAGCGACTTGGCAATCGCTTCCGCTTCGCCGAGCAACTCGAAGCTGCGCTGAAATTTGCCGAGCGGAGAGAGTGAGGTGCGCAAGCTGAAGCGCAGATCGAATGCCTGCGTCATGACGGCGCCGCTTTGTGGCAGATGCTCGATCGCTATCAGCGCCTCCGCAAACTTCGCTGCGGCTTCGCGATGGGCGGATTTCGCCGCAGCCTTTGCTCCAGCTTGATAACAATATGACACGGCCTTGTCCCAGACCTCGCCGCGAAGAGCATGATGCGAAAGCAGCTCGATATGCTCCGCCAGCCGGTTTTGATAGAGACTTTCGGTTGCTTCCATAATCCGCGCATGCAATGTGCGCCGGCGTTCGTGCAAGAGACCCTCGTACGCGACCTCGTGGGTCAACGCGTGCTTGAACGCGTACTCGGGCTCGGGAAATAATCCCGTCTCATGGAGAAACTCGGTGGATTGCAGATGCGTCAGCCCCTGCCGCAGCGCCTCGTCAGGCAGTTCGGCAATCGCCTGCAGCAGTGGAATCGGCACGCTTGTGCCAATAACGGCTGCGGCCTGTAGCAGCCGCTTATCCTCACGCGACAGGCGGTCGATGCGCGCGGCGATGACAGGCTGTACGGTCGACGGCACCTGAATTGCAGTGACCGACCCGGTTGGGTGATAGGCGCCACGCACGCCGACGAGCGCCCCCAGCTCCACGAACGCTCGAACACTCTCCTCGAGAAAGAACGGGTTGCCCCCGGTTCGCTCCGCTAGCAGTCGTTTCAGCGGCCGCAGCGCAGGGTCATCTCCGAGCAGGGCACCGAGAAGACTTTCGGCGGTAACCGGCCCGAGCGGATCGATGCGCAGCCGCGTGCAATACGGCTTGAGTGTCCATTCGTTTTCATAATCGGGGCGATAACTCACGAGCAGCAGGATACGGGCAAGCGGCAGGCTCTCAACAAGGCTGTTGAGAACTGCCTGTGTTTCGGAATCAATCCACTGCAGGTCCTCAAACACGACCAGCAGCGGCTGAACCTGGCTTTCCCGCAGCAGCAACTGTTGCACGGCGTTCAGGGTACGTTGCCGCCGTTCTTGCGGGTCGAGCTTTTCCCACTCTGCATCGCCGAACGGCGTGATGAGCAAAGCCAGTACCGCGGTGATGCAGGAGTCCAGCGACTGATCCAGGGCGAGCAGCTTGCCGGTCACCTTTTCCCGGATGACGCGGTGATCGTCAGGTTGCTGGATCTTGAAATAGGCCTTGAGCAGGTCGATCACCGGCAGGTATGCAGTGCCCTTGCCATGCGAGACCGCTCCGCATTCGATGATGAGCCAAGGCTCGTGTAAACGGGGACGCGCGAATTCGTAAAACAGGCGCGACTTGCCTACTCCTGGTTCGCCGACGACGACAACAATTTGACCGCGGCCGGCTGCGGCCCGCTGCCATGCGTTGCGCAGCTGGTCGAGCTCGGCGCTGCGTCCCACAAAGCGTGTCAGGCCCCGGCTCGCTGTCGCTTGCAGTCGCGTGCGCACCGCCTGTACGCCGGTGAGTTCATAGGCTTCGACGGCCTCGTTCAGCCCTTTAACGTGTATTTTGCCGAGCGCATTAACATGCACATACCCCTCGGCCAGGCGCAGCGTCGAGCTGGTGACGAGGATCGATCCCGGCATCGCGGCTTGCTCCATGCGCGCTGCTAGATGAGTGCTTTGGCCAACCGCCGTGTAGTCCATGCGCTGATCGTTGCCGATCGCGCAGACGACGGCCTCGCCGGAATTTAATCCCACCCTGATCTGGATCGGCATGCCGAGCGTGCGCTGAATCTCTCGTGCATAGCGCTTCACCGCCCCCTGCATTCTCAGTGCGGCGTAGCAGGCGCGAATGGCGTGGTCCTCGTACGCAAGAGGTGCTCCGAAGAGCGCCATGATGCCGTCGCCCCTCACCTGGCTGATCGTGCCCTCATAACGATGGACGGATTCCATCATGCGTTCGAGAACAGGGTCGAGGAGCTTGCGTGCTTCCTCCGGGTCGCGGTCCGCGATTAACTCCATCGAACTCTTAAGATCGGCAAACAGCACCGTGATTTGTTTACGCTCGCCTTCGAGGGCGCTCTTCGAGGTGAAGACCGTCTCGGTCAGGTTCTTGGGAACAGAGAGTCCCGGGAGGACGAACTGCGCGTCCGAGGAGCCTTGCGCCAGCGACCCGCCGCACGCGCGGCAAAACGCGCTGGTAGGGACGTTGCCTGTGCCGCAGGCAGGGCAATGGATTTCGAGCCGCGTACCGCATTCCGCGCAGAACTTCGCGCCCAGCGGGGTTTCGTGCTGACAGTGGTCGCACCGCATTTTGCTTATGCTCTGACGAATTCCATGGTGGTCGAACGATGCAGCCTGGTGTGCAGTGTAGCTTTCACAGCGTCCGACCAGCCGCGGAGCTTTATTACAGATTTGCGAGCGGAAGCTGAGGGCGCGCCAGCCGTCAAGTCGTTCCACGTGTCGTCAATAATAGAAATGAGCTTCTCCGACTTGGTGCCAGTGCTCTGCGTCAGACAAGACATGACCTCTCCTAAATGCCCGAACATCATGGCCTGAACCAGCCGCCTGCCGCCGATCGTAAACGCCGGCATGTGATGCCAAGTGTCTTGAGCCAACTCCATGCCCATTGCGCGCAAAGCCGGTCTAACACTTCTAGCATCCAATACCGAGTTGTCCAGATCGCGCAGCACGATCCGGCTGGGCAGTCCGTCGCGGAGGGCCACATATACATTTTGCAAATGAGGTTCGAATGCCATTCCCCATTGCGAGCAAAACTGCACGGGACCTGTCATCAACACTCGGCAATAACGATGAAAAAACTCCTGCGCGCGCGTGGAATCCGCCGACTGCAATAGTGCGCGGGCCTCCTCACGTCCCGTCCATAAATTGATCGCCGGCACAACGTCTTCCCCTGGCAGCGCTCTCACCGGTGCTCTAATAATCGCGCTCAAGTGAGTCCCAAGTCCGGGCTCTGAATGAAAAATCGAAGCGACGTCCTGCTGGAAGTCGATGGTATGCGGGGTATGGGTCCTGAGCAAATGCTTTGCGAGCGCAGAAACCACCGGCGCATTCTCGTAGTTCAGGCGATACAGTAGTCGGTGTTCGCCAGTCAAGGTCGCGTCGATTGGTAGCTTTACGTCAAATCCGGTGCGCACGACTCGGCAAGTTCTTTGTGACGCCAGCGGAATCGTCTTGATCACGCGCCGCGAAAGCGTCGCCAATTTTGCGCCAAGTAGTTCCCGAATCAGCGGTGAAAGGCGGAGCTGCCACGGGTGTACCGGTAGTAGGGCAGTGGCCTGAGATTCAAATTGCAACCCGGACCATGCGCGAAAGCACGATTCAAAGCTACCATACTCGCAGGATATGAGGCGGCAACCGCCAGTCTCCAGCAGCGGTAAATTCACTGGTTCATGACAGAGGTGGGAGCACTCAAGAACTTGAGAGAGGTCAGGTCCGCGTCGCAACGCGGGGAACGGATAGTATTGATGCCCTTGGTAAGCTGGCTCTATCGCGCAGGCCGTTTGACTAAGTGAGCGGCCGATTAGCCGGTTCAGTACGACGTTGGCAACGCTATTCTCAAAATCCGAACGCAACGCAGCGAATACCGGGCCGTACTTCGAGCCAGCCAGACAGCGATTGAGAGAAATAAGGAATGCGCCCACCGTACGAATGCGTCGTCGCTTTCCCGCTGCGCTGACCCACGGGCTGCCGATGGTATCTAGCCTGCCGAACGGGAGCGGCCCACTGACAGGGGCGTGCATGATGTTGCGCCGACCGACGTTCAGCTGCCAGCGGCCGCGCGCATCTTGGAACAAGCGTGTAATCTTGCTCTCACGATGGATCGCCTGCAGGAGGCGGGAAATAGCATGCAAAAGCGCCCCGTCGTACACCCACTGGTATTCGACCGCCGAGACTCCGCGACCAATCGCCCATCGCCTCACCTCATTCAGTCTCATGGCGCTAAGCAGCGCCGAGTGTTCTGCGCGCTACTTCCTTTTTTGTGAATTCATTGAAGTCCCTGACTCGCGCTTGCATTAAAGCCACAATATGCTCGACTCCCGACTCCAAAGCTGAGCGCTCGATGAGGCGCGCGGTGTACGCGATATGCCGCGTTTCGTCGTATAGCAATGCGTCGAGAATACGCCTAACTTGTGCGCGCCGGTCGGTATCGCAATAGGCAAGCAGCACAGGCCGTTGGAGTAGCTGAACGGTTCGCGTCCGTATCTCCGCGATATTCATCTGGATCAACTCATCGACAGTGGCCGCACGCGCATACGGCGATCCTTTTCTCGGCGAGAGGGGACTGGTCGTGCTATAGCCCGGGGACAATCGCCTTAATTGCGTACGCACCTGTTGCGTGATGGTCCCTGGAAACACCAGATCGAGAAGCGTCACGTACACCCGCGAATGGCGCGCCTCGTCGATCGCATGACGCTTGATCTGGCCGGCAATGTCCGGGTCCGGGGTGGAGGCCGCCATGTCCCAGAGATGCTGCGCACCTTGCCCCTCACTTTGTGAACTAGTGGCGAGGGATAGCGCCACCCATTCGGGGTCGCGGGCGCTGCGCCGATACAACTCCCGCCAAGGCCGCTTACCAAACAATGGCGGGTATTCGTTACATGCGGAGACCAGAGCCCGCCGATAAGCCGGGAGCGTCCGGACGCCATGCTCATCGAGCGCTTTAACCGTCATTCCGGCCACGATGTTCATTGCGTCCTCACTGCGACCGCGGCGCGGTGCTCAAGTGCTTTAGGAAGCCGTGGGCGATCCGCGCAACTTGAAGGGTGCATTCAGGATGCCAATCCCAATTTTTTTCTTTTGTATTTCCTTAAGGAGCGCTTGAAACTTCGCAGGGCTCTTTGCCATTTCCTTTAAATTCACCACCTTGATTTTGGGCATACGCGCTTTTGCTTTCTTCTTCGCTTTCGTTTTTGCCACCATAGCAATCTCCCCGATAAACTTGGCAAGGCAGATGGGGCTAGGTCAGCCCCAATGGAATGCCTTACACGCGCCGACCAGCCTACTGTGCTAGGACCCACGCGTCAATCGGCGTTGGTAACTCGAGTCGTGCGAGAGTGCTGAAAGGACGACTGTTCTCATGTACCGCGTAAAAAGGCTCCCCCGGGGCGCACCTGACAGGCATGCGGATGTCATGTGCGTCCAACGATCGGTCCGCGGCTTTGAAAAGCTTGCTAATCCGGTGCGTTTACGCACTTACTTGGCTTGAACAGGCGCCTAGACTCAGAACCGTATTAAATCACCGGCTTGCGCCGGCAGACGGAACAACACTGACAGGAGACTGCTATGGGAAACATGTATGAAATCGCGGCGATAAGCCCATTTCCGCAACGGCGGGGGAGCCTTATGACGCACCTCACCTCACGCCAGTTCGAAGTCCTGGCGTTGCTGTGCGAGGGTCTGCAGAACAAACAGATCGCCCGTCGCCTCAATATCGCAGCCGCCACGGTCAAGATTCATGTGGCGAACATCCTGCGCGCCTTGGAAGTCTCGAGCAGGCTGGAGGCGGCAGTGGTCGCGATTAGACTGGGGCTGGAACTTAAATCCGCGGACGCGCCGTCTCACGCGATTAACCCTGCTCCAACGCCGCTGATGCCTGCGATGTTGCGCCTCGTGAGCGAGCCTTCGGACTGGTCGCTCGAGGCCGCTACTGGTTAAGGCGAACGCCTGACTTCGGCGACTATTTTCTCGAGCCTGGCGATGTCCGGTATGAGCAGCGCGCGGCCTGAACGCTGCACGAGTCCGAGCTTCGCCATCGCCGACAACTCGCGTGTAACCTGTTCACGATAGGTGCTGACTTGGCTGGCAATCTCCATGTGCTTGGGGGCGGGATCTATGCGCGCCGCATTCGCCTTCACGCCGGCCTCGCGGGCAAGGCGCAGTATTTCGGCATGGACGCGGTTTTGCACGCCGAGGGTGCTCAAGTCGAAAACCCGCTCCGTGAGCTCGCGTACCGAGGTCACCAGCCGATTCAGCATGCGGTCGCAGACGAAAGGATGACTGTGCAACAGATCACGGAACACCGCGGGCGGCATCGCCGCGACGAGCGCGCCTTCGAGCGCCACGATATCTGCAGAGCGCGACTGGCCATCGATTGCCGCGAAATCGCCGAACCAGTCGCCGGCCGGAATATCGCGAAAGGTGACCTGCCGGCCCGAAGCCGAAAAGGACGTAACACGCACGCGGCCCGAGATGATCAGGTAAACATCCTGGTCCGAGGCTTGTCGGGATATCACGCGATGGCCTGCGGCAAACTGCCGCCAACGGCATTGCCCCGCCAGCTTTTCGAGTGTGGATGCCGGCACGCCTTCGAGCAGCCTGACTCGCTTGAGACCGAGAATTGACGGCTCGGCGGTCTTTAGTTTCGACTTCACGAGAGCGATGATACCCGAGTCGCCATCGCGAGGCAGTCAACCCGTCACCCACTATTCAGGCGCCGGCTAAATGAATTCCAAACCGAAATGGATATGGAAACAGCGAGTCGCAGTCGGGAGCTTTCTGCTTTCGTTTTATTTGCGCCGCACGCTGAGGTTCATAGGCGAGTCGCTGTCTTTTCTGCCGCGCCGGGTCGAGCCGGCAACACCGGTGAAGTCGTTGCCGCGCCGGCGCCTTGCAGAGGTAAGTCGAACACCGCCCGGGGCCGCGCAGCGTGCACGCCGTCAGCGCGCAACCGGCCGTTGCGGATCGCTGCACCACTCGCTCCATGAACCGGGATAGAGACGCGACCCTTGCAGGCCGGCGATCTCCATCGCGAGCAGATTGTGGCAGGCGGTGACGCCGGAGCCGCATTGATGGACGATGCGCTGCGGCGGTGTTGCACCGATGAGTTCAGCGTATTCGGTGCGTAATTCGGCCGCCGGTTTGAAACGTCCATCAACGGCGAGATTATTTTTGAAGAAACGGTTGAGCGCGCCGGGGATATGCCCCCCGACCGGGTCGAGCGTTTCGTTTTCGCCGCGGAAGCGGTCGGCGCTGCGCGCGTCGATGACGGCGCTGGATCCGCCGCCGAGATTTTCCTGCACGAAACGCGCGTCTACCGTCATGCCCTGCGCAGTGCAGTGAAAGGTACCGGTTGCGGGAGCGGCGACTTGTGCGCTGACCGGTAATCCCGCCTTGTTCCATTCGTCCCAGCCGCCATCGAGCACCGCGGTCTGCGTGTGTCCCACCCAGCGCAGCATCCACCACAAGCGCGCCGCGTAGAAACCGCCGGAGGCATCGTACGCGACCGCCTGCATGCCGTTGCGCATGCCGAAACTTTTCAGGCGCATGCAGAAGGCCTCTACATCGGGCAAAGGGTGGCGGCCGTTCAAGCCGGTTTTCGCTCCCGCGAGGTCGTCGTCGAGATGCGCGTAACGGGCGCCTGGAATATGCGCTTGCGCATACGCGCGTTGCCCGGCTGCAGTATCGGCAAGGTCGAAACGGCAGTCGAAAACGATCCATTGCGGATCAACGAGATGCGCGGCGAGTTCGGCGACGGAGACGAGGGTGGTGAACATCTAAATTCAGGATTGAGGATTCAGGATTCAGGATTCAGTCAAGACTTGTGCCGCACCGGATTTCTCAATCCTCAGTCCTCAATCCTGCTTTTGGAGCTCGCGCCGCAGGAATTCATGAAAGTGCAGCAAGCCGTCTTCCATCGGCGATTGATACGGGCCGGTTTCATTGCGGCCTTCTTGATAAAGCGCGCGCCGGCCATCGGTCATGCGGGCGCAGATTTCCGCATCCTCGATCGCGGTCTCGCTGTACGCAGCCTGCTCGGCGGCGACGAACTCACGTTCGAACAGCGCGATATCTTCGGGATAATAAAATTCAATCACGTTGCTGCACGCTTCCGGCCCGCGCGGCACGATGCTGCTGACGACCAGCACATGCGGGTACCACTCGACCATGATATTGGGGTAGTACGTAAGCCAGATCGCGCCGTGCGGCGGCTCGCGGCCTTCGTTGTAGCGCAGCACCACGTCGTGCCATTTCTGGTAGACCGGCGTGCCCGGCCGCGCGAGGCTTTTCTTCACGCCGCACGTCTGGACGCTGTACCAGTCGCCGAACTCCCACCGCAAGTCGTCGATCGAAACGAAATTGCCGAGACCGGGGTGAAACGGCACCACGTGATAGTCCTCGAGATAAACTTCGATGAATGTTTTCCAGTTGCACGCGTATTCGTCGACTTGCACGCGATCAAGCATATAGCCGGAGAAATCGAGATCGCGCGTGACGCCCAGCGCCGCCAGATCGCGCGCGACGTCGCGTTGGCCGTTGAACAGCAGGCCGTTCCAGTTCTGCAGCGGCGTGCGGCCGAGATCGAGGCCGGGATTGCCCGGAAAATGCGGCGCGCCGAGCAGTTTTCCGTCGAGGCCGTAAGTCCAGCGGTGGATCGGGCACACGATGCTGCTGCGCGTGTTGCCGCGGCCGTTCAGCATGATGGCCTGGCGGTGGCGGCAGACATTGCTCAGCAGCGTCACCCCTTCCGCGTTGTGCACCAGCGCTTTGGCGTTGCCCATGCGCTCGAGCACGTGATAATCGCCGACGTTGGGCACCAGCAGTTCATGGCCGACATAGCCGGGACCGCGCTCGAAGAGTTTGCGCTGTTCGAGCGCATAGACCTGGGGATCGAAGTACCAGTCCACCGGAAGTTGCGGAGTCGCGCGGTTGAGCGCGCGCTGGCTTGCCAGGTCCGACATGCAGGAATGATCTTTAGACTGAAGTTGAAAGAAATCGGGCGCTGCGCTTTAAAAGCATTTATTTACAAGCGCTTAGACCGATCGGAATTGTCGCTTTTTTTGCGCAAAAAGGCAATGTCTCAAATCGCCAACCGGGGCT
>JBKJMN010000295.1:0-4607 GCA_046596405.1 Burkholderiales bacterium
GGGCGGACTATCTCGACGCACTCGTGCGTGACAGTACCGGTGGTTCCGAGCCATTTCCGAGAGTCGCGCAAGAAGAGTCGCGGGCAATGTGCCCGAGCCGCCGCCTAAATCGAGGCAAATCGAGCCGGGGGGGTGTGAGCGGCGAAAAGATTATCGTCACTGCGGGCAACGAGCCGAATTCGACCGAGATGCTTCGGTGTCAGGCCTTCACGCTGCTCAAGCACAGCATAAGCGTCATCGGATGCGTCGGCGACGGCTGAAACCCGTAGTGCTCGTAGAACTGTCTGGCCTTCTCGTGAAGGGCATGCACGAGAAGGGCTCTTACACCCGCATTCTGTGATACGGCTACTGCGCGATTGACCGCGTCCTGCAGTAAGGCGGCGCCCAAGTGCAGTCCCTGCGTCCTGCGATCGACTGCGAGCCGGGCGAGAATCATGACCGGAACCGGATCAGGCATGTTGCGGCGCACACCGCGCGTCGCAAGCTCGTGCGAGACTGCGCCGGCTGCCATGGCGTAGTAACCACGGACCCGGTTGCTCTCATCCGTGACAACGAAGGTGCGGCTCGCGCCGCTTGACTGATTGGCCAACGCCCTGCGCTTGAGCCAGTCATCAAGCACGGCCTCTCCGCACTCGAAGTCATCCAGTCGATGTGAAGCCGCGAGGGGCTCCGGCGGACCGAGTTGCAAGCTCAGGCCTTCGCGGACTTCTTGCCCCAAGGCGCCTTGACCGCCACGAGGCGCTCAAGTCCGGGATTGCGTGGGGGTGGCGCGTCGAGCAGCTTGGTGAACTGCCGGAACTTCCCCGCATCCAATTTAAAAAATACCTGATCGAGCAGCACCGACTGAGCCTTATCGCAGGCGGCTTCGAGCATGAAATCGGAGCGGTTCTTGCCGAGCAGCTGCGCAGCCTGGTCGATCAGTTCTCGCTGCTCGGGACGTGCCCGCAGGTTAATGGCGGCATCACGCATGGGTGTCTCCAATGCATACACAATAGATATACGTATCTTACGAGGGCGTATAGCTGTTGTCAACACGCCGCATATTCCGCAGTCGCACCTCCTGCGGCGCGCGGTTCGGCCGGGAGGGCTTACAGTAATCGCAGGTGATGGTTATGTAACACCCGACGCGAACACCGCGAAGTCGTCGCTCGCATCGGTACCGTAGTGCAAGACTCAGGACAGCTACGGCTATCGCAGCTATGCGGTGGTTCTTGGCGTGTGCGCCACTACGGAAACCGTAGTGCTATATAGAATTACCATCTGCCCGGGGAAGTTTTCAGCGGGGACGCTCAACGAAGAACTAAAGGCTGCCGCAGAAATTACCATCGCGGCAATGCAGGACGACCTTACGGCAGGTTTCCAAGTTCACGAGGCATGGGAAATGGAGCGGGAGCATCATTTGATCGTACGCGAGGAAAAAGACGAATAGCACGAGCCTATACCGAGGAACTTAGTCTGGGAGGCCATGGTTGAAACACGTATAGTGATAGACGAAAAGGACGACGACTGACATGTCGATGCCAGGCACCCTGTTTTACTGCACAAAATGCGACTTCGAGGAAGGCGATGTCCGAACCTGGGGATGGAGAGAATCCGTTCTTGAAAGTGGCGTTCGCATTTCCGTGGATCACACTTTCGGTTGGTGTGAAGGTTGTGGCGGATTGGCTGCGGTCGAGTCGCTATCAGTAGAGGGTCGAAGTGCTGAATTGAAAGGCGCAGAGCAAAAACTTGCTGACCTTGGTGGCAAACCGACTGCTCGTTGGTGGAGCCTAAATCGATTCGTTCGTCCTGCGCGTTGGCGTAAGAGGGTTGAGAACTGGAACTACTATGCGTGCAGTGTGGACGACGCCAAGGATGCACTGCATATGTTATCGGTTAGGAAGAATCCACCGCGCTGTCTGAAATGTGGCAGCAACAAGATTATCGCGACCATATTGAATGAGAAAAGTGATCAGATTGACGGCGCCAGGCCCGCGCGAACCGGGTTTTTGCATCCTAGCTGCGGCGGAGAGTTGTGAAGGCGACAAGATGGGTTGCGCATTGCGCTCACCCCCTCGGTTCGTCGCTATACGGCTGAGGGCGCCTTCATCGAAGTGGAGATGGTAGGTGGTTATACGCATCCACCAGAAGAGTTTTTCGACGAACGCGTTGCCGGTAACGCACGGATCAGGGCATGGACAACGTCGTGATCGCGACGCGCCGCTTCGGGTTTTGGTTTCGCACTGACTGAAAATCCTTGTGTCGGTGGTTCGATTCCGCCCTTGGCCACCATCCCTCCTAGCTTTCTGGTTGAGTAACCGCTAACCGGTTTCTACAAAACAACCATTTTCTTCTACAAATTTCAATTTGCTAGGTCTGCTTTCGACCCGATGCTGCCGACCAGAACTCCCGATAGCAGGGCGGAGGATAGTTTGGGCGACATGACATTCGAAATGTCATGTATAACCACCACAAAATCCATTTTTGGCGGAGGACATATGCATACGAGCCTCGTACTAAGCCTAGTCGCCATTTCGCTGCTCGCGTCGCCTTACGTTGCTGCGCAATATCCAACCAAGCCGATTCGCATGATCGTGCCTTTCCCCCCGGGCGGTTCTACGGACGTTGCAGCCCGGCTCCTGGCCAATCCGCTCGCGCAGGCGCTCGGACAATCGATCATCGTAGATAACCGGCCGGGCGCGGACGGCGTCATCGCTGCCGATCTCACGATTCACGCACAACCCGATGGCTACACGCTGTTATTTGCGACCAGCACCACGATGTCAGCCACGCCGACGCTGCGCAAGAATCCACCCTACGATCCGGTCACGCAGTTCACCCCCATCAGCTCGGTGGGGCGTAACGTATTCTTTCTCTTCGTGCATCCGGGCGTTCCGGCGCGCACGGTCAAGGAACTGGTCGAGTTCGCGCGCGCGAATCCGGGCAAGGTCAACTACGGGACAGGCAGCGCAACGGGTGTCATCGCTACTGCACAGTTTCGATTATTGACCGGGTTGGACATCAATCATGTCCCGTACAAAGGAGACGCACCGGTGACCAATGACCTCATCGGTGGTCGATTGCAAATGGTCATCATGGGGACGAATCCGGCGTTTGCCCAGGCACGCAACGGGAAGCTGCGCGTCCTCGCAACACTGCTGCGCTCGCGCAGCAGTGCTGCGCGTCCTCGCAACACTGCTGCGCGAGCGCAGCACGATCGCTCCGGAGGTGCCCACCTTTGCTGAAGCTGGATACCCCGGCGTTTCCTCGGTATCCTGGGCAGGGCTCTTCGGACCTGCCCACATGCCCGTGGCAATCGTGCAACGACTCTCACGTGAGGTGAATGTGATCGTCGCCAGCCCTGACTTCACCGAGCAGCTCGGCAAGCTAGGGTTTGTCACGGTCGGATCGAGCCCTGAAGAACTCGCCAGTTTTCTCAAGGCGCAATTGGATGCATGGCGCACGGCCGTGCGTGAAGCCAAAATTCCCCAGGAATAAAAGACGCGACACTGAATCCTGCAGATGCGGGTTTGACCCGCAGGCAAATCGGGCGCCGTCCACGGTCTCGCGACGCGCATTTCCGCAATAAACATCGGTAACGAATCGTTGCGCGCGGCACAGCTTCTGCTTCGTGGGCAGCATGCAGCGTATGCCCGAACCCACTACCCAAGCGTTGTATCTTTTTAAACCAGGAGCGCCCAGGTCGAATTGTTAACGTCCGCTTCGGAGCAATTTCAGCGCAGTTGCTGAACGGCTGATGATGGCCGAAAGCGGCACTTACACGCTATCTCAATGGGTTTACTTTTTCCCCTTTCCGACTTCTCGTGTAGTGTTCATTCATTGCTCGTGTTTTGTGGCCAAGCAATTTCTGCGCGTGAGCCAAGTTCGCAATATCCGTCGCAGACTTCGCATGGATATCCCTAAACTGGAAACTAACGCCCGCCGCCAACCGAGCGGCATCTAAGCGTGATCGCAGCGCAAAATAAGTAAGCCTTTGCCCGTTGTCATCTTGAATTAGCGAAAGCCCGGTCGCCGAAATAGTCGGCGCGTTTGTGCCCTTCTGCCGCGATTGCGGTGACGCTGCTGCTGGCAGGCGTCAGGCAGTCGATGCGCACGATGAGAGCTACGGCGGCTTCGGGCGCGTGAGGTCCCCGTAGGCATCGGGCCGGCGGTGCTCGGGAAACTGCCACTTGGCCCGGCTCTCCTCGATCAGCGCGAGATCGAGATCGGCAACCAGCAGCTCATCGCCGTCTTCCGAAGCCTCGGCAATGATCTCGCCGCGCGGGTTTACGAAATAGCTGGACCCGTAGAACTGGCCGATGTTCCAGGGGGCTTCCATGCCGACGCGGTTGATTGCGCCAATGTAGATGTCGTTGGCAACGGCGGCAGCGGGTTGTTCGAGATGCCACAGATGGCGGCTCGTTCCAGCCGGCGTGGCAGAAGGATTCACGATGTACTGAGCGCCGTTCAACGCCAGTGCGCGCCAGCCCTCGGGAAAATGCCGGTCGTAACAGATGTAGACGCCGAGCCGGCAATACGCGGTATTGAAAACCGGAAAGCCGAGATCGCCGTGGGCAAAGTAATACTGCTCCGCGCTGCCTTGGGGGCGCCAAGGTACATGCACCTTG
>JBKJMN010000337.1:0-4999 GCA_046596405.1 Burkholderiales bacterium
GGGCATGTGCAGAAAAGTCTTCGCGCGCAGCAAGGCGCGCAGCTTGGTCGATTGCCGTTCCATCTCGAACTTCCTTTGGTTGTGGCCAGTGGGGAGGTCGGTATCTTACAACCAAACGGCGCGGCGTTCTCTGCCCCGCCGGCAGCCGGCGGACATTGTGCAGTGCTATGCCGGCGCTTCAACCCGTAGCGCGAAGCGCCGTGGTCGCCTCGGCGTCGGCTTCGAGGTCCAGTCTGCGCGCGAGCATGCGCGCGCCGATTTCGTTCAGGTCGAGCCCGGCGTCACGCACCCGCGGAAACAATTCCTGCTGCTCTTCACGGATATGATGGTTCACAAATTCGGCAAGCATGCCGACCCGCGTCGCGTACTTGTCGTCCGCAATCGAACCGCCGGCGATCTGCGCAATCAGTTCCTCGCCCATCGTGCGGTCGGCATTCGCATCGTCGAGCAACGGCGCGTCGCCGATCGCGGCGCGCGCCTCCGGATAAAAAATCTCCGCCTCGATCCTGGTGTGTATGGTCCACTCAACACAGATCTCCCGGGCCAGCTTTTCCGCTACTGCCAGCGCGCCGTCAAAGTACAACCGCTGGAATTCCTTGAACAGCTTGCTTACCCTGGCGTGGTCGGCTTGCAACATCGCGATTGCATTGACCGGATCGGCGTATGCGTTTGACGATACGTGCATCAATTTTTCCTGTTCAGTTACAAAAAAGCGCTGGTTCCTTTGGTGGCCCGTGGCGTGCACGGCATCATCTGGCGGATGCGCGCAAAACTCCATAGGCGCGATGCCTGACGCTTTGTCAGACTCCTCTTATGCGAACGCGAAGTCCTATATCGCAGTGCAGCATTCCGATTTTCGATTAATCGTCGACACCATTGTTGACACTCTGGTTAACAACTTCTAGGATGGATCAATGGTCAAGATCTGCCCCGCGTTGCTCCCCGCGTTGCGCGAGCGCATCGCGCGCCACGCGTTGCCACCAGGCGCGAAGCTGCTCGAGAGCGATCTCGCGCGCGAGTTCGGGGTGTCGCGCGCCAAGGTGCGCGATGCGTTCGGCGTGCTCGAGCAACGCGGGCTGATACGCCGCATCCCTAACCGCGGGGCCGAAGTCGCGCGGCTCGACCTGTCACAGGTGTTCGAAATCTACGCCGTGCGCGAAATGCTCGAAGGCCTGTGCGTGCGGCTTGCGGTCGAGCGCGCGAAGCCGCAATCATGGCAGGACCTCGTGCAGGTGTTCGGCCGGCCGATGGACGCGATCGTCAAGCGCGGCGAGTTTGAAAAATACATCGCGAACCTCGATCGCCTGCGTACGCGTACTCTCGAAGCCGCCGCCAACAACGTGCTTGCCGACATGCTCGACAGCATCAACGACAAAACGCGCGAAATTCAGCGCCGCATCATCATCCTGCCCGGCCGCGCCGCCGAAGGCCTGCAGCAGCACCGCGCGGTACTCGCCGCCATGCGCAGGGGCGATGCCGGCAAGGCCGAAGAGCTGCGCCGCGCCAATATCCGCAGCTCGCGCGAATATCTCGAACGCTTTCAGAATTTCGTGCTGTAACCCATGAGTGCAAAACCAACCACGACCAAAAACAGCGGCCCGCTCGCGGGCTACCGCGTGCTCGAACTCGGTTCAACCGTCGCCGGCCCGTTCTGCGGCCGATTGTTTGCCGATTTCGGCGCCGAAGTCATCAAGGTTGAAGCAGCCGGCGGCGACCCGCTGCGCTCAATGGGCCTGCGTTATCGCAACAAGTCGTTGTGGGCCGCCAGCCTGTTCCGCAACAAATCATTGATCGGCATCGACTTGCGTAAACCGCAGGGCCAGGACCTCGTGAAAAAACTCGCGGCGCAATGCGATTTCCTGATCGAGAATTTCCGTCCCGGCTCGCTCGAGGCGTGGGGCCTGGGCTACGCAGAACTGGCAAAATTGAATCCCGGCCTGATCATGATCCGCATCAGCGGCTACGGCCAGACGGGCCCGTACCGCGAGCGCCCCGGTTACGGCGTGATCTGCGAGGCGGTCAGCGGCATACGCCATATCACGGGCGACCCCGACCGGCCGCCCGGACGCATTGCGACTTCGACTACCGACTACATTACCGGACTGTATGCAGCATTCGGCGCCATGCTCGCGCTCGAGGCGCGGCACAAGACGGGCAAAGGTCAGGTCATCGACGCCGCGCTTTACGAGGGCGCTTTCAGTTTTATGGAGCCGCACGTGCCGGCGTTCGAAAAACTGGGCACGGTCGCCATGCGCGCCGGCTCAAGGCTGCCCGGCAATACGCCGAACAACCTCTATCCAACGTCAGATCAACAATACATCCACATCACCGCCGCGAGCGACGCCGTGTTCAAGCGCACCGCAAAAGCCATCGGCGAACCCGCGCTGGCAACAGACGCCCGGTTCGCGACCGCCATCGCGCGCGCGGAAAACGAAGACGCCATCGACGACATCATCACCCGCTGGACGCTGCAGCACACCTGCGCCGAAGTCGAGAAACTCCTGCATGCCGCCGAGGTGCCGGCCGCGCGCATTTACACCATGGCCGACATCTTCGCCGACCCGCACTACGCCGCGCGCGGCATGCTCGCTCAAGTCCCTGACGACGATCTCGGCACGGTGACCATCCCCGACGTCGTGCCCAAGCTGTCGATGACGCCCGGCGCCATCCGCCACAGCGGCCATCGCATCGGACAAGACACGCGGAGAGTTCTGACTGAACTCACCGGACTGACGGCAGCGGAGATTGATCAACTCGAAGCAGAACTCATCATCACCAGCGACAGCACGGCCAAAGTCAACAACGCCGACGCAACGAAAGCATAGCCATGGCACACGATGATTTGCTCAAAGACCTTGAACTCCGGCGCGCTGGGGCGCTCGCCATGGGCGGGCCGGACAAGCTTGCCAGGCGCCGCGCCGCCGGTGTGCTCAACGCGCGCGAACGACTCGCTTACTTGTTCGATAAGAACACGTTCATCGAATCCGGCCTGTTCGGCACTTCGGTCATCCCCGAAGCGCGCGACAAGAGCCCCGGTGACGGCAAGCTTACGGGCTTTGGCAAAATCTACGGCCGTGAAGCGGCTTGCGTGGCCAACGACTTCACCGTGATGGGCGCATCGTCGGCCGCGACCAACATGAAAAAAATCGGCCACATGAAGCGCACCGCGGTTTCGCGCGGCATGCCGCTGGTGTTTCTCGGTGAGTCATCCGGCGCGCGGCTGCCGGACAACATGGGCGCGCGCGGCATGGGCTCGCTATTGGGTCTCGATCCGCATCAATACCTGCGCCAGCGCGAATCGCCGTGGGTATCGGCCGCGCTGGGTCTGTGTTACGGCTCATCGACCTGGTACTGCTGCCTCGCGGACTTCAACGTGATGCGCAAAGGCGCGATCGTCGCGGTCTCGAGTTCGCTGCTAGCGTCGCTCGCGATGAACGACACGGTGGATGCCGAAGAGCTCGGCGGCTGGCGCGTGCATGCCGAACAGACCGGCATGGCCGATATGGTGGTCGACACCGACCAGGAGGCGCTCGATGCGATCAAGACTTTCCTGTCCTACCTGCCGAGCCACCAGCACGAAGCGCCGCCGGTCTTGCCGGTGCGTGCCGGTTCGGGCGCTGCGCAAAAGGACATCCTCAAGCTGCTGCCGGAAAGTCGCACGCAGGTCTATGACGTGCGCAAGATCCTGCGCGCTACTGTCGACGCCGACAGCTATTTCGAACTGAAAGCGCGTTTCGGCAAAGCCGGCGTCACTGCGCTCGCGCGGCTGGGCGGCAAGACCGTCGGCCTGATCGCCAACAACCCGCTCTACAAAGGCGGCGCGCTCGATGCCGATGCTTGCGACAAAATCATCAGCTTCATCGTGTTGTGCGATTCGTACAATATTCCGATCGTGATGTTCGTCGATACGCCGGGTTTTGCGATCGGCGTGGAAGCCGAGCGCAAGCGCGCGCCGGGCAAGATCATGAATTTCATGAATGCGCTTTCGCTGGTGACCGTCCCCAAGCTCACGGTACTGCTGCGCAAGAGCTACGGCCAGGCCTATATCAATATGGGCGGTGGACGCAATTCGGATGAATTCGTCGCCTGGCCGACGGCGGAAGTGAGTTTCATGGACCCGAATTACGCGGTCACCGTAGTGCATGGAATGAAGCCCGGCGAACCGGGATTCGACGACAAGCTCGCGCAGATGCAGAAAAACAACTCGGTCTACGATATCGCGGCGATCTATGCGGTGCAGGACGTGATCCGGCCCGAGCAGACGCGCGACTACCTCATGCGCATGCTCGACGTGCATCAACTGCGCAAGACCAACGGTGTCGGTAGGCATTTGCTGTCGTCCTGGCCGACTTCGTTCTGACCGACCGATAACGACAACGCAGGAGGAGAAATGACACTGCATCCGGTTATTTCTGGAATCATCAGCAGCGCGGTCGCGGTTACGCTGGCCGATCCCGCGTTCGCGCAAACCTCTTCGACAAGCTCAGGACAGGCCTATCCGGCGAAGACCGTGCGCGTCATCGCGTCGAGCGCGCCGGGCGGCAGCGTCGATACGATGGGCCGCCTTGTTGCGCAAAAGCTGACGTCTGCGATGGGCCAGTCGTTCGTGGTGGAAAACCGCTCCGGCTCGGGCGGCGTCGTCGGCACTGAAGTCGTGGCGAAGTCGCCGCCCGACGGCTACACATTGCTCATGGCGTATCACAGCCACGTGATCAATCCCGCGCTGTATCCCAAGCTGCCGTTCGATACCGTGAAGGCCTTCGCGCCCATCACGCAGGTCGCGGTGCAGCCGCAGCTCTTCAACGTTCATCCGACGCTGCCTGCGAAGACCGTGAAGGATTTGATCGCGCTCGCCAAGGCGCGTCCGGGCCAGTTGCTGTTTGGCTCCGCCGGCAGCGGCAGCGGCGGCCATCTCGCCACCGAGATTTTCAATTCGATGGCCGGCATCAGGATGACGCACGTGCCGTATAAAGGCGCCGCGCCGGCGTTGATCGACGTG
>JBKJMN010000466.1:0-16390 GCA_046596405.1 Burkholderiales bacterium
AACCTGCCCGGCGCACGTGACATCGGCGACCGGCTGATGGCTTCACTCGGCTCCATGCTGCTGTATTGGTACCACTGGGCCAGCCAGGGCCGGCGCATCGACGTGGAGACGGACGACGACTCTATCGGTGCGCACTTCCTGCACCTGTTGCACGGCCACAAGCCCAGTGCTGCGTGGGAGCGGGCGATGCACACCTCGCTGGTGCTGTATGCCGAGCACGAGTTCAACGCGTCAACTTTCGCGGCCCGCGTGGTGGCCGGCACCGGCAGCGACATCTACTCAGCCATCACCGGCGCCATCGGTGCGCTGCGCGGCCCCAAGCACGGCGGCGCCAACGAGGTCGCGTTCGAAGTGATGAACCGCTACGAGTCGCCGGACGCCGCGGAAACCGATATCGTCACTCGCGTCGCCAACAAGGAGGTCGTGATCGGGTTCGGCCATCCGGTTTACACGATCGCCGATCCGCGCAACAAAATCATCAAGGAAGTCGCGCGCAACCTGTCTCAGGAAACCAGCGACATGGCGATGTTCGCGATCGCCGACCGCATCGAGACGGTGATGATGCGGGAAAAGAAAATGTTCGCCAATCTCGACTGGTTCTCGGCGGTGTCGTACTTCAAGATGGGAGTGCCGACCGCCATGTTCACGCCGATTTTCGTGATTTCGCGCACGACCGGCTGGGCCGCGCACGTGATCGAGCAGCGCATCGACGGCAAGATCATCCGGCCGACCGCCAATTACACCGGGCCCGAAGCGCGCAAATTCGTGCCGCTGGCGGAACGCGCCAAACCCGCCAGGAAAACCCGGTAACGTTTAACGGAGCACTCATGTCATCGCCTATTTCCAACGTCCGCCCCAAAACCGACCAGGTCATACTCGACATCGCCGATTACGCGCTGAAAGCCAAACTGACGAGCGCGGAAGCCTACAACACGGCGCGGCTGTGCCTCATGGACACGCTTGGTTGCGGCTTCGAAGCATTGTCGTATCCCGCGTGCACCAAGTTGATGGGCCCTATCGTTCCGGGCACGGTAGTGCCTAACGGCGCCAAAGTTCCGGGCACGTCGTTCCAGCTCGATCCGGTCGCCGCGGCATTCAACATCGGCTGCATGATCCGCTGGCTCGATTTCAACGACACCTGGCTCGCCGCAGAATGGGGTCATCCGTCGGACAATCTCGGCGGCATCCTGGCCGCCGCGGATTATCTCTCGCGCACGCGCGTCGCGGCCGGCAAGGCGCCGCTGACGATGCGCGACGTGCTGACCGGCATGATCAAGGCGCACGAAATCCAGGGCGTGATCGCGCTCGAGAACAGCTTCAACCGGGTCGGCCTCGACCACGTCGTGCTGGTCAAGGTGGCGAGCACCGCCGTCATCACAACGATGCTCGGCGGCACGCGCGACGAAGTCATCAACGCCGTGTCGAACGCGTGGATCGATGGCCAGTCGCTGCGCGCCTACCGGCATACTCCCAACACCGGCTCGCGCAAATCATGGGCCGCGGGCGACGCCACCAGCCGCGCCGTGCGGCTTGCGTTGATGGCGCTCAAAGGCGAGATGGGCTATCCGTCCGCGCTCACCGCCAAGACCTGGGGCTTTTACGACGTGCTTTTCAAGGGCAAGCCGTTCAAGTTCACGCGCAAGTACGGCTCGTACGTGATGGAAAACATTCTGTTCAAGATTTCGTTTCCGGCCGAATTCCACGGTCAGACCGCGGCCGAATGTGCGGTGCGCCTGCATCCCGACGTGCGCGATCGCGTCGGCGACGTGGCGAAAATCGTGATAACCACGCACGAGTCCGCCATCCGCATCATCGACAAGCAGGGCGTGCTCAACAACCCCGCCGACCGCGACCACTGCATCCAGTACATCGTCGCCATCGGGCTCCTGAAAGGCAACGTGCTCGCCACCGATTACGAGGACGACGTCGCGCACGATCCACGCGTCGATACTTTGCGTTCCAGGATGGTCTGCGTCGAGAAAAAGCAGTGGACGCTCGATTACCTCGACCCGGCCAGGCGCTCGATCGCGAATGCCGTGCAGATTTTTTTCAAGGACGGCACCAAGACCGCGAACATCGAAGTCGAATACCCGATTGGCCATCGCCGGCGGCGCAAGGAAGGCGTGCCGCTGCTCGAGTCGAAGTACAAAACCAACCTCGCGCGCCGCTTTCCCGCCAAGCAACAGGCCGTGATCTTCGATCTCTGCGCCGATCAAAAACGGCTGGAGACTACCCCCGTTCACGAATTCGTGGACCTTTTCGTCATTTGAGGATTTCCGTATGGTAAAAAAACTCACCATCCTCGCACTCGCGTCGGCGCTCGCGCTGCCGCTCGCCGCCGTCGCCCAGATGACGCCCGGCATGTACGAATACACGATCAAGATCAGCATGCCGGGCGCGCCGGCCAACATGGCGCCGCAAACGATGCAGCGCTGCCTCGCCGCCAGGGATCTCGAAGGCGGCAAAGGCTATCAAATGCCGCCCGGTCAGGGCAGCGACTGCCAGATCAAGGATCTCAACGAGAATAGCGGCAAGTTCTCGTACAAGATGGCGTGCACGAAACCACAAAAGCTTGACGGCACCGTGCAGGGTTCGTTCTCGCCCACCGGCATGAACATGGACATGACGATGACCATGGAAGGCATGCCGGGTCCGATGACGCAATCGATCATCGCCAAGCGCGTGGGTGATTGCAAGCCCTAGACTTGCGCCCGCACCCGCATCGGGGGCCGCCACTACCTCAATGGCGCGGCGCTGACGTAAAATAGCGGGTTGGTTTCTGACTGCTGGGAATTGATGAGCGCAAGAGTGAACGACGCCGCGCCCGCCTTAACGGGGCGCATGCCGAATCCGGCGCTGGCCGGGTTCGTCCCGCGTCTCGTCAATGGCGTGCTCGAGCTGCCCGTCTATCACATGCGCGGCGGCACTTCGACCGGCGTCGTGCTCTGGCACGAGCATCTGCCCGCCGACCTCGCGCTGCGCGAAGAAGCGATCCGCTGGATCATGGGCGTGCCGCCCGCCGGCGAGGTCAAAGGCAATAAACAGACGACGGGGCTGGGCCGCGGACCATCCACGAGTAACAAGGTGTTCATCGTCCACCGCTCGCCGAGCGCCGATGCCGACATCGCAAGCACGTTCGCGCAGCTGGCGGCCGACAAGTCCGCGATCGACTGGAGCGTCAATTGCGGCAACCTGTCGGCCGCGTTGACCATGTATGCGCTCGACACCGGTATTTTCCAGGCAACCCCCGGCGCGACCGTCATGCGCATTTTCAATACCAACACCGGAGTAACGACCGATGCGAGCGTCAAAACGCCCGCCGGCACACCGTTCATTCCCGCGGATACCGAAATACCCGGCGTGATGGGCCGATTTCCAGGCGTCGAGTTGAGCCTGCGCAATCCAGTGGGCGCCAAAACCGGCCAGCTGTTACCGACCGGCAATGCCGTCGATCGCTTTGCCGGCGTCGAAGCGTCGTGCGTCGATGTTGCGGTGCCGATGGTGATCGTGAACGCAGCGGATCTCGGCAAGACCGGTCAGGAATCGATCCAAGAGCTCGCGCACGATCACGCGCTGAAGGAAAAGCTGCAGGCGATCTGGGTCGCAGCCGGCCTCAAGATGGGCTTGCGCCGGAAAAACGGCGACCCGATGACGGCCGACGATCTCGCGCACAGCGAAACGATTCCAAAAATCTGCATGGTCTCGCCGCCGACCGGCGAAGAGCATATCCTGGTGCGCTACTTCACGCCGCAGACGCCGCATAACTCGCTCGCCGTAACCGGTGGTTGCTGCCTCGCGGTCGCCTGCCTGCTGCCCGGCACCACCGCCCACAAGCTCGCGCGCGGTATCCCCGCCATCGGCCCCACCGAAAGCGTGACCGTCGTGCAGATGCGCAACCCGGCGGGCGTGCTGCGCGCGCGCATCGCCGCATCCATGACTGCCGCGGGCATGCACATCAGCAGCGCGGCCTACGAACGCAGCGCGCAAATTTTGCTCCGCGGACACTTTACGCTTTACGGTGCATCCGCGCCGCTCACGGCATTTGGCAAACAATGGTAAAAACGACTTTTAGAGGAAGGCAATAACCATGGCACACGATCCGTTCAACGCACTGCAGGAATTCAAGCTCAAGTCCGGCAAGACCGGCAAATACTTTTCGCTGGCCGCGCTCGAAAAAGCGGGGCTCGGCAAGACCTCGCGCATGCCCATCAGCCTGCGCGTCGTGCTTGAATCGGTGCTGCGCAACTGCGACGGCAAACGCGTGACCGAGGAGGCCGTGCGCAAGCTCGCTGCGTGGAAACCGGTCGAACCGCGCACCGCGGAAGTGCCGTTCGTGCTCGCCCGCATCATGCTGCAGGACATGGCGGGCTTCCCTGCCCTGAACGATTTCGCCGCGATGCGGGCCGAAGCGCGCCGCCAGCAATTCGACCCGACGCGCATCGAGCCGCTGGTGCCGGTGGATCTCGTCGTCGATCATTCCGTCGTCATCGACGTGCACAACTCGACCGACGCGCTGCGCAAGAACATGGAAATCGAGTTCGAGCGCAACGGCGAGCGCTACACGTTCCTCAAATGGGCCAAGCAGGCGTTTTCCGGCATTCGCGTGGTGCCCCCCGGCAACGGCATATGCCACCAGGTCAACCTCGAATACCTGTCGCGCGGCGTATGGGAAAAAGACGGCGTCTATTACCCCGATTCCACTGTCGGCACCGACTCGCATACGACGATGGTCAATGCGATCGGCGTTCTGGCATGGGGCGTGGGTGGCATTGAAGCCGAAGCCGGCATGCTGGGCCAGCCCTACTACTTCCTGACGCCCGACGTCGTCGGCGTCCACATGACCGGCAAGCTGCGCGATGGCGTGACCGCCACCGATCTCGTGCTGACCGTCACCGAACTCTTACGCAAGACCCGGGTCGTCGGCAAATTCGTCGAATACTTCGGCGAAGGCGCGACGTCGCTCTCGCCCACCGACCGCGCGACGGTCGCTAACATGGCGCCCGATTACGGCGCGACCTGCGGCTTTTTTGCGATCGACGACAAGACCCTCGAGTATTACCGGATGTCCGGCCGCGAGCAGCACGTCGATGCCATCGAGTCCTACCTCAAGGCGCAGGGCATGTACGGCATCCCGAAGCAAGGCGAAATCGACTACTCGCAGATCGTTGAGCTCGACCTCGCGACCGTGCGGCCGAGCGTGTCGGGACCGAAGCGGCCGCAGGACCGCATCAACCTGGAAGGCATCAAGAGCCGCTTCACCGAGCTCTTCGCCATGCCGGTGGCCGAATCCGGTTACAACAAACCGGCGGCCGATATGGCCAAGCGGCTGCCCGTAACCAACAAGGCCGGCATGGACGTCGGGCACGGTGACATCCTGATCGCCGCGATCACGTCGTGCACGAATACCTCGAATCCGTGGGTGCTGCTGGCCGCCGGCCTGCTCGCCAAGAAAGCGGTCGAAAGAGGCATGAAGCCACATCCGCGCGTGAAGACCTCGATGGCTCCCGGGTCCAAGGTCGTTACCGCGTACCTGCGCGACGCCGGCCTGTTGCCTTACCTCGAGCAGCTCGGCTTCCACGTCGTCGCCTACGGCTGCACCACGTGCATGGGCCTCGCCGGTCCGCTGGACAAGGACCTCGAAGATACCGTCGTCAAGAACGACCTTATCTGCGCGGCGGTCCTGTCGGGCAACCGTAACTTTGAAGCGCGCGTGCACCAGAGTTTGAAAGCCAACTTCCTGATGAGCCCGCCGCTGGTGGTCGCTTTCGCGCTCGCCGGCACCGTGCTGCGCGACATGAACAACGATGCCATCGGCAACGACAAGCACGGCAAACCGGTTTATCTCAAGGACATCTGGCCCACGCCCGCGGAAGTCGAGGCGGTGATGAAGTATGCGACCAACAGCGAGAATTTCAAGCGCGAGTACGGCGACCTCTCCGGCGCCAAGGACTTGTGGGAAGCGATTCCCGAAGCTCGGGGCGCTTTATATGAGTGGGACGCGAAATCGACCTACCTGCTCGAACCGCCGTTGTTCGAAGGCTTCAAAGTCGAGCTGCCGAAAATCAGCGATGTCAAAGGCGGACGCGCGCTGGGCATTTACGGCGATTCGCTGACCACCGACCACATCAGCCCGGTAGCGCCCATTCGCAAGGGCACTTTGGCCGGTGATTGGCTGATTGCGGCCGGCAGCACGGACCTGTCGAGCTTCGGCTCCCGCCGCACCAACCATGAAGTCATGGTGCGCGGCGCGTTCGCCAACCCGCGCATCAAGAACCTCCTCGCAGCAGGCACCGAAGGCGGCGTGACGATACACCAGCCGAGCGGCGACAAGATGACGATTTACGAAGCTTCGATGCGCTACCAGAAAGACGGCGTTCCGCTATTCGTATTCGGCGGCGAGGAATACGGTACCGGCTCGTCGCGCGACTGGGCAGCGAAAGGCACGCAGATGCTCGGCGTGAAGTGCGTCGTCGCGCGCGGCTACGAGCGCATCCACCGCTCGAACTTAGTCGGCATGGGCGTGCTGCCCTGCCAGTTCAAGGGCGACGACAGCGTACAGACGCTGAAAATCGACGGCACCGAAACCTTTGATCTCATCGGTGTTGCGGGTGGCAACGTCAAGCCGCTACAGGACCTGACGTTGATGATCTACCGGAAAGATGGCTCCAGGCAAAACGTCACCGTAACGCTGCGCGTGGATTCGCCGATCGAGGTGGAATACCTCAAGCACGGCGGCATACTCCCCTACGTACTTCGTGAACTAATGGCGGCGTAACCAACGCACAGGGATATTCAATATGGCAAACGATACTTTCAAGACGCTGCGCGACTTCACTCCGTCGCCGGGCAAACAAGGCCGCTACCACTCGCTCGCCGCGCTCGAAGCGGCAGGCCTCGGCAGGATCTCGCGCTTGCCGCGCTCGATCCGGGTGGTGCTGGAGGCGCTTGTCCGCCACTGTGACGGCAAGCTGGTGACCGAAGAACACGTGCGTGCGCTGGCGGCATGGCAGCCCACCGGCAAGCGCACTTCGGAGATTCCGTTCATCGTCGTGCGCATCGTGCTGCAGGACCTGATCGGTTTCGGCACGCTGAACGATTTGTCCGCGATGCGCGCGGCGGCGAGCCGCCTGGGCGTGTCTCCCGGACGTATCGAGCCGCTGGTACCGGTGGATGTCGTGGTCGACCATTCGGTTGAAATTGACGTTTACAACGCGCCGGATGCGGTGCAGCGCAATCAACAGATCGAGTTCAAGCGCAATGCCGAGCGCTACCGCTTCGTCAAATGGGCGCAGGGCGCGTTCAAAACGGTCCGCGTCGTACCTCCCGGCAACGGCATCATCCACCAGATCAACATGGAGTACCTGTCGCGCGGCGTGTGGGAGAAAGACGGCGTCTGGTTCCCTGACACCGTGTTCGGCACCGACTCGCACACCACGATGGTCAACGGCATCGGCATCGTCGCCTGGGGCGTGGGCGGCATCGAAGCCGAAGCCGGCATGCTGGGTCAACCCAATGCCTTTCTCACGCCGGACGTCGTGGGCTGCCACATGACCGGCAGGCTGCGCGAAGGCGTTACCGCGACCGATCTCGCGCTCACCGTGACCGAACTGATGCGCAAAGCCAAAGTCGTCGGCAAGTTCGTCGAGTTCTTCGGCGAAGGCGCGTCGGCCCTCACCGCCGCCGACCGCTGCACCGTCGCCAATATGGGGCCCGAGTACGGTGCCACCATGGGGTTTTTCCCCGTCGACGAAAAAACGGTCGAGTATTTCCGCACCACGGGTCGCGAGCCGGAACAGGTGGCCGCGATCGAGTCCTATTACAAAGCGCAGGACATGTTCGGCATGCCGAAACCGGGCGACATCGACTACAGCGAGCTCATCACGCTCGATCTGGACAGCATCGTGCCGAGTTTGTCGGGTCCGAAACGCCCGCAGGACCGCGTCAATTTGCCGGACCTCGGCCGCGGCTTCGACGCGCTGTTTTCCGCGCCCACGGACAAAAACGGCTATGCGCGGCCGGCTGCCGACCTCACCCGCCGCGAAGCCAGCGGGCACGCCGGGTTCGACGTTGGTCACGGTGACATCTTGATCTCGTCGATCACCTCGTGTACTAACACTTCCAATCCCGCGCTGTTGATCGCGGCGGGCCTGCTGGCCAAGCGCGCGGTCGAACTCGGTCTCACAGTCAGCCCGCGCGTCAAGACCTCGCTGGCCCCGGGCTCCAAGGTCGCCACCGCTTACCTGCGCGATGCGGGCCTGCTGCCCTACCTCGAAAAACTCGGTTACGGCGTCGTTGCCTACGGCTGCACCACCTGCATGGGCGCGGCCGGCCCGCTCGATGCCAAGATCGAGGACGCTGTCGTCTCCAAAGATCTCGTCACCGCGGCGGTGCTCTCAGGCAATCGCAATTTCGAGGCGCGAGTGCACGCCAACCTGCGGGCAAACTACCTCGCCAGCCCCGCGCTGGTAGTCGCGTACGGGATTGCCGGCACCGTGCGCACCGACCTCACGAAGGATGCTCTGGGCACCGGCAGCAACGGCAAACCCGTTTATCTGAAGGACATCTGGCCGACCGACGCCGAAGTCGGCGCGCTGATGAAGTTTGCCGCCAACAAAGAGCATTTCCGCCGCGAGTACGGCGATCTCTCCGGCGCCAAAGAGCTGTGGGAAGCAATTCCCACCAGCGAAGGCGCGGTTTACGAGTGGGACCCGAAGTCCACCTTCATCAAGGAGCCGCCGTTCTTCGAAGGCGTCACCCGCGTACCGGACAAGGTGAACGACGTCAAAGGCGCGCGCGCGCTGGCGATCCTCGGCGATTCCATCACCACCGACCACATCAGCCCTTCTACGAAAATCAAGACGGGCACGCCGGCCGGCAAATGGCTCGAAGGCTACAACAGCCCGCCGTCCGAATGGGGCCACTTCGGCGTGCGCCGCTGCAACCATGAACTCATGGTGCGCGGCACTTTCGCCAACGTCCGGTTGCGCAATCAGGTCGCTCCCGGCACCGAAGGCCCGATCACCCGGCACCAGCCCGACGGCGCGCAGATGACCATCTTCGAAGCGTCCGAGCTTTACCAGGCTGCAGGCACTCCGCTGATTATTTTCGGCGGCGAGGACTACGGCATGGGATCTTCACGCGACTGGGCGGCCAAGGGCGTGCAATTGCTCGGCGTCAAAGCCGTGATCGTCAAGAGCTTCGAGCGCATCCACCGCGCGAACCTGGTCGGCATGGGCGTGCTCCCGCTGCAATTCAAGCCCGGCACCGACGTGAAAACGCTTGGCATCGACGGCACCGAGACGTTCGACGTCGAAGGCGTGAACGGCGGCGACGTGAAGCCGATGCAGGACGTCACGCTCGTGATCACGCGCAAAGACGGCGCTACCCAACGCGTTACGCTCACGCTGCGCGTGGACACCGTCATCGAAGTCGACTACCTGAAGCACGGCGGGATTCTGCCCTACGTGTTACGCCAGATTCTGGCGGAGGCCGCCTAAGGTAGCGCCGCGCTTGCCCCGGCAAATGAAGCCGCCTAGACTGGGTCCCATGCGTATCGTCGGTAATCAAGACCGCTCCGAAGTCGAGCTGGACCCCAGCACGGCTTATCGGCGCGGACGCGTTCTGGACTCGATTCTGCGTAGCGCGGCGCCGCCGGTCGAACGCGGGGTGATGCGCGGCACGCACGCATACTTCAATCGCCGCGACGCCGAGCGCCAAGTGCAAATTGCGCGCGCCCTGAACACCGCATGACCACGGACGACCCGCTGCTCGCCCTGCTGGCGCGATTTCGCAACGAGGCCGTCGAATATGTTCTGGTGGGCGGGCAGGCGGTGCGGCTCAACGGCTATCTGCGCGCAACGGAAGACATCGACGTGCTCGTCAGGCCTACGCGCGGAAATGGCGAAAAAATAATCCGCGCGCTGAGCGCTCTGCCATCATCCAGCGATCTCAAGGCCGATTGGTTTGTCCCCGCCGCAGACGGCAGCATCGAAAATATCCGAGTGGCCGATGACTTGCTGGTCGATTTGCTGTTCGCGGCCAATGGCGAAACCTACGAATCGATGCAACCTTATGTCCGCGAACTGGTAATCGAAGGCACGCCGGTGAGGGTGCTCAACATCGATGGCCTCATCAAAACCAAAACCGATTACCGGGAGAAGGATCTGCTCGACAAGCAGGTGCTTGCACGTATCAAGGCATCGTTGCGAAGCAACAGCTGATTCTTTACCGCGGGGGCCGCAGCCCGCAACCTTATTTGCTCGCCAGCTTACGCGCGCCCGATCGCCGCATTGACCGCGGGGATCACCTTTTCCGCCATCAATTCCATCGAGCGGCGCGCGAGCTTTACATCGGCCCAGTCGTGGCCCGCGTATAAGAGCGTGCCGAAATCGCCGATGGTCTCGCGAAACGCGAGGATTTGCTCGACGACGCTGGCGACGCTGCCGCAGATCACCAGCGTGTCGAGCAGGTAGTCGAGCGTGACTGCCTCGTTCGGCATCGCGAGGTCGTGCTTGAAAATATCGACGTTGCCGTGGCCCATGCGTTTGGTCAGCAGGTTCCAGTAGTAAAAACCGTACGGGCCTTTAAGGTCTTTGGCATAGCGCCGCGCGGTTGCGTCGTCGTCGGCAACGAACACACTCTTGCACACGCGCCAGTGTTGGCGATCGACGGGATGCCCGCCGAGCCTGCAACCCTCTTCATGCTTCGGCCAATGCGTCTTCGCCCACACCGGCTGCAGAAAATTCGCGGTAATCGGCTGCCAGCCGCGCTTCGCCGCTTCCGTCAGCCCTTTCGAATGCGGCACCACGGCCGTGACGATAATCGGCGGATGCGGCTGCTGGTAGGGCTTCAACATTACGCCCTGCCCCGCTTCGCGGATCAGCGTCTGCGCGGTCGTGATGTTCCAGAACTTGCCCTGAACGTTGTATGGCGCATCGCCGCTCCACATGGCGAGTATCTGATCAATAGCTTCGACGAACATCGCATTGCGGTCGCGTTCGAGGTTGCCCATCATTTCCATGTCGGACCGGAGCCCCCCGGGCCCGATGCCGAACATGAACCGCCCTTCGAGCATATGGTCGATCATCGCGACCGTCGCCGCGACCTGCGCCGGATGGTTATTCGGCAGGTTGACGGTGCCGCTGCCGAGTTTTATCTGCTTTGTCGCATGCGCGACGCTGGCGATGAATGCGAGGCACGACGGGATCGACTCGCAAATGTCGGTGACGTGCTCGCCGATATACGCTTCGCTGTAGCCGAGCTCGTCGGCGAGCAAGACCGCGGAGCGATCTTCCTTGAGCGTCTGCGTGTAATTACGCTCAGGCGGATGCATCGGCATCGTGAAAAAACCGAGTTTCATCGCAATCCTCTATCTTTGAAAACCAATCGTTAACCGCGAAGGACGCAAAGGACGCGAAGGAAAACTTAACGCTACACTACTCCCCTCACCCTCCGGGAGAGGGGCCGGGGGTGAGGGAAGGTTTTGGTGCATCCAGCGGCTGTCATGCTGTTATGTAAAGCTCGATAAATTTTGGATTTTGAATCCCTTCGCGTCTTTCGCGTCCTTGGCGGTTCAATCTTTCGATTGCCGTCAATGCGCAAGTTTTTGCCCGTGCTCGCGCGTATCGTGGAAACCGACCTGCGGCCAGCGCTCGATCGCGAGCTGGAGATTGTATTTGTTGGGCGCGAGATACACCGGATTGTCGTCAACGTCGCGCGCCATGTTGATCGCGAGTTCTTTTTCGAAATTGCGCCGCACGCCAGCATCGGGAAACGTGAGCCAGCGCGCCGTGAAGATATTCGCTGCATCGTAAACGGCATCGACCTTGTATTCGCTTTGCAGGCGCTGCGCCACGACTTCGAACTGCAACTGCCCGACGGCTCCGAGCAAAAGGGAGTTACCCGTATCGAAGACCTGAATCGCGCCCTCCTCGCCGAGTTCCTGCAGCCCTTTTTGCAACTGCTTGGCCTTGAACGGATCGCGCGGCCGGGCGAGCCGGAACAGTTCAGGAGCGAAATAAGGGATGCCCTTGTAGCCGAGCGCCTCGCCTTCGGTCAGCGTATCGCCGATCTGCAATTGCCCGTGGTTGTGGATGCCGATAATGTCGCCCGCCACGGCATCCTCGCTTTTGACGCGCTCGTTGGCCATGAAAGTCAGCGCATTGCCGAGCTTCATCTCACGGCCTATGCGCGTGTGATGCACCTTGATGCCCGGCAGATAGCGCCCCGAGCACACGCGGAAAAACGCGATGCGGTCCCGGTGCTTGGGGTCCATATTGGCCTGGATCTTGAATACAAACCCGCTGAACGGCGCTTCCGCGGGATTGACCTCGCGGCTGCTGCCATCGCGCGGCTGTGGCGGCGGCGCCCATTCCACCAGCGCGCGCAGGATTTCCTGCACGCCGAAGTTGTTGATGCCCGAGCCGAAAAAAACCGGCGATTGGCGTCCGGCGAGAAACTCTTGCAGGTCGAACGGCGAACTTGCGCCGCGGATCAGCTCCACATCGCGACGCAAGAATGTCATTTCGTCAGGAAACAACTCGTCCAGCCGCGGATTATCGATACCCTGGATGTTCTCGTTGTCGTCGGTGCGGCGCTCTGCGCCGGGCGTAAAGCGCACCAGCCGGTCCTCGCGCAAATCGAATACACCGCGGAAACTCTTGCCCATGCCGATCGGCCAGCTTACCGGCGCGCAGTCGATTTTCAGCACCGACTCGATTTCTTCAAGCAGCGCGACGGGTTCGCGCACTTCGCGGTCCATCTTATTCACGAAAGTGATGATGGGAGTCGCGCGCAGCCGGCAGACTTCCAGCAACTTGATAGTCTGCGTTTCAACACCTTTCGCGGCGTCGATGACCATCACTGCCGCGTCGACCGCGGTCAGCACGCGGTAAGTATCTTCCGAAAAATCCTGGTGTCCCGGCGTGTCGAGCAAATTGACCGTATGGCCGGCATATTCGAACTGCATCACCGAACTCGTGACCGAAATGCCGCGCTGCTTCTCGATTTCCATCCAGTCGGACGTGGCGTGGCGTGCGCTCTTACGCGCCTTGACCGTGCCCGCCATCTGGATCGCGCCGCCGAACAGCAGCAGTTTCTCGGTCAATGTCGTCTTGCCCGCGTCAGGATGCGAGATGATGGCGAACGTGCGCCGTTTCGCAACGTCGCGCACGAGATCGGCGGGAAAAGTTGGTGTGTCCATGCTTTCTGACTTTTGCGGAATAACGCGGCGATGAAGCGCGCACAGTGCGGGAAACAAAAAACCGCCGGCTGGACTACTGCGGGCGGCCACGAAAGCGCACATTATACCTGCGTGCCGCCTTTCTACATTGATAGCTTGAGCCTCTACAAATGTAGCTTTATTCGCTGCAACTGTCCGCCCTTGGATTTGCCACGAGGCCCGGGTATCGTAAAAACGTCGAGGTTCGGTTTCACCCTTAGAGCTTATTGTATTTCGTCGCCATACCGCGAGACTTCTTATCCGGATATTTCTTCGCATTGAGGATGAGTTATTGTCCTTTTGCTCCGAGAAATGCGGCCATGGACAACGCGATTTCCGGAAATGCTTTGAGCACAGCCTTGTCCTCGGTCACGAGCGGGACGGAAAGTGCCGTCGCGAGCACAACGAATTCACAGTCACAAGCTGACAGCCGTGATTTTTCGGCGATCCTGAAAACCTCTGCACTAGGAATCAGGTGTTCATTGCCACTCAACGCGTCCTCAATGGCATCCATGATGCGTGCAATCTGCATTCGGGACAGACTTCCATCCCTTAAGTAGCCGGTCAGAATGCTGCGCATCTCGGATCGCCACAAGACAGGCGCGTGCCAGTCGGGGTCCCTTACGCGAACACTTTGGGCGGTAGCGGTGAACGGGCCATTCAGCCAGCAGTAGGCGATGACATTGCTGTCAACAACGATCACGCACGGCCTTGCCGCTTGTAGCGGTCGATCTTGCGGTGCTCGATCCGCGGGAACTGTGCCGTGAACGCGTGTAACCTGCCCGCATGGACCTCGGGATCGACGGCAGGTGCGGCAAAGTCACTCTCAAGTCGGATAAGAATCTCGCTGTTAAGGCTGCGGCGGTTTTTCTCCGCACTTTGCTTGAGCCTCGTGTGCAGGTCTTTCGGGATGTTCTTGAGCGTCAAATTCAGCATGGCATTGCCTCTGGAACCATAATGGAACCACTTTAGATTAAATCCCGCTGTGCGCCCTGTCAAATCCTGCCCGGTTTCCGGTTAGAATGTGGCTAAAGATCGCTCCATGACCATCGCCGCCTCCTTCCAGATCGAATACCTCCAGTTCCTCGACCCGCAGGGCAAGGTCGTGGCACCGCTACCCGCGTTCGCCCATGACGGCGAGAAACTCGCGGCACTCTATAAAGCTATGGTCCTCATGCGCACGTACGACGCCAAGGCCATCGCGCTGCAGCGCACCGGCCAGCTCGGCACCTATGCATCGATGCTCGGCAAGGAAGCAGTCGAAGCCGGTATCGGCGCGGCGATGGCGCAGGAGGATGTGTTCCTGTGCACCTACCGCGAAAACGGCGTGCAGATCATGCGCGGTGTGACCATGCAGGAATTGCTGCTGTACTGGGGCGGCGACGAGCGCGGCAGCGATTTTGCCGTTCCGCGCAAGGATTTCCCCGTCTGCATCACGATCGCCTCGCAATGCCTGCACGCTGTCGGCGTGGGATACGCGATGAAATTGCGCAAGCAGAAACGCGCGGCCGTCTGCATGATAGGCGACGGCGCGACGTCGAAAGGCGACTTCTACGAAAGCCTCAACGCCGCGGGCACCTGGCAACTACCGGTGATTTTTTTCATCACGAACAATCAATGGGCGATCTCGGTGCCGCGCAAAACCCAGAGCGCCGCCCGGACGCTCGCCCAAAAAGCGATCGCCGCCGGCATCGACGCGGTGCAAATCGACGGCAACGACGTGATCGCCGTCCACCACGCCGTCACTGAAGCGCTCGCCAAAGCGCATGCGGGCGGCGGACCTACCGTCATCGAAGCCGTGACTTACCGCCTCGCCGACCACACTACGGCCGACGATGCTTCGCGTTACCGCCCGCCCGAGGAGGTCGCCGACGCGTGGAAGCGTGAGCCGGTACTGCGCCTACGCAACTACCTGAGCGAAACCGGCGCATGGGACAAAGCGCGCGAGGAAGCGTTGCTCAAGCGCTGCAACGAGCAGGTGCAGGCCGCAGCGCAGACCTACATTGACACCCCGTCGCCGCCGCTCGAGCAGATGTTCGATCACCTGTATGCGACGTTGCCCGCCGCATTCATGACGCAGCGCGCCGCGCTACTCGGAAAATAGGCATGGCGCAGATTACCCTCGTCGAAGCCGTCAATCTCGCGCTGCATCGCGCGATGACCGACGACGCCGAGGTCGTGGTGCTCGGCCAGGACGTCGGCCGCGACGGCGGCGTGTTCCGCGCGACATTGGGGTTGCTCGACAAGTTCGGCCCGGAACGGGTCGTCGACACGCCGCTCGCGGAAAACCTGATCGCCGGCATGAGCATAGGCATGGCGGCGGAAGGCCTGAAGCCGGTGGCCGAGATTCAGTTCTCCGGTTTCTCCTATACCGTGATCGATCAAATCCTCAACCATGCGGGCCGACTGCGCCATCGCACGCGCGGCCGCCTGTCCTGTCCCATGGTGCTGCGCACGCCGTGCGGCGCCGGCATTCATCCGCCCGAGCATCATTCCGAAAGTCCCGATGCGATGTTCGCCCACATTCCCGGCATCCGCGTCGTGTATCCGTCGTCGCCGAAACGCGCGTACGGACTTTTGCTCGCGGCGATCCGCGATCCGGATCCGGTCGTGTTTCTCGAACCCACGCGCTTGTATCGCCTGTTCAAGGAGGAAGTCGCCGACGATGGTCAGGGCCTCGCGCTCGACGCGTGCTACACGTTGCGCGAAGGCACCGACGTCACGCTGGTGAGCTGGGGCGCGATGGTCTACGAAACGCTGCAGGTCGCCGACGAATTGGCCGAACAAGGCATCGCCGCCGATGTCGTCGACGTCGCGACGTTGAAGCCGATCGATTTCGATACCATCCTCGCGTCGGTCGCGAAGACCGGCCGCTGCGTGATCGTGACCGAAGCGCCGCGGCATTGCAGTATCGCGTCCGAAATCGCCGCCCACCTCGCCGAGCACGGCCTGCTGACCCTGCTCGCGCCCGTGCAGCGCGTGACCGCGCCCGACATCGTCGTGCCTCTATCGCGCCTCGAACATCATTACCTGCCCGGCAAGACCCAGATCGCTGCCGCAGTGCGCAAAGTTCTCGAATTCGCATAAACCGAATAAACCAAAGCTATTGAGCCGCAGATAAACGCGGTGATTTCAACCGATCATTGCAACACCGCAGCCAGCCATTTGGCT